>VBHI01000071.1 GCA_005881495.1 Chloroflexota bacterium
ATGATCAATATGAGTAGCACGGCAGCGGTTATTCTAGCGGCGGGAAGTTCAAGCAGGATGGGTGGGGGACGGCATAAATTGTTGTTGTTGCTGGATGAAAGGCCGGTGCTGGCGCATGTGATCGAGGCTGCGCTTGCTGCGCAGGCGCGTCCGATTGTGGTGGTTTTGGGACACCAGGCAAAGCAGGTACGGGAACAGATGGCTGCTTACCTGGAACGACCAGGGGTTATTGTGGTGGAGAATCGCGACTATTTGCAGGGTATGAGCACATCGATGCGCGCCGGGTTAGGGGTGTTGATTGAGAGAAACTATGTGGAGGGGGGACAGGAAGAGAAACGTGAAGGAGATTTGAAGAAGAGGAAGCAGGCGGATGGAGGTGAAGAGAAGGCAGGTGAGGCAGGGGAGGAAGGAGCTCAATTTGAGGTGGATAGCGCGCTGATTATGCTGGGGGATCAGCCGTTGATTACGGTGCGGGTGATCGATACGCTGATTGACACCTGGAGGATGAAAAGGAAACGGATTGTGGCGCCTTTGTATGGCGGGAAACGGGGAGGGCCGACGCTTTTCGCGGCGAGTTTGTTTGGCGAGTTGATGGAGGTTAGCGGTGATGAAGGGGGACGCAGCGTGCTGGAGAAGCACCGTGAGGAGGTTGAGACGGTTGAATTGAGGGATGTCGCGGCTAGTTACGATGTGGATACCTGGGAGGCATACCAGGAGGTGGTGGAAGAGTGGCAGAAGTTAAGGGAGAAAAGGGGAGAGTGACGATTCCCTACAACTGAAGTCGAGCGCTTCTACGGAGTAAGGTGGGGAGACGATGGTGAGTTTTATTGGGTATGGGAATGGATGGATTGATGGATACCGATACGAATGAGAACGAGCGTCGTAAGGAACAGGCAGCGTTCTGGATAGACTATAGCCAGCAGTTGTCAACGGCTATTCGCTATGTCGAGGCGCTGGCCGCGGCTGAACGAGCGATACAGTTGGACGAGAGTAGCGCGGAGGCGTGGTACATTAAGGGGACTTGCCAGGCGATGCTCGCTCAGTATGAGCAGGCGCTCAAGGCGTTTGAACAGGCGCTGGTGTTGGATGATAGGTTTGTTCCGGCATGGGATGGCAAGGCGTGGGTGCTGGGTATTCTGGGGGACAAGGTTGGGGCGCTGCCAGCGATTGACAGGGCTTTAGAGCTTGATCCGGGGTATTTTGAGGCGGTGAAGAGGAAGAAGAGGTTGGAGGTGATGTAGAAGGCAACCGGGGGAAGCAGATTGGGCGAGCACAAGACCACATGTTACGAGGACGAGCACACGTCCAGGGCGACCACAAGACCGGGCGACCACACGTTCAGGGCGACCCAAGGGTCGCCCCTACTATGGACAGAGTATTCGATCAAAAAAGGTCAGGGGTGATCTAGTAGGGGTTCTACGAGGGCGATGATTTGCTGGTGAATTTGTTGTGGGGGGAGTGAGGCGTCGAGGACTTTGATGCGGTCGGGGGAGAGCCGGGCGAGGACGAGGAAGGCTTCACGCACACGCTGGTGGAATTGCTCTGCTTCGGTGTCGAAACGGGTTTGTGCTTCGCGCAGGCCGCTGGTGTCTCTGGTGATATCGGTGCGGGTATGCACCTGGGTGGGATCGAGGTCGAGTAAGATGGTCAGGTCGGGCATGTGTCCCTGGGTGGCGATCAGGGAAAGGCGGGCGACAAGCTCTATGCCGACGCCCCGGGCATGCCCCTGGTAGGCGATACTGGCATCAAAGCAGCGATCGGTGATGATCAGTTTTCCTGCTGCAAGCGCTGGCAGTACAACTTTGGCAAAGTGCTGGGCGCGGTCGGCCTGGAAAAGAAAGGCCTCCGCCAGCGGGGTAATGGCAAGATCGGGACGGTTGAGCAAGAGATGGCGTATCTCCACACCGAGAGGGGTGCCGCCCGGTTCGCGCGTGCGCACGTAGGGTATATTACGAGGCGCCAACCACTGTTCCAATAACGCCATTTGGGTCGTTTTGCCGGCGCCATCCAGTCCCTCAAAGGAGATCAATCGCCCTTTACTCACACTCTACACTCTGCTTCCTTTATCTGTGCGGTAGACGTCATAATCCCAGTCAAAATAGGGTTTGGGGAGCATGTCCTCCGGTGTCCAGTGCTGGTCGCCTTTGCCGTACTTGCCGCGATACTCTTTTAGTGTTTCGCCGACAAACTCAAAGGTGAGCTGGCAAATGCGGACTGATTTCCATGGTCCAGCGACTGATATAGCCGACGTCGCCGACTCCGGCACAGCGACAGACTGAGAGGCCTGAGCGCGCAACGGTGCTGCGTGAATACATTTTGGCCAGGTAGCCGTTGTGGCCGCCGATGATTTCCTGGGTGTGCGCGAGGATGGTGGTGCCTGGCCGGATGGCAATTTTGCCATCCCTGGCTTTACGAGGCTCGCCCCAGTAGAGGCGAATTTCATCGGGGTTGTCGAGGTGCATGACTTCTATATTGGCGTCTCCCTGGAAGTACCATTCGCCGAGGCGGCAGTCGTATGAGTTAGTGCCGAGGTGTCGCTGATCAAACGGCTCTATGACGATATTGCCGTGCGCCAACTCTTCCATAATCCGCTTGTCAGATAATAGCATGTAATGAGGCTCCTTTAAGAAAAGTGAGTTTGTGTTTTACAGTGTAACATTTCAACGTGTGTTGGGCAACGTTTTTTTATGGGGAGCAAGAAAAATGGAGTGCTATAATCTTTTGCAGAAGGTGGGAATTTCCTCCCGAGGTATTCATGAAAGGGGTTGCTTTGATGTCAAGAGTTGCCGTAAGATGATCCACCCAAACAAGAGCTACTTTACAAGCCCTGAGGCGCATCATAGCCAGCTGCAGTTTGTGCACGAGGATGATCTCGCCGCTGCTTTTCACACGATGGTGCAGCATGATTTGCCGGGAGCGTACAATGTCGTGGGAGATGAACCCGACTCGATGCCACATATCGCCGCGGCAGCGGGTTTGAATGTCATAGAGATTCCACACGAAATGATAGTGCAATCGGTTACCTCTAGCTGGCAAAAGGGGGAGTCTGTTTTCGGACCAGAGTGGGTGGGCGGGGAAGGCTCTCTTATTTGTTCTAACGAGAAGCTCAAGGCCACGGGGTTATGGAAGCCGCGCTATACGACCGCTGAGGCGTACGCGGCTACTGTGGCGGCTTTGGCGTAGTTAAAGAGAGCGACCACACGTCCAGGCCAGGGCGACCCAAGGGTCGCCCCTACTATGGACGAATAGGCCTGTGAAGCCGATTTAAGATTGATGTTCTAAAACATTTCCTCTTCTTCGTTCACAACTAACACAACTGGTTGGGCGCGGGCGGCGTCTACTTCGACCCAGATGCGCTGGGCGAGGAGGTGGCGCTCATCGTCGTCGGTGAGGGCGGGTTGGAGGGGGAAGAAGGCTCGGTCTTCGCTGTGGCGATGTATCCAGCGGCTGATGATGTTTATTTGATCTACTTCGGCCTTGCCCACGATGCTGGGTGGTTCTCCAAGGACTGCGGCGATGTCTAAGAGTTCGAAGACGGCTTCCTTCATGTTTTGCGGCTCGTGTGGGATAGATTTTTGTTGGACAAGGCGGCCATGGCGAATGAGGAAGAGTTCGTTGTGATTTTCACTGGCTGATGGATAGACGATGAAGAGGTTGTTTGCTTCGACGGCACCGGTGATTAAACGCTGGCCGATCAGGACTTCGTCGGCACTGCGAATGGTGTCGCGCAACCAGGCGGCGCGTTCGTAGTTCATTTGCTGGGAGGCTTCGAGCATCTGGCGGCGCAGGCGGTCCAGGAGGTCTTCTCGCTCGCCACCGAGAAAGGCGCAGACTTGCTCTATGACTTTGGCATATTCCGCGGGATCGACATTGCCCCTGCATGGGCCTGGGCAGCGATCCAGGTGGAGGCGGAGACAGGGGTCGGAGGGTTTGGCCTGTGGCGGCAAGGAGCGAATACAGGTGCGTACGGGAAAGACTTTCTGGATAAGCTCGATGGTGACATCGACGATGTGCCGGCTGCGGAAGGGGCCGAAGTAGCGCGCTCCATCGGCGGCAACTTCCCTGGTAGAGTAGATACGTGGGAATTGATGTTGTACGTCGATTTTTATAAAGGGGTATAGCTCGTAGTTGCGCAATTGGACGTTGTAGGCGGGCTGTAGCTGTTTGATGAGTTGGGATTCTATGAGCAAGGCTTCCAGCTCGGAACCTAAGACGCGGGTTTCGATCTCGTGAACATTCTGCAAAAGGCCGTCCATTTTGCGCGTATAGCCCAGCGGATGGCTATAGTACGAAGCCAGACGATCTTTGAGGCACTTTGCCTTGCCGACGTATATGACCTGACCGTTGGCGTCCTTCATCAGGTAGACGCCAGGTTTGGCAGGGAAGTCTCGCTTCCAGGCGGGATTGAGGAAGAGGCTGCCATTGGGGCGAGGAGGAGACTCCATTTTTTTCGCGAGCTTGCCATCGGCACGCCACTGGTCAACCTGTTTGGAAATGGAGGCGTCGGTGATATCGCCACTCCAGGCAACGGGCAATTGCAAACGGCGACGTAGATTGCCAAGGGTCTGGATACCCTGCTGCTGCGCTAAGGCAAGCAATTTCAAGAAGACGGCCGCAGTGACTTTAGCGTCACCCATAGCACGGTGGCGATTTGCCGCGTGAATCTTAAGGTGTTCCGCAACAAGATCGAGTTTGAAGCGGCGCAATGCAGGGAGATAGCGACGGGCGAAGGGAATAGTATCGATGCCATCGATAGGGAAGGCCTGGCCAAGAAGGTGCATCTCATGGGAGAGGAAGCCGATATCGAAACCGACGTTATGTCCGACGATAATGGCGCCCTCAATAAAGCGCAGGAAGTAGGGAAAGAGACGAGACTCTGGAAGGAGTCGATGACCTCACCGCCACGCAGGCGGATAGCTGCCACTTCGATGACGCGATCTGGTCCAGGGCGCAGGCCGGTGGTTTCGGTATCCAGCACGACAAAATCGACCTCATCCAGGAGCAAGTGCGTGCTACGCCAGGCAGAGAGTGACCACTCGTTGTCAGCGGTCTGTTCAAATAGCGAGGAACTGTTGAGCGTCTGGCGAAGCAGAAGGGTCCAGACGGAGGAGCGTTTCGTGGTATTGGGAGTATCTTCGCCCGCGCCAAAGAGGTGCTGGATGAGCAGGCTTTCCGCGGTAGGCTGCCCGATGCCTTCCAAAAGTTCGTGCGCACGGCGCAGCAATGTACCTCGCTGAGGTACTCCCTCAACAGCATCCTGAAGCATAGTACGCAAGCCCCTCTTTTGAGTAAATATTCCCTCTATTGCGCGACAGGTGGTATCATTTGTACATATGTACGAGAATAGCATGTAATGTCGGGATTTGCAAGGGCGATTATTAGTTAAATGGAATGTTGACATTTGGTGACGTTTATGCTATTCTATCCCCATGAGATTAAGCGCATATGCCAAACAGATGGGTGTCAGCTACAAGACGGCTTTTCGGTGGTGGAAAGCTGGCAAACTTGACGCCTATCAACTCGATACCGGCACCGTGATTGTACGGGAGCCGCTCGCATCAGAAGCGCCAACAAATGTAGCACTCTATGCGCGGGTCTCCTCGGCAGATCAGCAAGAGGATTTAGCGCGGCAAATGCAACGGCTCAAGGACTATGCAGCCTCACGCGGCTATCAGGTTACCACGATCGTCAGCGAGCTGGCATCGGGACTGAATGAGAGCCGTCCGAAGTTTCTCAAGTTGCTCACTGATGCCAGTATCGGCGTGATTGTGGTCGAGCAGCGGGACCGGGCGACGCGCTTCGGACTCACCTACATTGAGCAGTTGATGCAGATGCAGGGACGCCGCTTAGAGGTCATCTTTCCCAGTGATACGGACCATGACCTGGTAGACGACTTCAGCGCCGTGATCACGAGCATGGCAAGCCGTATCTATGGGCGCAGAACCTCAAAACGCCGTGCTGAGCAGATCAAGCAGTGTGTTGAACACGCCATGAAAGCCGAGGAGGAAGCATGATGGTCAAACGAGGCTACCAGGCAGAACTTGACCTCAATAACGCACAAATCACGCTCGCGCGCAAGCATTGTGGTGCTGCTCGGTGGGCCTACAACTATGGGTTACGGCGCAAACAGGAAGCCTATACAGCGGGTGAGAAGACGCTGTATGCTACTGACCTGCACCGTGAGATCAACGCTCTGAAGAAAACAGAGCTATCATGGATGTATGAGGTTTCCAAGTGCGCGGCTCAAGAGGCGCTCAGGGACCTCGACAGCGCTTTCAAGCATTTCTTTCGCAAAGTCGAACGGAAAAAGCAGGGCAAGTGGAAAGGCAAATGTGGCTATCCCAAGTGTAAATCCAAGAAGAAAGCCATTGGTAGTGCGCGTTTCACTGGCTCTATCCACGTCTATCCTGATGCGATCCAGTTACCGCGCTTCGGACTGCTCAGACTCAAGGAACACCACTACCTCCCCATGAACGTCAAGATCGGCAGCGCCACGATCAGCGAAAAGGCTGGCAGATGGTACGTCTCTATTTGTGTGCATGAGCAACAGGCAGAGCCCACACCAGCGACAGGTGAAGTCATTGGTGTAGACCTGGGTATCAAGACATTAGCGACCTGTTCCGATGGATGCACATTCGCTAATCCCAAAGCCCTGAGAAAGAAACTGAACAAGCTGAAACGAACGTCACGGCGACACTCTCGCAAGCAAAAAGGCTCTCAAAACCGTAAGAAAGCCAAAACGAGATTAGCCAGGATGCACGCTCGTATTGCCAACGTGCGCAAAGATGCCCTGCACAAAGCCACCTCTGCTATCGTGGCGAGAACCAAGCCTGATAGCGAACGGCCTGCGGTCATTGTGCTGGAAGATTTGCAGGTCTCAGGGATGCTCAAGAACCGTCGCCTGAGTCGAGCTATTGCCGATGTGGGCATGTATGAGTTCAGGCGGCAGATGGAGTACAAAGCCCGCGAGGCTGGCGTGCAGGTCAAGTTTGTGTCGCGCTGGTATCCCTCATCTAAGACCTGCTCTGATTGTGGGTGGAGACACGAAGACTTGACGCTGGCTGAACGAGTCTTCATCTGTCAGCAGTGCGGGGTCGTCCTTGATCGAGATGAGAATGCGGCCTTAAATTTGGCCGCATCAGCGTAGTTGATGGATGTACCGCGAGTTACGCGGGAACTCACGCCTGTGGACATCATGTAAGACCTGGGACAGCAGGCAATGATGGTGGAAGCAGGAACCGAACATCGTTTGTGGCCTGTCCATAAACGTCTCAGTTTCGGATAACGGAAAAGGGAACATTGGCTTTCCCAAAAACACCTTGACGAGAGGTATCTAATAGTAGAAGTGCATCGAGATCATTGTCCATAGGGTTTGAGATGGCGAAGAAAAAGAAGGATTACGAGGCGCACGAGGCGGCGATACAATCCCTACTCGAACATGCTTCCCAAAGGGGATGGCAGTTTGTGGAGGAGAAGGAGATTGACTTTGGCTATCGCGTGGTGGTGTACGATGGCTTCACCAGGAATAATGTAGATTTCTACCCAAGTGGCAAGATTTTGATTCAGGGGAAACAAGGGGCCTTATGGGATGAGCTTGGCAGGTGGAAGGAAGAACGCAATACGGCAGCAGCACAAAAAACTGGGAAAGTGTCACTGCCTTTTGAAGATATGCCGCCAGTAGAGCAACCAGTACCAGTGGAGCAAGCTAACACGGCACCAAGCTCAAAACCTACGGCGAGAGAGAGTATTGTGTTAGGAATAGCGGGCAAGGAAGATTATTTTGGGCCACTGGTAATCAGCGCTATCCATGTGGATGCCTGGGCCGAAGCTCAGTTCAGTATGCTCGGGATACACGATGGTACACTGTTAAGCGACGAGCTTCTGCTGGCAAAGGCAGAAGAAATCAGGGCGATTTGTCCGTACACTCTCGTGGCGATCGGGCCTAGACGCTACAACGAGGCGTTTGCGAAAGTTCAGAGGCAGGATGGTGTCTGGGCCTGGGGCAATGTGCGGGCAATTGAGGCCATGCTGGAAAAGACGACGTGTAATATGGTGGTTGCGCGTCAGTTTGGCGATAAGGCTATCATAGAAACTGCATTGGGGAAGAAGGAGCGCCGCATTGCATTAGTACAGAGCGCGGATACTCAGGTGGATAGTGCTGTTGCAGCCGCTTCTATCGTTGCTGAGGCTGAATATGTGCGGTATATGGACCAGGTAGCGCAACGCGTTGGACAACATTTGCCGAGAGGGGTTGTTGACCAGGCGATCATAACAGTGGGTCGTGAGATTGTTGCAAAGGGTGGGAAGGAAGCGCTTGGGGAGGTGGCGAAGTTGCATTTTGGACTGACCCAGAAGATTTTTCAGTTATGAGGGTAAGTATTAGGAGTGAAGCAAAAGGCACACAGTGAGCGCAATGGCGCTGATTATGGGTATCCTTCGCCTGATGTTGAAGCTTTATCTGCGAAAGCCATCGAGGTAACGTTTCGGCTGACGGAAAAATATGGGGTGGAACCCTTCTCAAGCAAAGACCCGATGAGTATGCTTGTTGATATCATTCTGTCGCATCGCACACGCGATGAGCAGACGGCAGCGGCGTATGATAATCTTTTACGACGGTTCGGCTCGTGGGAAGCGGTGCGGGATGCGCCGACGAGCGAGGTGCAGGAGACGATAGCGAATGTCAACTTTCCTGAGGTGAAAGCGCCACGCCTACAGGCATTGATGCGCCGTATTACTGAAGAACGCGGTGAACTCAAGCTTGATTTTCTGCGGGATCTCCCTACGGAGGAGGGCGCTGCGTGGCTCAGTCGCCTGGAGGGGGTTGGTCCGAAAACAACGGCGTGTGTGCTGCTGTTCAGTTGTCAGAAACCTTTGCTGCCGGTAGATGTGCATGTGCACAGGGTTTCGATACGGTTGGGCCTAATTGGTAAAAAGGTGACAGCGGACCAGGCACACGAGCTCTTGCAGGCGTTGTTGCCGCAGGATGCGCGCAGTATTTACAATTTTCACAAGGCGTTACTGAGGCATGGGCAGCGGATCTGTGTGTATGAGCATCCGCGCTGTAACCAATGCGTGGTGACGGATTTGTGTGACTACTATAAAACGGTAGTGAAACCACAGTGAACTACCGCTGAGCTAAAGACTCAGCGGCTTCTTCGGAAGCCTGAGTTCACCAGACTCAGCCGCAGAAATGCGAGCTACGTTAGATGGGTCATGACACCTGCGGTTGACGCATCAGACCGCTGCTCTGTCGCCTGGAGTTAAGTAGACCTGGGGAAAGGGTCGGTGCTCCAGGCGCAAAAAGCCTTTCTAACATGGTCGAGATGAGGCCGGATTCCATGCATGGTCACAGTGCGTGGATACGCATCACCTGCGCAAGCAGAGCATTTTTCCGAAAGGAATGTGTTTCATGAATATGGTGTATGTGTTTTCACCAGAGAGGGCACCACTGATGCCCTGTTCGGGTGTCATGGCCCGCTTGTTACTCAAACAAGGAAAAGCCAAAGTGGTACACAGAACACCCTTTACGATCCAACTGCTTTCTCAGCCAGAGAACACCTACACGCAACCATTGACACTTGGGGTGGATACAGGCAGTTCCTTGATGGGTTCGGCTGTGGCAGATGAAAACGGGAATGTTCTCTATCTTTCTGAGGTGGAAATCCGCAATGATATAGCCCGGACGATGAGAGAGCGAGCGGCGTCTCGCCGAAATCGTCGCAACCGAAAAACAAGATACCGGCCTGCACGATGGCTGAATCGAAAAAACTCCATCAAGAAGGAACGATTTTCCCCCACCATGACGAGCAAAATCGACGCTCATCTGCGAGAAATGCGCTTTGTCCAGTCGTTATTGCCTATCACATCCATGGTGCTTGAAACGGGAACCTTTGATCCCCATGCCTTAAAAAATCCAGAAGTGTTGCAGAACAAGTGGCTGTATCAAAAAGGGATCAACTACGGCTACGCTCATACCAAAGCCTACGTGCTCACCCGAGATGGTTATACCTGTCAACACTGTCAGGGAAAATCGAAGGATCAACGTTTGGAAGTTCACCATCTCGTTTTTCGCAGCGAACACGGAAGCGATGAGGAAGCGAATCTCTTGACACTTTGCAAAACCTGCCATGATGGCCTGCATGCTGGCACCGTCACACTCAAGCAGGCAGGGAAGAGGAAAGGCAATCTGCTTCATCCTACCCAGATGAACAGCATTCGTAACCAGCTGCTCCAACGGGTGCAAGCAGAGGAAACGTGGGGCTTTGTGACCAAAGAACATCGCCACTTTCTCGGGCTTCTGAAAGAACATCTCTTTGATGCAACGGTCATTGCGACGCGAGGAGCAAAGCCCATTTTTCAAACAAACAGCGCGCTGCTGAAAAAATGTGTTCCCGATGGGGATTACCAGCAAACCAAAGGCGTTCGCAGTACACAACGCATACCCACAGGCAAAATCGCAGGCTTCCGTAAGTTTGATAAGGTTCACTATCTCGGTCAAGAGTACTTCATCAAGGGCAGGATGGCAACAGGATATGCCATCCTCATGGATATTCAAGGGCACAAGCTGACTTTGAAACCCATCCCAAAGTTTGAGCAAATGAAGAGAGTAAGCGCCCGTTCATCATGGATTATTCATCAAAGAACCATTCCAAGTTTCTCATCGCCTCTCACCTCATCTTCGTCTGTAAATACAGGAAAAAGCTCTGGATTCCCTATGGAAAGGTGGTAAAAAGCCTCTTTGAAGAGATGGGAGCACGATCTGATTTTTCTTTTGAAACGATGGAGGTCGATCAAGATCACATGCAGTGTTTGGTGAAAAGCGAACCTGGTATCTCACCCCTGGCGATTGTGCACAGATGGAATCAAGAATCTACTGCTCGGCTTCGGAGAACTTATGAGAAGGATTTACAACGGCATTTCTGGAAAGAACGTACTTTTTGGAGTGACGGATATTTCTGCTGCACTATTGGTAATGCCAGTGAGGAGGCCATTCGTCACTACATTGCCAACCAAGGCTAAAAGACAGCGATTCATCCACGAGGCTGAAGACCTCGTGGTTTTCTCGCCAAGTTTTTATAAAAACTACTTGTAAGGATACTGTTGGTAGTTGCCAAACTGATTTATGCAGTGAGGTGGAACGAGACGAGGTTAGGTATGCGTCACCAGTGTTTCTGATTAGGAACGATCACTCGCTGGGCTCGCGAATCAGAAGGAAAGAAGAACTACCATGGAGAAGGAAGCACGACAATTACGAATTGGGGTACTCGGCTGTGGGCCGATTGCGCAGGCTGCCCACTTTGAAGCCTGTCGCAGAGCGCGCAACGCCGAGTTGTATGCCATCTGCGATCTGGCAGAAGATCTGGTGACCAGGATGTCCGCCATCCACGAGCCCCACGTGACCTATCAGGACTACGGCGCGATGTTGGCTGATCCACAGGTGGAGGCGGTCATTGTTGCCACAGCTGACCAATTCCATGTGGAGCATGCTTCCAGGGCTCTTGCCGCAGGGAAGCATGTGCTGGTGGAAAAACCACTTGGCGTCACCGTCGAGGAGTGCGAAGCGTTACGTGAGCAAGTGCAAAGGTCTGGACTGCTGGTACAGGTTGGGACGATGAAGCGGTTTGACCCAGGCATTGCCTTCGCACGTCAGTTCATCAAGGAAGGTATGGGGCAGTTGCTCGCGCTCAAAGCATGGTACTGCGACTCGACGTATCGGTACACTATGACGGACAACCTTCAGCCCATCCTGGTCACCAGCGCTCGCGCCAGGCGACCAGCCGGCGATCCGAAAGCAAACAAGCGACGCTACTATCTCTTAGGCCACGGGAGCCATCTCGTCGATACGGCCCGCTTTCTGGGAGGTGAGATCGTGCGCGTCCAGGCCAGGCTCATTGAGAAGTTCGGAGCGTATTGCTGGTTTGTCGCTACTGAATTTGCCGATGGCAGTGTGGGACACCTTGATTTGACGATGGCGGTGCGGATGGACTGGCATGAGGGCTTTCAGGTGTACGGTGAGTACGGCAGCGTGGTTGGCAAGACCCCGAATCCCTGGTATCTGCGCTCGAGTGAGGTGGAGTGCTTCAGCGTGCGTGATGGGCAGTACCATCGGGTGCTTGGTGCGGATGCACATGTCTATAAACTGCAGCTTGAGGGCTTCGCGGACACGATTCTGCATGGTACGCCTCTGCATGGTGCAAGTATCGAAGACGGCGTGGCAGCGCTGCGGGCTCTCGTCGCGATCTCGCGCTCTGTCGAAACGGGAGCATGGATTACATTGGCCGATGTGACAGGAGGCGTGTGATGCGACTGGGGATTTTCGCCAGGACGTTTTCCCGCCCAACGGTGGAAGGGGTATTCGATGCTGTGAGAGAACATCAATTGGACTGCGTCCAGTTCAATATGGCCTGTGCAGGTCTGCCGACGCTCCCAGATGACATCGCTCCTTCCCTCTCAATCCGTATTCATGAGGCATCGATGAGCAGAGGCATTGAAATCGCAGCGGTTTCTGGAACCTACAATATGGCCCATCCAGCCCCCGAGGTGCGTCAAGCAGGCTTACGCCGATTGCGGACACTGGCCTCGGCCTGTCATGGAATGGGAACCTCTGTGATCACTCTCTGTACCGGTACGCGCGACCCCGAAAACATGTGGCGTTGGCATCCAGAGAACGCATCTTCCCAAGCCTGGTCAGATCTGCTGTCCTCGATGGAGGCTGCGCTGCGGATAGCCGAGGAAGAGCAGGTGACGCTGGCCATTGAACCAGAGCGGGCAAACGTTGTGAATACAGCAGCAAAGGGCCATGCGCTGCTTGCGGCGATGCAGTCTTCACGCCTCAAGGTGGTGATCGACCCCGCGAATCTGATCGTTCCAGGCGATGAACACCAGATGAGCCAGGTACTTGATGAGGCGTTCGACCTGCTCGGGGAGTACATCGTCATCGCCCATGCCAAAGATCGAGGCGCCGACGATACCTTCCATGCTGCCGGAGGAGGCATCCTCGATTACGATCATTACGTGCGTCTGCTTCGGGCGGCGGCCTTCGATGGTCCCTTCATCCTTCACGGTCTCACTGAAGGGCAGATTGATGCTGCCCTTCAATTCCTCCGTGACAAGCTTCAGAGGAGATAGTAACACATGCCGTTCTTTCACTCCGACACTATTCTGTTCCATTACCTGGACCTGGGTAAAGGGGTTCCCTTCGTATTCCAGCATGGGATGGGTGGCGATGTCCATCAGATCCAAGATCTGTTCGAGCCACCGATACCGTTTCGTCTCCTCACGCTGGACTGCCGGGGGCATGGCGAAACCAGGCCAGTAGGTGATCCTACGCACCTTGGCTTCGCTTCATTCGCCGATGATCTCCTGGCAATGATTGACATGCTCCACCTCCAGCAGATCGCCGTCGGCGGCATCTCGATGGGAGCTGCCGTTGCACTCAACTTCGCCCTGCGCTATCCACAACGGGTTCTGGGTCTAGTGCTGGTGCGACCTGCATGGTTGAATGAACCCCTTCCAGTGAATCTCCGGGTGTATTCACGTATCGCTGCCCTGATCCGACATTATGGAGCTGTTCAAGGACTCGAACACTTTAAACTCACCGAGGAGTACCTGGAGGTACAATGCGCCTCTCCAATGACGGCGGACTCATTGCGCAGACAATTTACCCGACCACAGGCTGAGGAAGCTGTGGACATACTCGAATGCCTGCCTCAAGATGCTCCCAATAGAGAGCAAGAAGACTGGACGCGCATCCCTGTTCCGACTCTGATCCTGGCGAATGAATACGATCCTCTTCATCCCTTTGGATATGGTGAAGTTCTCGCCCACTCCATCCCAGGCGCTATCTTGGAGAAGGTGACGCCGAAGGCTGTCGATGCTCATCAGCATGCGCGGGATATTCAGCGTGCCATTGAACGCTTCCTCGGAAGTGCACTGTGAGCTACGGAGGCAGACGTCAATCGTTTTTCGTCTTCGTACGCAACCAAAAGCGAGAGGAGCCTCTTTTCCTACCTTGCGTGCAGCCTGACTGGCCAGTCAGGCGTGTCTTGCTGCGTTACCGCTGGAATTCAAGAGCGAACCGGCAGCGAATATACTCTGCGTTCCGCAGCAGACGCTCGAAAATGTTTCGCCGCAGAAAATAGATTTCCCGCACTTCGTTGAACTCCTGTGGACAGAATCGAACAATTTCTCTAGGTTTGAGATGGCAATGAAAGAGCAAGTAGGCCACACGCCGTTGACGTCCCTCGGGTATCAGGCTGCGAATAACCTCCCACAACCCGCTACCATTCTCTTGCTCTTCCGTTAATGGTTCTCCTGGTTCACCAGGCTCTGGCAGCGGGACCTGCTGCGGTCGCGAGTAGGTTCGCAGCGTATCGATAATCGCACCATGCAGACTTGCACGTAAATACCGCAGCACAGCGGCCAGTGTCTTAAATTCGATTTCCTCGTTCCCGACCGTTGCCTGCCAAAACCGCGCAAATGCCTGAGCTACGTAGTTCTCTTCACTATCAAAGCGGCACGCTGCTTCTCTCATTGGATGAACGCGCATCCAATAAAGGACGGTCTGATTGAAACGCTGCTGCACCACTTCCCAGGCCAGGGGGTCGCGCTGCATCAATGCGCGATGGAAGAGCTCCAGGCAATATTGTTTGCTGGAAGGCGCGCCACAGCGATAGTTGTTGAACTCGCTCATACAGTGATTGGCAAGCTCTGAGGTGCTCAGCAATGCAACCGGGTGAGCTATAGGTTCTGGAAGAGAGGGGGGCTGCTGCGAAAGGTCTGGAACGTCGCGACTGAGGTCACTGTTGGCTCTCTCCGAGTCGTTAACAGAATTGAGTGTTTTGATCTGTCGAGCCATGGGAGAATGCTCCTCTTCAAGTTTTCTTTACTGTCTTTCCAACCAGGCTTATTGCTAGCGGCTCAGCCAATGCTGATCCTTTCAAAGATGTGAACAATTCAGTATTTGATTTGAAGTGTATCTGATAAAAGGTTGTAGCACTAGCGTGAAATAACGTATTCTATTACGTATTTGTGCGAAACCACGGTGAGGGTTTCTACGTGGGCGGCGAAAAGAGGGGCGCAATAACGTTAACACAGGTCGTGTTCTGAGGTGTAGTTTGCTGCGGCGATACGCGGGGCGATCTGCCTCTCTTTCCAGTGGGAAGTAGCCTGGATCTTACTATAGATCGACGTTAAGTGTGTGTTGACGGTGCGTGGAGCAATATTCAACTGCTTAGCGATCTGCTTGTCCGCGAAGCCTCTGGCTACGAGGCAAATTACCTGCACCTCGCGCTCAGTCAAACCATCGGGGTACCTAGGGGAAGGGGGAGGATTGACAATAGCTGGCGATAGAGATGTGGCAAGCGCTTGCTCTACTGTCATAGTACGCCCTTCTCTCCGCGCTGTTGCAAAGGCCTTTGCGCCCAACTGGAGCCGCACGCGCTCAACGGCGCGCTGGTACTCAGCACGCTCTGCCGGGTTCAAATCAACATTTACGTTAAGCCTTGCATCTATTGCCCCGAACAAATGTGCCGCCAGTAGAGATTTTTATGGATAATGCCGTACTGAACCATGTCGAAGCCTGCGTAAGATTACCCTGATGCATGGCGATATACCCTCCACTATGGAGAGTTTTTGCGACGAGCATCCTATCGCCCAGCTCAAGTACGAGTGCGTAAGCCTCCTGAACATAAGGCGCCAATGACAGGTCACCCTGTAGCGCCGCAAAGTATCCCAGGACGTTCAGAACATTAGCTATAAGGAGTTTATCACCCAGTTCGCGCGCGAACGTGAGACTTTCCTGGTTATATGTTACAGCCTGCGTTAAGTCACCCAGACGCGCTGCAATCTCTCCCAGGGTGCACAATACATAGGCAGCGAGGGATTTATCCCCCAGCTTTTGCGCGAGCATGAGGCTTTCCTGAGCATAGTTCGCTGCCTGCTTCAAGTCACCGGTCTGAGCTGCATGCCCCGCCAACTTGCGCAGTAAATAGGATAATTCCCAGGTGATGTCCAGCTTACGGCAGAGTTTCTCACTCTCCTCAAGCAGGGGGCCAGCCGTTACGAGATCGCCTTGCAATTGCATGAGAATCCCTAAAAGACCCAAAGCAGTGGCAAGTTCCCTTTCAGCCTGTAGCGTGCGGCAGATCTTGACTGCCTCCTCCAACACGGTGTTAGCAATTTGATAGTCATCTTGATAGTAGGCCAGGTCTCCAGCCGCACAAAGGGCCCTGGCTCGCGCTATAGTTGGTCTTCCTGATTGTGAAAGCCCGAGGGCTGCTTCCAACCACCTGCGTCCTTCACTCCAGTGACCGCGCAGGCGCCAGAACCGCCACATTGCACCGCAAAAGCGCAAGGCAAGTTCAGTTTCTTCATGCTCGATGAGCCACTTCAGGGCCGCTCGCAGATTTTCCTGCTCCTGCTCCAATCTCGCCAACCATGCAGCTTGTCGCACTCCCTTCAGGTGAGGTTCTGCTTCCTCCACAAGCCCCAGATAGTACCCTGCGTGGGCCAGTCGCGCGGTCTCCGCTTCCCAGCTCGCTTCCAGGAGTTCCAATCCATACTCGCGGATTGTCTCCAGAAACCGGAAGCGCCCTTCCTCTTCCTGCTCCGCTGATTGCAACAGGCTCTTGTCGAGCAGAGATTCTACGCCAACCCATACCTGGAACGTCGAATCACCTAGAGCTTCGTAAATCGCCTCCACTGCTTCCACATTCCAGCCGCCTGCAAAAATACACAGTCGCCGGAAGAGTTGCTGTTCCTCTTTACTGAGTAAGTCATAGCTCCACGCAATCGTATTGCGCAGCGTCCGCTGCCGGTCATCTACATTCTGATCCGGGCTTATCGTGACATCTAGAAGATGCTCCTTCAACCGTTCCCGCAGTGACTGCGACGCCAACGACCGAATGCGAGCGGCGGCCAGTTCAATTGCCAGCGGCAACCCGTCCAAGCGCACACACATCTCCGCGATGGCGCGCGCGTTAGTACCGGTGATGCGGAAATCCGGCCTTGCCATGCGGGCACGCTCGAGAAAGAGTGCAACCGCAGCATACTGCGTGAGAGTATCACTCTCTAGAGGCAACGTCAGATCAGGTTTCGCTAAAGGAGGAACTGGAAAGCTATATTCACCGTGAATATGGAGCCTGGAGCGACTGGTCACCAGAATTTTGAGGTGAAGGCATTCTTCCAGCAATTCTGGAAGTTGTGGTGCGGCCTTCAGCACCTGTTCGAAATTGTCGAGAATGAGCAAAAGATTCCGCTTCCGCAATGCGACCTTCACCAATTCGAACAGCGGGCGCTCTCCGGCCTCCCTGATTCCCAGGTCGTTAGCGATAGCGGGAATCACCAGTTTGGGGTCGCTTATTGCTGCCAGTGAGACAAAACAGACGCCGTCAGCAAAGTGTTCGCGCATCTTCGCTGCGACCTCCAGGCTCAGATGAGTCTTGCCAATACCGCCGGGGCCTAAGAGCGTCAACAAACGGACCTGTGGGCGCAGGAGCAAGTCACTCAGTCCGGCCAGTTCCTCTTCGCGCCCGATCAGCGGCATCAGTATTGCCGGTACCTTCCACAGCGGCTCGGACACTGCAATGGTTTGAGGATCGCTGGGAGCGAGCCATACCTGTTCAAGCGTCGCTATAACTTTATCACGTAGAAGTTGATCATCGCCCTGCCTGGCGTCAATGGTTGCATACGGTTCGCCCCAATCTTTGGGCAAACACTCCTGCATATTTTGCCCACCAATCCATAGAGCGCAGACAGGGCGCCTGTAGTGCCTGGCGAGGCGAAGGGTATCGTGGACATGATGAGAAGCATAGGTAGAAGGAGAGACAATTACCAGAACTACCTGGGAAGCGCGGACAGCTTCTTGCAGCACATTCCTTTTGTTGCTCGATTCCTGCCTTCTTATCATACGGCTGCTCCACACCGTGACTTCCCGCGTCTGGAGCTCCGCCTTGAGATTGGCGACAAGCCTGCGATCGGCATCAGCGTAGGCAGAGGTGAAGAACACGCACGGTGATGGTCCGATTGTTGGAGGTGCGCCAGGCTCAACGAGAAATCCAAGTTCCTCGGCTGTTTTGCCAAAGGCATCACAGAGTTTTCTACGATAAAAGGCGCTCGGAACCTTGATGCCACGCTCCCACCGGCTCACCATCTCGAAAGAAGTATCAAGCTTTTCAGCCAATTCGGCTTGCGTCCACCCTCGTTCGTGGCGTGCACGTCTCAACCGTTCATTTGGGATAGTCTCCACTACGATCATTGTGAATTGACCCCTCCCCGACCGGGTCATTACATTTGATGCTGATCACAAATACAAGGAACATGAACGGTGATAATGCTATACGAAAAAAATCGATTGAATGAACGTCATAAATATAAAGATCGAGTTAATTAGCGCTTTACTATTTACCTCCCTCTCTTCATGCGCATTGCGCATATTTTACCGCATAGGAGTATACAATAATAGACGAAAAAAAACAAAAAGATTCCAACAGCAGGTCATAAAAAGGTCATAAAAGAGTCCTTCTAAAAGAGAGCTTCTTCCTGTTACGATTGCTACACAGGAGATGATAATACAAATGAATAATTATAATGGGGAACCGCCACCACCAATTCTGAGTCAGAACCTTCTTGACTTTGGTTCTCTCCGGCAGGGTGAAAGCAAAACATTGCAGGAACAGATTAGTAATACAAGTAATCAAGCGATGCTCTGGCATGCGGATACAGATGTGAAGCATTGGTTGACAATTGATAAGGGCGCTGGCACCCTTCAACCAGGTCAGCAAGAAATCGTTCACGTGAGAGTTGATACAAGCTCTCTAGCGATTGGAAACCACAAAGCTACGTTAATCTTTAGTGCGGAAGGCGATGCATCGTCAAAAAGTGTTGAGGTAGCGGTCACACTGGCTGTAACCCCGCCGCCTCTGTAAGTAAAGAAAGGCCAAAATAATGAGTAAACCTTTTTCAGCGGGACTAAGCTTTGCCCTATTCCTGGACAGTAGCAAGACCTTGCCGTTAGCAATCGTCAACAGAACTGATCAGGTAATAACCTGGAATGCCGTTGCCGACCCAGGCGCGCCGAACTGGCTGTCTTTAGATCGATATCGCGGAAGTCTTCAAGCACATGAGGTACAGACGATTTATGTGACGGCGCAAAGTGGCCAGGCAACAGGAGATTTTCAAGGCACGCTGAACTTCAAGCCATCAGCGGGAACAGCTCAAGAGCTTCTAGCCGAACTACATGTAAGCATAGAGGTGTTTAGTGATAATGGTCCCAAAGCTGCTACAGGGATTCAGAATCGCATTGACTTCGCTACCCAACGGGTTGCCAATAGACTACAGAGCAATCCCTCATCGATACAGTTTAGCAACCCTACAGTGAATGGTTCAGCGCGATGGACAATGACCAGTTTAGTGAGTTGGTTGGACGTAGCACCGAATACTGGCACACTTCTTGGAGGAGGGACGCAAACAGTTAATGTGACGGTCAATCCAAACGCCCAGGCTCGAGCAGGAACCTATTCAACGGATCTTATTCTCACTTTGACTTTTAGCGATCCGGAAAAGGCCGCCCACGAGCCAACTTCGGTTCTCATCCCGATTACGGTGGCTGTTCCTTAGTGGCTGAAGTGGCTGACTGAAAGTAGTCAAGGTACGATATAGGCTAGCTCAGACATTTTTGCCGATCATGACTTCGGTGGATTTGATGATGGCAACGATGTCATCGCCTTCTTTGAGTCCCAAGCCCTCGGCGGAGGTGCGGGTGATGGCTGAGATCAGTTGGTTGCGTGCGCTTAATTGAATCGCCATGTGAAAAATACTCTTTCTAGTAATCTAACAGTGTCATGCTGAGCACATTCGCTCCGCTCAGTGTCAACTCCGCGAAGCATCTCTGCCCCCTCGAGCGAGACCCTTCGCTACGCTCAGGGTGACATGCTGCCTAGTAATCTAACAGTGTCATGCTGAGTGCAGCGAAGCATCTCTGCCCCCTCGAGCGAGACCCTTCGCTCCGCTCAGGGTGACAGGCTACCTGTCACCCTGAACGAAGTGAATGGGGTGACAGGCAGCATGTTCGCTGACTTGACCGGTGTCCCAGGCTCACAAATCCAGTTCATCGATGATGTCAAGCGCGAAATCCCTGTTGCAGCTGTGCAAGCCGGGCATTGTCCTGTTGCCACTTCGCTTCGGCTTTGACCAGCAAGGCGTCGATCTGCTCCTTCGGCCAGATCACTACGCCGTCATCGTCGGCAATGACCAGGTCGCCGTCGCGGATGAGGGTCCATCCGATAGAGACCGAACCGCCGACCACCGCAGGACCCTGTTTGTTTGATGCTGCCGGTGTGACGCCTCGACACCACACGTTGAATTGTTGCATTTGGCGAATTTCCCTGGCATCACGTACCAGGCCATCCGTAACGAGGGCAATGATGCCCTTATTCTGCATCTCCAGTGCCATCAGCCCACCGATGGTGGCTGTACGGGAGGTGCCACCACCAGCAACAACCAGCACCGATCCGGGCGAGTGTGCAGCCTGCATCGCCTCGCGCACAGACAGGTTGTCGTCCTGGCTCATGAGGGCAACGAAGGCTGGTCCGACGACTTGCGCAGCGGGCTTAAGAGGACCGATCCAGGGAGGGAGGACGTTTCGCCCTTCAGTCGCGTCCGACGCGAGCGCGGAGGCAAGCCAGGCGGGAAACTCATTCATTGTGATTTACCTTTCAAAACATCTTGATTGCTGTGACTCAATCTCTTTCCCATTCCCGTCTCTTCTTGCCCTGGTCAACAAATCCATCCGATATCGCGTCTCGTACACGAGAGTCGATAATCGTGAATTATACCACTTTGGCTGCCCAAATTGTACATTGACTTCTTTCGAAGAATATAAGAAACGCTACATTGCCTCCTGTGCGCAATAGAATACGCGCAGGAGGGACTTCTACGAACGAATTGTGATGGGACACGATTCGGCTACGCTATGAAAGGACTTACAGATAATGGCATTGAAAAATCACATGTAAGGTTACTTCCATTAACATAATACGTCTATACAGACAGCAAAGGGGCGTTAATCGGCTCCTTTTGCTTGTTCAGGCAATCATCAATCATGTGGGTGTGGGATTTGAAATGAGTAGGGATATCATGGTGGAGCAAACTCGCAATCAGAAGACCTTTGGTTGACACTGTCGTTTTTTTGCAGCGCATGCTGTGTTGCCTTGTAAAAAGAGAGAACTATCATGACACAAATACCGATGAAGAATTCTCCCCACCAGGCGCTATGGGTAACGACGAATCGCGGCATAGCAGTCCGTGAAGAAACCCAGCGCAAACAGGTTGTTAGTGCCGTTCTCCTGGTTATTGTACTCTTTCAACTGGCTAATTTGCCGGGAGCCCTCATGATGCACAGTTTCATGGCTATTGGGACTGTGTTGCTGGGCCTGTTGCTTTGTGGAGTAGCGATACTGTTCAATCAACTCGGCAAGTTAACGATAGTCAGTCTTCTACTCATTCTGGTGGTTGACCTGGGATGCGGCCTTATGCTCCTGACATCTCCCATGGGCCTGGATGTGAGTGATCTGCAAACATTCGACGTGCTCATTGTATCTGAACTCATTGCCGTCTCCCTCCTTCCCCCAGTGAGTGTTTTTCCTGTTGCCTTGAGTAATATCCTCTTCATCGTCGCTGTTCTTGCTTTCCAACCGCGAACTCCGGCGCTGAATATGGTGTTGACATCCGACATGGCCTATAACGTAGTGATGCAGGCCATAAGCCTTCAGGTCATCGTTGCTGTGGTCTCTTACATCTGGGTTCGTAGTGCCTTCTATGCGATCGCACGAGCCAGCCGTGCCGAAGAGATTGTCCAGCTGCAGGCGCGTGAAGCTGAACTGCTAGCGCGTGAAGCTGAGCGCACGCGCCAACTCGATGCTGGGAGTGAGCATCTGTTGCACGTTCTCGTACGCGCCGCAAATGGCGACCGCCTGGTACGTGCGGACCTGAGTCAAGACAATGTACTATGGCGTGTAGGTAATGGGCTCAACCTCTTATTGACGCGACTTCGTAGAACTAGCCAGACTGTATATGAGAATCAACAACTGAGAGATGCAAATGCTCGGTTAACCCAGCAAGTGTATGAGTCGAGGACATGGCCTCAGCAAACGGCCCGAACTACTGCACCCTCTGCGCCCTCACCTCAACACCATTCAACTCACCCGTAGTACCCGTTCAGTAAGCCGAGGGAAACAATCAGAAAGTAGTAGTATGAAAATTCCTTTCCTTTCTATGGGCATAGTAGTGATTGGCAGTGTGGTGATTCAGCTTTTTACCCTGGCTATCTTCAACTGGCGCAGAAGCTGGAGGAACGGAAGACGAGTCGTGGCCACGATAAAACAGATTCAAATATGGCTGGATGGTTGGTATGTTATTGCGGAATGGACAGACATTCTAACAGGACAAAGCTATACCTTTCGGAGTCGACGCATCGAGTTCAACCTTAAGAAACAGGTGAGCGATAACGTGATTGTTGATGTTGATTGCAACGATCCACAGCGGTATTATATGAAACTCTGACGAGGTAGGTTCCACTGCAAGAATGGCGAGAGGTGTACCGGGTTTCCAAAAAGTGCTACAATAGCGACATGAATGAACTAACATCTCAAATTGAACGCCTGCAGGGACGTGTCCAGAAAACTATGGTGCGTCTTTGACCTGGCTACGAAGAAAACACAAATAAGCACGCTTGAAAAAGAGAGCATGGCGGAGGATTTCTGGTCCGACAACCGCAAGGCTCAGGCACAAATGCAGCAATTGAATGCACTGCGCGAAGAGGTCACCACGTGGGAGGAGATTGATACGCAACTGGAGGACCTGCTGGGATTGGCTCAATTATTGGAGGAGGAGCCAGATGAAGGAATGCAGGCCGAGGTGGCGCAGTCAGTAGCCGAAATCGAGAAAAAAGTTGAGCAACTGCAATTCTCGCTGATGTTAAGTGGAGAGCACGATGAGCGCGATGCAATTCTGAGTATTCACGCTGGCAGTGGCGGTGTTGACGCACAGGATTGGGCTGAGATGCTGCTGCGCATGTATCTGCGCTGGGCAGAGCAGCATAAGTTCCGTACGGAAATCTATGATTACAGCGAGGGCGAAGAAGCTGGCATAAAAAGTGTCACTGTCGAAATCAAGGGCCGCTACGTATATGGCTACTTGCGGTCAGAGATAGGAACCCATCGATTGATCCGCCTCTCGCCGTTTGATGCCGCACATCGCAGACATACATCGTTTGCGAAAGTCGAGGTCCTGCCCGATATCGAGGACACGATCGAGATTACGATACGTCCAGAGGATATTGAGGTGGATACGTACCGATCAACTGGCGCTGGCGGGCAACACGTCAACAAGACCGACTCCGCGGTGCGAATGCGCCATATACCTAGCGGGATTGTGGTGACCTGTCAGAATGAGCGCTCACAGATTCAGAATCGCGAGGTGGCGATGAAATTGTTGAAGGTTCGCCTGTACGAACTGGAGCAGAAGAAACGCGAAGAGGAGACGGCGCGACTCAAAGGTGAGCATGTGCAGGCCGACTTCGGTACACAGATTCGTTCGGTGACAATTCACCCCTACACTATCGTGAAGGATCACCGTACGAACTATGAGTCGAGTGATACAGAGGGTTACCTGGCGGGAAATATAGATCCGTTCATTTATGCGTACCTGCAGGCCAGGGCAGGGGGCGTAACAGCAGAGGTATAAAGAGATACGTAATGATGCTGAATGACGCTAAAAAATGTGCCAGGGCGCGACCCTAGCGCATTTTTCGGCGTCGTTTGTGCTTGACGGAATGTGTAACACCTGTTATCCTTAGACCATAGGATGTTGCCAATTGTGAGCAACTGGCGTGGCTCCTACCGATTTGCCCTTCATCTACGTCACCGTAGAAGAGACTGCTAACCCAGAGATGAAAAAGAAGGTACAAGGTAGGTCATAGCAGAAGAAAGATGAATAATTCTTCATCAAGGTAGCTGACACAAGACGCAATTTGTGGTATGATAGCGACAGCATGGATACCAACCTGCTGTGGGGATGCGGATGCAGCGGCGGAGGCTCCCCCTCGGCTTACTTATTTGCTTCGCTTTGCTACGTGGTAAAGCAGGTAAATACTATCCTCCAAGGATAAGGAAGGAGGCGATTTCGTGGAAAACGCATTTCCCCGGTGTCGCAAATGTAGTGAAGGTGATCTGGTTCCGCTCTCGGATTTCGGTAGCCAGGGAGCTTCCATTGAGTACAAGGCCTGGGTGTGCACTAATCCCTCTTGCCTGTACAATATCAAGATCCGTAATGGCGATATTATCATTAACGAACCCATTAGCGACGGGTCACTTCATTCGTATCGCGGCAGCCGTCAATAAGGTAGTAAGAGGGTAGTGATTCTGTCACTGGCCTGAGAAGCCCTATGTTACGGTTGTTGTTGTACGACAGGACGAGGAGGCAAAAGGCATGTATTTGTACCTTTTGCCTTTTATCTTATGCGGAGGGATATTTACCAGATGAGCTATCTGGTGGGTCGCCCTCTTTTTTTCAGTGTTAAAGCGGGTAGATAAAGGAGTCAAAGCTAAGGTGCTCAACAGATTCTTTGGGCAGAAACCTCAAGAAGAACCGAAAAAAGATGCAGTGGCTTCTCAGGAGCGCGTAGAAAGTGATTCCGTGTCTGAGCAAAGCTTTAATCCATTTAAGAACAGCCTGAGCCGCACCCGGCAAATTTTTAGCCGGATGGGGGATGTATTCAGACAGAACGATATTACTCCTGAGCTGTGGGATGAGTTGGAGGAATCTCTCTTGCGAGCCGACGTTGGTCCCAGCACGACGATGTGGCTGATTGAGCGTTTGCAGCAGAGAGTCAATGAAGAGAAGATGAAAAGCGGGGCACAGGTGCAGCGTGCTTTGCGTGAAGAGTTGACAAAACTACTTGGGAAGTCTGCTGGTCTTCGCTTCGCCCCAGATTCCACACTGACGGTGATCCTGGTTATTGGCGTCAATGGCTCAGGTAAAACGACCACCATCGCGAAATTGGCCTATCGTCTCACGCGAGAAGGGCACAGGGTGGTGCTTGCCGCTGCCGATACATTCCGCGCTGCGGCCATTGACCAGCTCAAAGTGTGGGCGGAGCGCATTGGCGTACCGGTAATAAGCCAGAATCCTGGTTCCGATCCAGGCGCGGTCGTCTATGATGCCATCCAGGCAGCAACGACGAGGGGTTGTGATGTTCTCATCGTGGATACCGCGGGTCGTCTGCAAACGAAGTACAACCTGATGGAAGAGCTGAAGAAGATCAGTAAAGTTATTCAGAAATTTATCCCAAAAGGGCCGCATGAGTTGCTGATTGTGATGGATGCGACGACGGGCCAGAATGCGCTTTTACAAGCGCGCCAATTTGCTGCCGATATCGGTTTGACTGGAGTAGTGATCACAAAATTGGATAGTACAGCCAAAGGAGGCTTTGCCTTTGCTGTCGCCGATGATCTCGGTGTTCCCATCAAATTTATCGGCACTGGAGAGAAAGTTGAGAACCTGGCGCCATTTGATCCACAGAGTTTTGTGGCTGCGCTCTTCGCGCAAGATTGACGAGGAGGTTGTTTATGGTCAAAGAAGCCGAAGTACCGTCCACGACGCAGTCATCCTCGCAACAGCAAGCCAGGCCTAGCAAACCTTTTGCGGGAAACCTGGCACTCAAGTGCCCAGAATGTAAAGAGATGTTGGTGGGGCGCGACTGGGAAAAAAACCTGAAGGTATGCTCACGCTGTAGTTATCACTTTAAGCTTACTGCCTATGAGCGTATAGAGTTATTGACTGACACTGACAGCTTCGTCGAAGTAGACTCAGACATTATTTCTGTTGACCCGCTCAACTTCGTTAGCCGCTCGCAGGCCTATGACGCCAAGCTGAGGGAAGAGAGTGAGAATGTAGGATTGAATGAGGCCGTGATTATCGGCCATGCCACCATCGAGGACTATCCCCTGGCACTGGCGGTCATGGATTTTCGCTTTATTGGTGGCAGCATGGGTTCAGCGGTGGGAGAAAAGATTACGCGAGCTATCGAATTGGGCATTGAGAAAAACACGCCCGTACTGATCTCTTCTACTTCTGGCGGCGCGCGGATGCAAGAAGGACTGTATTCGCTGATGCAGATGGCCAAAACAACGGCGGCCCTGGCAAAACTAGGAGAGGCCCGGCTGCCCTATTTTAGCCTGTTGACGGATCCGACAACTGGTGGGGTAACGGCCAGTTTTGCGATGCTCGGCGATGTGACTATCGCTGAACCTGGCGCGTTGATCTGCTTCGCGGGACCGCGTGTGATCGAGGGGTTCATGCATGTGAAACTCCCCGAGGACGCGGTGACTTCCGAATTTGTGCTGCAGCACGGGATGATCGATGCGATCGTGCATAGGCGCGAGCTGCGGCAGACGCTGGCAAGGCTACTCCATTTCTATGGGAAAACCAATAGGAAGAGCAGCGAATTCCTAGAGGAAAGTCATTCACACGTTCATCAAACGAGGTAAAAGGGGAGAGAATGACATACGATCTGGAATTCGAAAAACCGCTGGCCGAGCTAGAGAAAAAGATTAGCGCCTTGCAACGTAAAGGCGAGCGCATGAAAGCCGACGAACACCAGCAGTTACAAGAGGCGGAGCGTGAGCTGCGGCGCCGCACCGAGGAGATCTACAGTAAACTGACAGCCTGGCAAACGGTGCTGGTGGCACGCCACAAAGATCGACCATACGCGGCCGATTACATTCGCCTGATGTGCGATGACTTTTTCGAGCTGCACGGAGATCGCACTTTTGGTGATGACCACGCAATCATGACCGGGCCAGCCACGCTCAATGGCGAGACCGTGATGTTCGTATGCCACCAGAAAGGTCGCGACACGAAGGAAAAACAGTTACGTAACCTGGGAATGCCGAATCCAGAAGGCTATCGCAAGGCTGCTCGTGTGATGCAGCAGGCTGAAAAGTTTGATTTTCCCATTATTTGCTTGATCGATACACCAGCGGCATTCCCTGGATTAGGAGCCGAAGAACGCGGCCAGGCCGGGTCAATTGCGTCGAATCTGTATTTGATGTCGCGGCTGCGTGTGCCGATTATTGCCGTAGTTGTCGGGGAAGGAGGCAGTGGTGGGGCGTTAGCCATTAGCATTGCCGACCGCATCTTGATGTTAGAGTTTAGTATCTATTCCGTTGCTCCTCCAGAGGCAGCAGCGAACATTCTCTGGCGTGACACCTCATTTGCGCCACAAGCCGCCGAAGCAATGCGGATTAGCGCACGTGAACTCAAGGAAATCGAGCTTATAGACGAGTTGATTCCAGAGCCACCAGGGGGAGCACATCGCAATTACCAGGCTACCGCAGATAATCTTAAAGAGGCACTGGTGAAGCAGCTGGCGGATTTACGGCGGCATCCTCTAGATGAACTGATTGAGCTGCGCTATCAAAAGTTCAGGAATATCGGCAAATTTGGCAGGGCGGTAGTTTAATCTGTTCTTCGATTATTGGTACAAAATGAGTAAGTTGAGATAGTTGACTCGATTCGTTACCCCTGTTATGATAAGCGCCAGAAAGCAGCAATGAAGAAATTCAGGCTCATACATAGTTGAGGTGGAAAGACATGGACGTAGCTCCAATCTGGCAAAGCATTCTACAGCAAATCCTCAGGATCCCAGGCGAACAACAACGAATGGCAGTAGCTATTGGGCTATCTCAGATGACGCTCACCCGCTGGGCCAAAGGAGAGTCCAACCCTCAACGACCTCATCTTACCCGTTTGTTACAGGTCATTCCACCTGCATATCGAGATCAAATGCTGGAAGCGCTTGAAGACACTTATCCAGATATTCACTCATGGCAGAAAGATGATTCAGAGGAAAATATTCCCTCTGAATTTATTGCTCAACTGCTCAGTGTGCGCACTACAACGACCGATTCTTTGCGTTTCTGGCGCATCAGTGATATGGTTTTGAAGCAGGTTCTCGCTCAATTAGACCCCAATCAATTAGGGATGGCGGTGACATTGGTGCAATGTATGCCTCCCTCCGAAGCGCATGGCAATAAGATTCGCTCTTTGCGCGAGCGAGCAGGACGAGGTACATTCCCCTGGTCAGCCGATCTTGAACCGATTGCCCTTTTTCTTGGCATGGAATCATTGGCTGGCTATGCAACAGAATCGCGCCGCACAGTCAATGTCGACGACCTGACGAAGGAAAAACTGCTGCCGGCATATAGAACTGAGCATGAGGTGAGCGCGGCAGCACACCCCATTATGCTTGGAGGGCAGATCGCTGGATGTCTCGCTACCTCGAGCACCCAGGTGGGTTATTTCACACAGCAACGACAAGCATTGCTGGTGGCTTTTAGCAATCTCGCGTCGCTGGCCTTCGACAAAGAGGAGTTCTATGACCCTAAATTGGTAGAACTGCGCGTGATGCCAACGCCCGCTTTTCAACGACCGATACTGGATAGTTTTCGACAACGGGTCTCTCGGATGCTAACCAGTGCGACGAACCAAAGGTTACGTATCAACAATACCGAGGCGGAACAAAAAGTATGGCTGCACATAGAAGAGGAACTTCTTACGCTCCCGGACGAGGCATACCAACACCAGATGTAGGATATAATTGCAAGAGGCGAGAAAGCTGTTTTTGAGGCAGGTACTGGAAAAAGAGGTTAGCGCACATGCAGCCGGTCAATGAGACACAGCAATCCACAACTGATTCGACCGATAACGCTCATGCAAAGCAGGAGAAAGAGGTTGAGGCAATTTCAAGGTGGGCAGCGCTAGCCGGTGCATTAGGGATAGGATTACTCTACCTTGCTCTGCCAGATAAGCTCACGTTTGGTCCAAGCTGGTTACTGTTGGTAATCGAGGCAGTGCTGCTTCTGCCATTTATATTAGCTTCGATATTCCGCCATCCGCTGCGCCATATAACGGCGCGTGTAACTGGGCTGACGCTCCTTGGCGTTGTGACAGCAGGGCTAGCTGGAAGCGTTTCGCTCTTGATTTACTATCTGCCGCAAGAAAGGGGAATAGTATTACTCCGCTCCGCTGCATTACTCTGGTGTACAAATATCCTGGTTTTTGCGCTGTGGTACTGGGAAATCGATGGCGGAGGACCGCGCAAGCGACTAAATCGTGGCCACCAAGCTGCTGATTTTATGTTTCCTCAACAGGTGGATGGCAATACTACAAAATGGGCTCCCCATTTCATTGATTATCTCTTCCTGGCATTTACTGGCGCCACAGCTCTTAGCCCAGCCGATACCTTTCCTTTGACACGGCCAGCAAAAATACTGATGATGATAGAAGCAATGCTCTCGCTGATGTCGTGCAGACGCTTCGTCTGCACGACATCGCTCCCACGCCGAGAGGACACCTTACGTGAGACTTTGACTTGGTGATGGCGCCACTATAGGTAGACCTGTTTCTTTCCGCCGCAGAACACGAACCGTGAGCACCACTCTGACAATCCCCGTGATGACTAGAACCGCAAGTGTCGCGAGAAGCCAATAGCTGATATCAGCGAGCGTGAGCAAGAGCACATGCCACGGTGCGCCGATGAGCATGGGAAAGCCAATCAGCAGGATAACAGGCAGGACAAGTTCCCAGAGTAGCGGAAGGATTCCACGCCGCAGGCGATGTTGCGGACGGTTCTTCATCTTCTTGTACCACCAGGGCAATCTGAGTGCCGACAAGAGCACAAGCACTGAAACCACCACGATGACACTATCGACGATGAGGTACAGTGTACTCAAGCTCAGTCCAGCAACAGGTGGCTCACGACCTACCAGCATGTTAACTACTCCTGCAAAGACATGTTGGAGTGCTGATGCGGCGAGCATATTATTGGCTGTGGCATTGATCAGGATGATCGCGCCCCAGTGCTCTTTCGGCTCGATGAACATATCCGCATGAAAACTGTTTGTGTCACCATTGTGCCAAAGGAGTGGCGTAGCAATCCCGCTATCTTGTGCTGAGAGATTGATCCACCCCATGCCGTAGGAAGAGCCTGATGCATCAACCGCAATGGCAGGTGCATGCAAGGTTGCAATCCCACTCGGCGAGAGCACGGAAACGCTGCTGTAGCGCCCACCGTTCATCTGAGCGATGAGATAATGGGACATATCCTCGGCGCTGGAGATGAGAAAGCCAGCAGGCAGCAAATTCGGACGGTAATCATGCGTTGGATACGGAATCCCAAAGGCCCAGTTATAGCCTTGTGCGAGACCATCTTGCATCGCTTGCTGCTCCGAGGCGAAACTGTGATGCATCGCCAGGGGCGCAAAGATGTGCTGCTGGATGTAGGCCTCATACGACTCCCCAGAAACCGTTTGAACGATAAGCCCCAGCGTATCGTAGTTGGCGTTCGCGTATTCGTAGCCGGTGCCCACTGGTCGATCGAGGGCGACCGTAGAAAGATCGCGCACCTGCTGCTCCACCGTCGTGCTACCAGTAGCCGAATTGGCCTCCGGTATCCCGCTGGTCTGGTTCAACAACTGGCGCACCGTGATACGTGCGGAGGCAGCGGAATCGGCGACGCGGAACCAGGATAGGTAGCGCTGCACAGGCGCATCCAGCTCCATCTTGCCCGCCTCAACCAGTTGCATTATGGCGAGCGCTGTGAAGGATTTCGTCAGTGAGGCGATAACGAACGGGGTGCGTGGTGAGATCGCTCGCCCGGTCGTGTCGGCAGCGCCGAACCCCTGCAGGTGAACGACCTGATCACCATGGACAATGCCCAGGGCCACCCCTGGAATACGGTTCGCTTGCATCTCTGCCTGCACAAACGCATCGATCTTCGCAAAATCGGGCGAGCCGGAGCGCGTTGCAGCGGCGGCTGGAAGCGCCGTGAACGGCAATGCCAACAGCACGAGCATGCAGAAGAGGACATAACGTGTGACTGTTCGATAGAAACTCATGTTCTGAACCATTTCTTTCTGCCATTGTATGGCACGAAACTCCAGGGACCCACCACTGGTCTCCCACTGCTACGGAATGCACTCCCTGTAAAAGCTTTGCCTACCCGGCCCCAACCATATCGCGTTGTCGGAAGATGATGGCCGCCACGGCGATAGGCACGATCAGGTAGAATGCTACGGCGAACAGGCTCACAAACGCTGGAACAGGGATTGGCATACCAGTGATGTTGCATAGATGTTCCCTCTTAGAGTAGAGCTTCAGCTTTCCGAAGTGCTCGCCTCAACCCGATTCACCGCCAGCAGCGGCAACGCCAGATCGCGCACTTTGATCAGCACCCCATGCAGCGCAGCCTCGTCGGCGAGGGGACCACGCAGTACCGTACTGCCATCGGCGTCGTAGCCGATCGCCAGCCCCGCGAACCACTCTGACCACTCCTGATCGAGATGACCTTTGACGCGAATTTCATAGGTGTTCATCGTTTTTCCTCGTGTCCTGTGTCTGATACTTCTTCAGCACTACACCAAGTATGCGGCTCAACCAGGCAGGACAGCATCTACCGAAAGATGGATTGTGGGGTTGATTTTCACGCCGAAACAAAAAGCATGGATGAGTGTGACTACTCGTGCTGAGAGCGGCAAAAGAGGTGAAAAAGGGTAGTGGAGTGAGACTATCTTAGAGCAAGTGCAAGGTGTGGGCGCGAGCGATCGCCTGGGTGCGGCTGTTCACGCCAAGTTTCCCGTAGATGTGGTTGACGTGGCTTTTCACTGTGCCGACTGTGACAACGAGCTCCCGCGCCATGGCGGAATTGGATAGACCTGCCACAAGGAGCCGTAGCACGTGGCGTTCGCGCTCAGTGAGCGGTTCGACAAGCGAACCTGGATGCTCCGTGCGGGGCAAGCGAACCACTGCTCCCTGTTCACCACATGCCTCCAGCAGTATCGCGACGTAGCCAGATGCGATGCTCCGTGTGTATGCTTGACGCAGTAAGGCCACCATTGCTTCCCCCTCATCGATGAACAGGCGAATGTAGTCCTCGGGCGCGGCGAGTAGGAGCGCACGTTCGAGCGAGGCGAGTGCCTGTGTCCTATTGCCCTGGGCATCGAGAGCGAGCGCACGCAGCATAAGCATTTCCAATGCACTACTCGTTCGTGCTTTGGCCTCAGCATCCTCAAGCAGGCGATTCAACAGGTATAAAGTATCCTGAAGGAAAGTACCCCCCGGGTCATCCCGCCCCTGAGTAAGCCGCACCCGTGCCAGGGTCAAGTACTCCCGCTCACAGGGGTAATTAAGATCATCACTGATGGTGAGGTCACTCCCATCCAGCCAGCGGATGGCTGCTGCCAGGTTGCCCCGCGCCAGTTCCAGCTGAGCCTGCATAGCCACTCCATGGGTTACAAGGTGAGGAGCAAAACGACGCTGTCGTGCTATTTGCGTGAACGCAACCAGCGTTGCAACGGCCCCATCATAATCCCCATGCGCCTGCTGCAGGCGAGCCAGGGTCGTGTAACCCAGCGTGACCACATCGGCGTCAACCAACAACGTTCCCTTAAGCACATCCATACCCTGCGACACAAAGCGTTCGGAGGCATCGAGGTTGTTCCACTCGCGCAACAGATCGCCCAAACCAAAGTAGTAGGCCGGGCCGCTCGTCAGGAGCCGTAGCTCTTCCGGTCCTGAGGTCACCCGCACGGCCTCCTCATACGTGATGGCAGCCTGGTGGAGCCTGCCTTGCAATACTTGCAGCCGAGCTAGATTGGTGATGCTTCTCAGGGAAATATAGAGGTGGCCCGAGGCGAGAGCAGGTGCAACTGCTGCCGCGGCCAGGCGTTCAGCGGCGGGTGTCACATCCCCGTTCACCATGTAGGCCTGGGCTGCATACACCAGGGCGCCAACACGTATGGTCGTCACATCCGTCTCCTGTAGTAAGTCCAGCGCCTGAAGCGAGAGCGCGATACTGCGCGACAGGTCGCCGGAGTAGCGGGCAATATTCCCGCGAATGACAGCCACCTGGCCCCGAATGGCCCGTTCCTGCTCGGCAGAAATATCCTCCTGGATACAGCCTTCAGCATCACGCAGGCGGGACTCGGCCGCTTCCATTTGATTGATGAAGATGAGCGTGAGTGCATGGTAGATACAGAGCGTGGGGCGCGTGCGCACCAGCGCATCGGGGAGCGCATTGAGCCAGCCAAGTACTGTGTGGACGTGGACCTGTCCCCGGAATGCTACCGTCATACCCAGATGTTCTATCAAAAGAGCGGCGCGCTCAACATCGGGAGCAGCCAGTGCGTGCTGCACCGCTTCAGTGACCAGTCCATGCAGCTCATACCACGCGCTGGCTCGACGGTGGAGCTCAGTCACGATCGCAGGCTGTGTCCGCTGCAGGCGGTTGCGCAGCACTTCAGTAAACAGGTGATGATAGCGATACCACTGGCGTTCGTCGTCGAGCGAGACCACAAACAGGTTTGCTCTGTCGAGGGTTTCCAGTGTGGCCTGGCTCTTCTCCTGACCTGTCACAGCATCACAGAGCGAGCCGCAAAAGCGCTCCAAGATGCAGGTGTGGAGCAGGAACGCTTGCACCGAAGGGGACTGCTGCGAGAGCACTTCCTCGGTGAGGTAGTCCAGGACGAAGCGATGACTGCCGGTGAAGGCGTTCAGAAAGGCAGAGACATCGGTTCTCCCCCGCAGTGAGAGCGCGGCAAACTGTAGCCCAGCAATCCAGCCTTCTGTACGGTCCTGCAAAAGGGCAATCTCCTGGGTGGACAGATCGAGCCCCATTACCATTTGCAGAAACGTACTGGCCTCCTCGGTGGCAAAGCGCAGGTCACCGGCTCGCACTTCACAGAGCTGCCCGCGTGCCCGCAGGCGTGACAGTGGCAGCGGCGGGTCGGCACGGGTGGCAATGATGAAATGCATGCTGGGCGGCAGATGCTCCAGCAGAAAGGTGAGAGCACGATGAATAGGCTCGGCGGTAATAACGTGGTAGTCATCAAGGACGAAGGCAAAATCTTCCATATTCCGGCTCACCAGTTCGTTGGCGAACGCGGTGAGGACCGTCTCAGATGGCGCAGGTTGCGGCGTCTGGAGCAGAGTGAGCGCGCTGATGCCGATGTGTGGGTCAAGGGCCTGCAGGGCGGAAATCAAGTAGTAGAGAAAACGTGTAGGCTCATTGTCCTCGGTCTCCAACGAGAGCCAGGCCACAGGCGTACCACTCTCTACGAGCCATTGGGAGAGCAGGGTCGTTTTGCCAAATCCCGCGGGAGCTGAAATCAGCGTGAGCACGCCCGCCATCCCCTCCTGGAGTCGTTCGGCCAGCTGAAAGCGAGACACAAGCTGCGCACGGGGACGTGGCAGGTGCAACTTGGTCGACAACAAGGGAATGAGCAGATCATCTTGCTTGTGGGGTGGTACGTGGGGTGTCAACTTCACACTCGCGTCTGTGTTTACGGTCTTGATCGAACCGCGGAGCTTGTTCTCTGAAGGTATCGATAGCCTTTCCTGGCTTGTGTCTCTATCAGTAGTGCGGTCAGCCCGCATCACTTTTGCAACGTCCTCAAGCCGTGCTATCGTCAAGTTGGAAGTCTTTCCCAGATATTTCTTGGCAAGCTTCTCCTTCGTTCTCAGGTAGGCATACCAGTATTGATCACCGTGTTTGGTTTCCTTACGCGCGGTGTAGGAACCGCACTTTCCCATGAAAGCAAAGGAGGGCACCTGGGACAACCAGGCAAACCAGGCAGGACTATCCAGCACAATGCTCAAGGATGTGCTGCCAGCGCCCTCAGTAAGCACGTACGCTTGCTGGGAGGAAGACCAGGCAAGGGCATATACGGCTACCTTCGGCATCGGATGATCCATTCGTGAAATGATTCAGGTTGTTGTTACCCACTCAATTGTTACCCACAATAAGCTGTACTGTTTCAAGTATATGCGGTGGGTAACAAAACTGCAAGAGAAAAATGCCAGGAATATTCTACCATTCTTCACGCAACGAGATCATGATCGTTCTTTTCTAGTCGAAAGACTTGTTAGATTATTGCAGGCGATAGGTGACTTCTCTGGCTGCTTCTTCTCCATTACGCCTGAGCATACTGGTCGCTGGTGCGGTATATGCCACTTCGCGTCCACTCTTGAAGACGTGGAGACGAACGGGCACAAGACGCAGAGCTTCAAAGGCTGACGGGGCGTCTAAGACCAGGAAATCGGCGGGCTTTCCCTCTTCAATGCCGTAGCTATCCTGAAGACGCAGCGCTTTGGCCGCATTGGTGGTGACCAGGTCGAGAACGTCACTGATTTCCTCGTAGCCACTCATATGGCAGAGGAAGAGGGCCAGCTGCGCGGCCGCGAGCATATCACCTTTCCCTAGAGGGAACCAGGGGTCCATGATGGAGTCGTGCCCGAGAGCGACGTTGACGCCAGCCGCCAGCAATTCTTTCACGCGGGTGATGCCCCTGCGCCTGGGATAGGTATCGAAGCGGCCCTGCAAGACGACGTTATCAAAGGGGTTTGCGATGACATTGACCTGGGCACGGGCCAGCAGGCGAATGAGCTTGAAGGCATAGGCGTTATCATACGAGTGCATAGCGGTACAATGGCTTGCTGTGACACGTCCCTGCCAACCTTGTTGCATGGTATCCGCTGCCATGACCTCTGTGAAGCGCGAATGGGGATCATCGGTTTCATCACAATGGCAGTCGATATCGCGGTCGAACTCTTTGGCAAGAGCAAAGGCATAATGGACATCTTCGACGCCCATGTCGCGCGTCCATTCGTAATGTGGAATACCTCCAACGAGATCGCAGCCCAGTTCCATGGCTTGTCGCATTAACTCACGGCCATCAGGAAAAGAGAAGATTCCATCTTGTGGGAAAGCGACCAATTGCAGATTGCAGATATCGCGCACTTCAGCGCGGACCTCAATCAGTGCCCTCAGCGCGGTCAGACTGGGATCGCAGACATCGACGTGGCTGCGGATATGCAAGGTTCCCTGCGCGACTTCCCAGCGGATCTCCTCAAGGGCACGTTTTTTGACATCTTCGCGGGTCAGGCTCGGCTTGCGCTCACTCCAAATCTGGATCCCTTCGAGCAGGGTGCCCGTCGTATTGTAGCGCGGCTGCCCAACGGTAAGAACGGCATCGAGATGGACATGGGCATCGATGAAGGGTGGGATTACCAGTCGCCCTCCCGCGTCGATTTCACGTGTTGCGCTGCTGCCGGGGGGGATTTCGCTGCTGATCCTGGCAAAACGTCCATCCTGGACCGCGATTTCTACCAGTCCAGTGTGATGGTGAAGTTGGGCGTTGTGGATGATGAGATCGTACTGCATTGAGGTTTCCTCTTTCAACATAAGGGACGGCATATAGAAGGGGCCTCATCGCTGCGCTCTTCGCAAGATTTTTATATGTGAGGTTGCGGGTTTTGCAGACTGCGTCTGCAAAACCCGCAACCTCACATATAGACGTTTGACCAAAAAGGTTGAATCGATTACCGTCCTGGATTGGCGTTCAGTTCGATACGCCGCAAGATGAGATAGGCGATACCTGCGAAGATAAGGCCTAGCTCGAAGCCAACGTCCATCCCGAAAGGAGGATTGACTAATTTGGCGATAGGCCCGACGTAGTAGAACTGCGCGGCGCCAAGCAAGACACCTATCAGACCGAACACCATGGATACGATGGCGGCCCAACCAATTGGAAGCCGGCTGGGAGTATTCCAATCATCGACATTGTACTGTCCATGACGGAAAACAAAGTGTTCCAGAATGAGGATAATCGCCCAAGGACCTAGCCAATACGCAATGATCAGCAGAAAGTCGGTCAGTGTGTGCGCAAAGTTAGCTGAAGCAGGAAGCGCGATCAAAACGTAAAGCACAGCACCGATGAGCGTCCAGACGTAACGCTTGACGCGCTGGAAGGGACGGCCAAACACCTGTACGGACAGGCCCAGGCTATAGTCGTTCGGGATATTATTTGCAACGACACTCAGAGCAAGCAACGCCAGGATAAACGTGCCAAAACCTCCCAATGGCTTGACGACCGCGGCAAGTAGATCACCGACAAGGCCATTCGAAAATGTAGCCGCCCAGGGAGAATAAGTGGTAAAGGCCATGCCGAGCGTTTCTAGCAACACACAGGGTATGAAGACGCCCAGGAAGGTCAGCCAGAAAACGCGACTAGCAGGTGTTTCCTCAGGTTGATTGACGTTGTAGTCAGCAGCATAGGAACTCCACCCTGTTGCGAAACCATAAACGGCGCCACCAAAAGAGAGGAAGCCAGCAATTTCGGCAGCCGCTGTTGTATTAGATGAAGCTATAAAGCTAAAATGAGGAGCGCCTACAAAAAACATGATAGCAAAAATGATAGCCATGGGGATCCAGGCCCAGCGTTCATAGCGATGCACGTACCTGTAGCCATAAATGCTGACCAGGGTGGTGAGTACCGCTAAGATGAGAATACCTGCCCAACTAGGAACGACTCCACCGCTCAGTGCAGCGATCAATTGACCACCAATAATGACGTTAACAACAGACCAGCCAATGCAGGCACCGACATTAAAGAGTGCCATGATGATGCCACCCACCCAACCAAAGGAGAAGCGTGAGATGGTCATCTGGCGCAAGCCCAATTTCGGGCCAAGTGTGGAGAAAAAGGCAACGGGTAGTACGCCCAATATGTTGAAAACGATGATAATAGCCACACTGTCCCAAAAACCAAGCTGAAAGATGGGGATAGCTAGAGCACCAAGGCCGATTGTAGAGATCACTAGATTGGCGGAGAGCCACATGGTGAAATTGTCGAAGATACGAACATGCGTGCGCGTAGTGGGAGAGACACGTTCAATACCGTGTGTCTCTATACCCTGTTCTTCTGGGATGGTTACGACATCGGTAGCCATTTTTTCATCCTCCTGGAGAAAAAACTGATGAACACATCCTAGTAGGGGTTTTGTCAGTCGAAGCCCTATCTCATCGGAGATAGCTGACGCTCAGAAGTTCTCCGCATCTTCTGAGAATGTTCAGCAATTGCTCAGTCAATTTCGTGTGTGACAATTTGCGCTGTATAAGTGATACGTAATGAGGTTACACAGCGGCATACACTACAATTGAGATACGCCAAGTATACCAGAAACAGCGCAAAGTAGCCAGAGTCCTGATTTCTCAAACGAAATATAAAAGAAATACGACATTTTTTTGCGAATTTATTAGCATAACGTCATACAATGCCATGTTTTTCGTATGTATATGCCATCATTTGTACTAATCAGTGGTACAGAAGAAGCATGCACTGGACTATGTGTCGAAAAGTATGTACAATAGCGCATATATGCATATCATACATATTACTCTGGTTTGTGTGGTAAATATAAGATTCTTTAATATAACCGCTTTCCTGGATCGCAAGCTTGACACATATTATCATCTTACAGGATTTCATCAGGAGGTTGACATGTCTTCCTCGCATTCACACAAAGTAGCCCACGGCAGTTCCAGCATTAATGAGAAAACGCAGTTACTCAGAGTCGAGCAGCTTGGAAAAGAAAACAGTGAGCTGCGCACGGCGCTTTCCACCAGCCGAGAGGAAAATACATTGCTGAATGAAGTTATATCGACGATCGGCTCAACGTTGAAGCTCGATGAAGTACTGAGCCACCTGGTCGATATCATCGTTCGCGCTATCTCTTGTCATGCTGCCTTCATTTATCTTTATAACAAGGACAAAGACAGACTTGTGCTGGCAAGCACCAGCGAACAGTATGAACACCTGGTAGGGAAAATCGAATTGGGCCTGGGCGAAGGTATTGCAGGCTGGGTGGGACTGACATTGAAGCCGGTGATCTTGAAAGACGAGGCAATGGAGGATCCCCGCTTCCACTATGTTCCCGAATTGGAAGAGGAAAAGTTCCAATCGATTATGACGGTGCCTATCATTGGTAAGGGACGCAATCTCATCGGTGTGATCACGATGCATACAGTCGCTCCCTACGAATTTACTGAGCAACACCAGGCCTTCGTGAGCAATACGGCCACACTGGTCGCCTCCGCCATCGAGAATGCCCAGCTCTATGAAAATACACAACGCAAGCTCAGTATCCTCACGTCCCGCTCGGTCTTGAGTCAAACAATCAGCTCCGGCCTCTACCTTGATGATATGCTGCGTTCCCTGGCAACGTTGACAGTACAAATAATGGAGGTCGATCTTTGCGTCATTATGCTGATGGATCAGGCACGAGGACGATTAGCGGTACGCGCCTCCTCACCTAATCTCAATGATCGAGCTTTGAACTTTCAACCTATCGAGGTCGACCGCAATGTCTGGGAAAGATTGCGTGAAACAAATGAAGCCTCGTTTTACAAAGACAATGCGCGCGGTCAAACCACTGATGTAAGTTTTCCCGCGCTCGAACGACTAAACCCGCTGAAAGATACACAATACAAGGCCTTGCTCTCCGCCCCGCTTATCGCAGGCACCGAACATCTTGGCCTGATAAGTTGTTACGCAAGTAAAACTCGCCGCTATATATCTGAAGACCATACACTCCTGAGCACGATAGCCAACCAGGCGGCAATCGCGATTAAGAACAGCCACCTGGTAGATATGCTGGCACAGAAAAACCTGGTGAAGGGCTTCTTCGAAGATCTTCTGTATGGCACGTATGACGCGGAAGATTCACTACGGCAAAGGGCTAACTTCCTGGGCTGTGACCTGCTCAAGCTGCATCTTGTGGTCCTGATAGAAATTTCACAGATAGATGGAGAGAGTGACGAAAAAAACGGACAGCAGGGAGTGGGCACTGCACAGGGCAGTACGCAAATGCTACAGACTGAGGAGGATCGCCTGGCAGCCCACAAACGCATAGGTGGTATTATTCGACGCCGCGCTCAGGATAGTTACCCTGGCTCGATCCTCTACGAGAATGAAAATATTCTAACCGCTCTGTTGTGCTTGAGCAAAGATCCGGCCGCCGCGCGCCTCAAAGTATGGCTACGAGATCTCTCTCGCCAGATGCGCAGTGAGCATAATGTACGCCTGTCTATTGGCGTTGGAAACCCTTGCCAGAGTATTAGCGACTACCGCCGTGGCTTTGCTGAGGCCAGCGAAGCACTACAAATGGGGCAGAATCTCAACCGCGAAGGTGGCGTTACCCATTTCAATGACCTGGGAGTCTATCGCTACCTGTATAAAATTGCGCGCATGGATGATTTACGCGATATGTACCAGGACCAGGTGGCGCGTATTGCAAACTATGATCGTCGCAAAGGAACTGATTTGCTCGATACACTGGAAACATATCTTGAATGTGCGGGAAACCTTACCAAGACTTCTAACCGTCTCTTTGTGCATCGAAACACGTTAATTCAACGACTAGAGCGGTTACAGTCGCTGTGTGACATTGATTTACAAGAACGCGGCAACTGGCTGACGCTGCAGGTTGCTATTAAGGTGTATAAGTTACGCTCAAATGGAATAATAGGAAAAGCAGGCCAGTAAAAATCAGCGTACCTCTTGTTTGGGTATGCTGATTTTTATTGGCCTGCAGTAACGTTAGATCATAGCAGCCATGCTGTTCTCTGACTCAACAGCATCTACCACTTCGCCAGAAACTTCCTCGCTGCTGCGTTTACCCCGCAGAGGAATCTCCTTGAGGAAGAGTACCGCGATCAGGCCGACGATCATGAAACCAAAGCTCAGTACGAAGACGTTGTGAATGCCCTGCGTCAGGCCAATTTTGACCGCGTCAATGGCAATGTTGAAAAGTGCCAGGCCTTGCTGACCATGTGCAGCCGAAGCTACACGCATTTTCGATAATACATCTGGCGAGAGCAAAATCTGTGGATTACTGAAAAGCGCCACGAAGCGCGCCTGTATAGGCTGCAAGGCCGCCGCCGGAATTGACAGTTTGCCCAGGCTACTGCTCAAAGCACTTTTAAACGCAGGCAGGTATGCCGAGGTCATTAACGAACCCATAGCCGCCAGGCCTATCGTTCCACCGATAGATCGGAAGAAGACCAGCGCCGAAGTCGCCTGACCGATTTTCTGCGGCAGGGCATTCTGGACGATCAGGGTATACAGGGCCATACCAAAGCCCATACCAAGACCGAGTACCAGCATGGCAATCAGGACATCATTGTTTGTAGCATTGACATCCAGGTGCACCAGTAGCAATGAACCTATTACACTAATAACCATGCCCGTGATGGCGATCCATTTGTATTTGCCCAGGCGTGAGACCAACTGACCGGAGAGGACGCTTCCGACAATCGAGGTCAGCATCAATGGCGTCAGGATGAGGCCGCTATTGGTGGCAGAAGTTCCGACAACGCCCTGTACAAACAGGGGGATGAAGAAGATACTGCCGAACAAGGACATACCAAAGATGACGGTGACGATGGTAGAGACAGTAAAGATGCTATTTTTGAACAAGCCTGGTTCAATAATCGGTTGCCCACCAAGCCGCTGCAGCCTCGCCTCATAGATGACAAAGGTGGTCAATGCGACCAGCGCGCCGGCGAAAAGTCCAATAATTTGCGGTGAGAGCCAGGCGTACTGGCTGCCGGCCCAGGTAAAGCCGAGTAGAGCAGGGACAGTGCCAACAACGAGTAAGGCAGCACCAATGTAGTCGATGGAGACCTTCCTGGACGCGCTGCGCAGCCAGGGCATCAAGAAAATCAAGACCAACAAGGCAGCGATGCCGATAGGGATATTGACATAGAAGACCCAGCGCCACGAGGCATTCTGCGTAATCCAACCACCCAGGGTTGGGCCGATGATGGCTGAAAATCCCCAGACAGCGCCTGTGAGACCCTGCCATTTTCCGCGTTCGCGTGGTGTGAAGAGGTCACCCACAATAGCAATAGCGATAGGCATAAGAGCACCGGCTCCAAGGCCCTGAAGAGCGCGAAAGGCGATCAATTGATTCATGTCTTGAGCTGCACCTGAGAGCGCTGACCCGATCAAAAACACCACAACGCCAAAGAGGAAAATTGGTTTGCGGCCAAAAAGATCAGAAAGCTTGCCGTATATGGGCACCGTGACAGTTGATGTCAGTAAGTAAGCGGTTGAGACCCAGGTGTAGCGATCAAAACCCTGTAGTTCGGCGATTACGCGAGGCATTGCCGTCGAGACGATGGTCTGGTCTAGCGACGCAAGTAGCATGACCATCAAAACGCCGATCATGGTCAATACTGTGTCGCGCCGTGAATAGCGCGGCTGTTCATACTCCTGAGATGTATCAGGCTGTTTTGATGTCAAATCAGCAACATCAGAAGGAGATGCAATAGTTTTCATGGTTAACGGTTCCTTATCAAGATTGATTAAGATTGATCCTATGTATCAACGGCGGCAATTCCTTTGAAGTAGATGCGCCCAAGTTGCCTGGAGACCTCTTCCTGGGACATCTGACCTTCGATCATGAGGCGATCATAGCTTTTTGGTGATAAGAGGCTAAAGAATGCGCTCAACATGACGGAAGTTGGGATTGTTGTATCGAATTCTCCGGCTGCCTTGCCTTCTTCAAGCAGAATGGTGATGAGTGCAGCAATCTGTTCCCACACCTCACGCATACAGCCTTTTTTCTCAACAAAAATCCTGCGTAGATCTGCGCTGTTGGATAATGAGTACAACAATTGGTAGCGCCTGCTAAAAAAGCTGCCATAGAGAACGTGCAAGATGGCTTCCATTTTCGCACGCGCGGTCAACTCTGAGGCAACGGTGCTGCCTACGAGTTGTTGAAATTTTTCCAGGTCTTGCGCGAAGAGAGCGATTACCAGGTCTTCTTTGCTGGCAAAGTGCAGGTAGACGGTACCTTTGGCAATGCCTACACGAGCGGCTATCTCATCGATAGATGTTTCATGATAGCCCTTCTCCATTAAGACTTCTTCGGCTGCCTGGAGGATCAGAGCTTTGCGTTCCTGGCGTTGTTTCTCTTTGAGTGTACGAGGAGCTGTTGTTTGTGTCATCGTTGACCTCCCCACATAATTAGGTGACTTATATGATATTTTCTGACTTTTAATAAATTTTATGACTGCCTAGTCATATTTTATACGATATTTATGGAAATGTCAAGGGGGGTGGTATGCTGAACACCAAATCGCCCCTCCTCATTGTTGTAGCTATGATCCTGAGCTATACTATCGGAACGATGGGTATGCTCGCTGCAGAATTGCCGTTCTTTACCGAGCTCTTCCCGACGCGTGTGCGCTACACCGGAGTCGCGCTTGCTCGTGAACTGTCGGCTCCAATCGCAGGAGGTATTGCACCGTTCATCGCGGTCGTGCTGCTTGTATGGTCTGGAGGCCAAGTGTGGCCGGTCGTGGTCTATGTGATGGTCATGGCCCTGATAAGCCTGGTATCTGTCTACCTGGCACCGGAAACGTATCGCAGGGACCTGAAACACATTCACAGGATGTCAGGTGAAGAACGTCATGACACATCTACAATGAGAGAGAGCCCTCGTAGTTTGTCAAGCATGAAGTGAGAGATACAAGGAAGGAACCAATGAACGAACCTATCC
>VBHI01000151.1 GCA_005881495.1 Chloroflexota bacterium
GGCGGCGCGGAGCAGGGTGCGGGGGACGACGCGGTTGGAAGACTTCGCCGATCGCGACCTGGTGATTGAAGCAGCCATCGAGGACTTGCAACTCAAGAAGGAGCTGTTTGCCCAGCTCGATCAGCTCTGTCCACCACAGGCGATCCTGACAAGCAACACGAGTTCGATTCCTATCATTCAACTGGCGACAGCCACAAAGAGGTCAGACCGCGTGCTGGGCATGCACTTCTTCAATCCGGTGCCGACCATGCAGTTGGTCGAGCTCGTGCGTACGCTCACCACCTCTGATGAGACGCTCGAAGCCGTCCGTGCGGTGGGTGAGCGTCTGGGAAAGCGCATGATTGTAAGCAAGGATCGCGCGGGCTTTATCGTCAATTACCTGCTCGTGCCATACATGCTCGATGCGGTTCGCATGCTTGAGCAAGGATTCGCGTCCAAAGAGGATATCGACGTCGGCATGATGTTGGGGGCGAGCTACCCCATGGGGCCATTCACGCTGCTCGACTTCGTCGGACTGGATACCGCAGTCCACGTTGCTGATGTGCTGTTCGAGGAGTTCAAAGAGTCCCGGTTCGCCGTACCCACGCTCCTGCGCCAGATGGTGGCGGCTGGCTGGCTCGGGCGCAAGAGCAGGCGTGGCTTCTACCACTATCAGGCTGGGGAGAAACCACCACGCTAGCGGAAATGACAGGCCATGAAGTGAACTGCGAAACACGTAAAGCGTTCGTCGGATAGAGACAAAAGAAGAGCAAACGAACAAGAGCAAAGGAGAAAGCAAATGGCACAACCAGAAATCGTTGTCCTGAGCGGTGTGCGCACCGCCATTGGAACCTATGGTGGAAGCTTGAAGAGCAAACACCCTACCGAGTTAGGGGCAGCCGTGGTCCGCGAGGCCGTCAAGCGTGCCACGATCAAACCGGAAGAGGTGGAACACGTGGTGTTCGGCAGCGCGATCCCTACCGATACTCATGACATCTATCTGGCACGGGTCGCGGCGGTGAACGGCGGCCTTCCGGTCAAAACGCCGGCCTTCACGCTCAATCGCTTGTGTGGCAGCGGCTTGCAGGCCGTCGTGTCGGCGGCCCAACTGATTGCGATGGGCGATGCCAGCGTGACCGTGGCGGGAGGGGCCGAGGTCATGAGCGGCGGCCCCTACTGGGATTTAGCTACCCGCTGGGGCCAGCGCCTGGGCGATAGCAAGCTGATTGACTCGGTCCTGGGGGGCCTCACGGACCCCTTTGGGAATGGCCACATGGGCGTGACCGCGGAGAATGTGGCGGAGAAGTGGGGCATCAGCAGAGAGGCCCAGGATGAGTTGGCGCTCCAAAGCAACCAGCGGGCGGCGGCCGCCATCCAGGCCGGCTACTTCAAGGAGCAAATCCTGCCCATCGAGTACACGGTCAAAGGCAAGACGGTAGTCTTCGACACCGATGAGCATGTCAGGGCAGATACCACCCTGGAAAAGCTCGCCAAACTGCCCCCAGCCTTCAAAGCGAATGGGACGGTGACGGCGGGCAACGCCTCCGGGATGAACGATGCGGCAGCTGCCGTCGTGTTGATGGATGCCAGCCAGGCCCAGCAGCGGGGCTTGCAGCCGTTAGGCCGGCTGGTGGGGTACGCCTTTGCCGGGGTGGAGCCCAAATACATGGGCGTCGGACCCATCCCCGCCGTGAAGAAGGTCATGGAGCGGACCGGCCTGACGGTGCAGGACATGGATACGATTGAACTGAATGAAGCTTTTGCCTCCCAGGCTATTGAGGTGATTCGGGAGCTGGACCTGCCCATGGAGCGCACCAACCCCAATGGCAGTGGCATCTCGATGGGTCACCCGGTGGGCGCGACCGGCTGCATTCTGGTGGTGAAGGCGCTGTACGAACTGCGCCGGATCGGCGGCAAGTATGCGCTGGTCACGCTGTGCATTGGTGGAGGGCAGGGAATCGCGGCGATCTTCGAGGCTATGTAAGTCCGCCGGCTGAGGAGAAGCCGGTCACGCTCGACCAAAAGAAGAGCCGCACAGCGCGCTGCGGGATGAGTCGATTATTGTGTGAAAGTTCATCATAGAGAATGAGGTGCAACATGACCACATGGTGTGACGCAAAGACGGCAGTGCAAGTCGTCGAGTCAGGCAACCGCGTGTATCTGCACGGGAGGTGCTCGACCCCGACGCCACTCATCGAGGCGCTGGTCGCCCGCGGGGAGGAACTACAGGACGTTGAGCTCCTCTCAACCCTCTCGTTTGGCCCGGTTCCCTACACGGACCCACGCTGGACGGGGCACTTTTATGTACGTTCGATCTTCGTCGGTGCGAGCGAACGTGAGGCCATCAACGCCGGGCGTGCCAGTTATGCGCCGGCGTTTTTGGCCACTATTCCCAAACTCAGCATGCCGGGGGGGCCCTGGCCCATCGACGTGGCGTTGATTCAGGTCTCGCCCCCGGACAAGCATGGCTTTTGCTCGCTCGGCCCGTCCGTCGATATGACGGGTGAGGCGGTCGATTATGCCCGCCAGGTCGTCGCCCTCGTGAATCCGCAGGTGCCCTGGGCCCACGGCGATAGCTTTGTGCATGTTTCCCAGCTGGATTATGCAGTGAAGTGGGACGGGCCCCTCCATGAGGTGGGGCAACAAGCGCCCAACCAAATGCAGCGGGAGATAGGTCGGCATGTAGCGGAGCTGATCGAGGATGGGGCAACGTTGCAACTGGGTATCGGGGCCATTCCCGATGCCATCCTGCAGACGCTGACTGATCGGCGTGACCTGGGCATACATAGCGAAATGTTCTCCGATGGTGTACTCGACCTCGTCGAACGGGGAGTCATTACCGGGGCCCGTAAGGCCCTTGACCGCGGTAAGATGGTCGCCAGCTTTCTCATCGGGTCGCGCCGCCTGCTGGACTTTCTGGATGATAATCCTATGGTTGAGCTGCGTTCGATCAGCTACACCAACGATATCGAGGTCATTCGTCAATTTGACCATATGGTGGCCGTCAATAGCGCCCTGGAGGTGGATCTGACCGGGCAGGTCTGTGCCGAGTCGATCGGCACCGCCCAGTATAGCGGGGTGGGCGGACAGATAGATTTTCTCCAGGGTGCCGCCGACGCTCCGCACGGGCGACCGGTTCTAGCGTTCCCCGCGACAGCCCACACGCCCCAGGCCAGAGCAGGCAACTTGCCGTACGAGCTCCCGTCGATGGATGGACAGGTCTCACGCATCGTGCCCACGCTGACGCCCGGGGCGGTGGTGACCACCACACGGGCACACGTCCACTATGTGGTCACCGAGTATGGCCGGGCCATGCTGTTCGGGCGCAGTACCGCTGAGCGGGCCCGCAGCCTGATCGCCATTGCGGCGCCCCAGTTCCGTGAACAGTTGGAGCGGGCCGCCTACGATTTGCACTTGTTTCATAGCTGAGTGGGGCGTACTCACCCAGGCCACCGAGCGCATGCATTTTGCGTAGGCGACTCCCACGTGAGCGAAGAGGTAACGGACATG
>VBHI01000072.1 GCA_005881495.1 Chloroflexota bacterium
CAAGATGCGGTTTACCCGTACTTTTGCTTGCAGGTACACCCGATATTGCAGGTCGTGACTATACTGGTGAGGGTCAACCTTTGTGGGATGCATTGCTGCAAGCGGGAGCAAGAACAGTGGAATCGGTGGTAGAGGCCATGGATGTTGTGAAGCAACTCTCATAACAGCCACTCAACATGTTACCCTTGCGAACGATGTTTCATGCGAGTATACTATTGCGAGTATCGTTTCCATTTTAGGTAGTACCTTAGAAAACGCCAGTCATGTTCCCTCTTCATAATGTGATCGCCAAATTGTAGGTAGGCGGGGACCATTGTACTGCGTAAAACTCCACAGAGGTAGCATGCAGCATGAGTGACGAAGAGAGAGCAACTGTGACACTGCGTTTGCCTTCAACCTTAAGTGCTTACAGTGGTGGCAAAAGCCAGATCCGGATGAAAGCAGACACTGTGGAGCAGCTTCTGGCGGCATTGGAGCGTCTACACCCATTAGTCTGGGAGCGCCTCTGCACGCAAGAAGGTCATGTTCGCGAACACGTAAAAATCTTTGTTAACAACGAAATGATCACTGGTCCTAATGGCCTGCAAACCTCACTGAAACCCGGCCAGGAAATCATCGTGCTGCCCTCTACTGCGGGCTTCTGAAAAAATTTGAATGCTCCTGTTCCAGCAAAGAGACCGGTAGGTTCATGGGCTGTACTACGAAACCGCAATTATGCATTGTTGTTCTGGGGACAACTTATCTCCTCTGCGGGCACGCAAATGCAGGTTGTAGCAGTTGCCTGGCAAGTCTACCTCCTCACCCATTCGGCCATTGCACTGGGCCTGATAGGGCTTATCCAGGCTATTCCACGTTTACTTTTCTCGCTTGTTGGAGGTGTTTTTGCCGATGTATTTGATCGACGCAAAATGCTTCTTATGATCGAGATCACCCTGGCGGCGACATCAGCAGCGCTGGCGCTCTGTACCATTTTTCATGTAATCAACATGTTTATCATCTATGCCGTAGTCCTGGTCGCTGCCAGTGTATCTGCTTTTGAATTTCCGACTCGCCAGTCTGTGATTCCCACGCTTGTGCCACGCGAACAGATGCCAGATGCTATGTCCCTGAGTATGGTCATGATGCAACTGACCTTTATCATCGGCCCAACTCTGGGAGGCTTCGTCATCGCCTGGTCGGGCGTTGCGAATACGTACTGGATCGATGTTATCTCGTACTTTGTCGTCATTGTCTCATTGCTCCTGATGACCATTCCCCGTGTTCCTGTCGAAAAAAGGGCCCAGGCGGGGGTAGGTGCACTGGTGGACGGAATGCGTTTCCTGCGTGCAAACCCGATCATCCTGGCTGTTCTCTCCCTGGACTTTTTCGCCACCTTCTTTGGTTCCCCTCGTGCTTTACTCCCATTGTATGCCAGCGATATTTTGCGTATCGGTCCACAAGGTTTAGGCTTACTGCTGGCGGCGACGCCTATTGGTGCGGTGTCGCTCACTCCTTTTACCGGGCGTATAGGCCGAATTTCGCGTCAGGGGCTGGGCATTGTGCTGGCGATTATTGGTTGGGGTATCTGTATCATCGCCTTTGGTTTATCAAGTGGACCGCTCTGGCTCGCAGTCCTCTTTCTGGCTGGCGCCGGGGCGGCTGATATGATCAGTATGATTCTGCGCGGCGTGGTGGTTCAACTAATCACCCCTGACGAATTTCGCGGGCGTATCAGTGCAGTCAATGCGATGTTTGTCATAGGTGGACCTATGTTAGGACAGTTCGAGTCGGGAGTAGTGGCAGGTATCGTTAGCCCACAATTTTCTGTTGTAAGCGGAGGTGTTGCCTGTATCCTTGCAACGCTTGCTATTGCGGCCTGTGTTCCCGGACTTTTGCGCATCAAAATCAGATGATGCCGGCAGGGTCAATGAAAATAGCTTTGAGCCATTTCGTCTTGACTCACCGTCTCTGTAGCGTTATTATTAATTTACGATCAAACGTTACTGACGGGATAAAATTGATTCTATGATGAAGAAACTGCGTGGGCGTAACCTGGCACACCCGGGTTGTCTCATTGGCATAACAGTGGGCATGACGCTTGGTGTTGGGTAGTTGGTAATCGTCTATCCTCGAAGTTTCCTGCCCTGGAGGAAGAGACGCAACCTGCTTCACCTCCTAATCAATCGGCACCCTAGCGATTTTCGTGAAAATATGGTATATTCTATTGTACATCGGCAATGTATAAGATGTATTACACTATTCGCCTTGATTTGCCGATAAGTGGAGCAAAGCAGCTCCCAGGCGATGATGCGTGTTCTTGTAGTGCCGTATCACCGTGGATTCTTCGATGCTGCTGACCACCAGATACGGGTTTCCCCTTCTGTGCTGTCTTTAGTCTTGTTTGTGATGAAAAGTTGCACTTTTCCAGCACGAACCAGGAGGATACCTCATGTCTATGAACGAATTTCTGCGACCGATCTCTGTTGACTCTGCGCCGCGTGGTAGCCGTTGTGAGTGGTGTGGAGAACCAGCCGAGCAACAACTGACTGCTATTGGTGGAAGCCATCACAATGAAAGTGGGCTTTTTTGTCGCCCCTGTGGTGAACAATTTTCTCTTGCCGTTATTGCGAACTCTGTACGAATGACCGCACCGCCCGAGACAAAATTTGACTCTCGCTAATGTACCGCCAATGAAGACAAGGTACATATAAAAAGCGGGTAATTACAAGAAATGTGATGATATTGCTTGTAATTACCCGCTTTGCTCTCTATGTTCTACAATTTGAGTCAAGCGTACCGTGACATATACTTGTCGATATCGAACTCATGTGACCGTTGGGATAATTCCTGCGCTGCTTGATCCATCGTAGGGCGATCCACCTGGTAGAAGATGCCCATATATTGCTTTTCGGTATTCATCGCTAACGCCAACGCCTTCAGGGAGTCACTGGCATCGTGATCCGATGGTATAGGAGTGACCGATGCATCCCAGGCATCAAATGTATTATAGAACGTTGGGCATGGGCTAAGTGCATGGATGAACGAAAACCCACGGTGAGTAATACCCTGCTCAATTAATACAGCCAGTTCCTTAGGTTTTGCTGAATAGCCTCGAGCCACGAAACTGACATTCAAGGTGAGCGCGGTTGCTATTGGGTTGAACGACGAAGCCATCTGTCCGTAGGGTGTCGACTTGGTGACATGACCATGGGGTGATGTCGGAGAGGTCTGGCCTTTTGTTAAACCGTAGGTTTCATTGTCCATCACAACAACTGTGATATCAATATTCCGCAGGGCGGCGTGAACGAGATGACCGGCACCGATGCTAAAGAAATCACCGTCACCACCCACCGCTACAACTGTCAGGTCAGGGCGGGCCATCTTCAATCCCTGCGCGACAGGTAAGGCTCGTCCATGAACGCTATGAAAGCCAAAGGTTTTGATGAAATGCGGAAAGCGGCTGGAACAGCCAATCCCTGATACCACCACCGTTTGATCCGTTGACAATTTGAGATTAGCCAGACCACGATAGGCGGCGTTCAATACACCAAAATCGCCGCACCCTGGACACCAGGTTGGCTTCACTTCACTTTTATAATCTTTTGGCGTAAGATTTACAGGTGTCTGTAGCAAGATTAACTAACCTCCTCGATTGCCCGCAGGATTTCACCAGCGGTGAACGGGATACCGCCAAACTTGTTCACTCGAATAGCCTGTAGCCCATATTTTGCGCCCAGTAAATTAGCCAGCTGGCCGGTGTAGTTGCACTCGGGAACGATCACTTTCTTCACTGAACGGATGAAATCTCGAATTGTCCGATTAGGTAAGGGCGAAAGAATCTTTGGGTGGAGAGAAGCTACTTTATAGCCGTTTGCGCGTGCGCGATCAACAGCCTCTTGAATAGTTCCCTCCGTCGACCCCCAGCCAATAATGCCAATTGTCGCATCCGCGTCTCCATAGCGCTGCGGTTTGGGCAGTTCTTCTGCGGCAGTGTCGAGCTTGCGGAAACGCTTCTCCATCATTGCCATATGGTCTTCCGGTTCATAGTCGGGATGCCCATACTCATCATGTTCCAGCCCGGTAGCTACATAAGCCATAGCGCCAGGGCCGGGAGCGCTAATAGGGGAGATACCACTTTCAGTATACGCATAGCGAGAGTAGCTGTGCGCTGCCTGGGTGGCTCCATTGACAGATGCGCCGTTGGATTCAATTTTGACGCGTTCCTCGATCTCCATAGGTTTGAATGCGCTGCGATCAACGCTTTCCACGCGAGCGGTCAAAGACTGATCGGTGAGAAAGATCACCGGCATCTGGTAGCGTTCGGCCATATTGAAGGCTGTAATGATCAGGCTGTAACAATCGGCTACATTGGCCGGTGCGATGATCATGCGCGGCGTATCCCCATGGCTCGCGTTAAGGGCAAAACTCAGATCTGACTGTTCCATCTTTGTGGGCATGCCTGTGCTGGGACCGGCACGTTGTGCGTCCACAATGACTGCAGGAAGCTCTGCCATCGAAGCATAGCCGATCAATTCGGTCATCAAAGAAAAGCCGGGTCCGGAGGTAGCGGTCATGGAACGAACGCCGCCGAATGATGCGCCCAAGACAGAAGCCAGGGCAGCAATCTCATCTTCTGCCTGCATAAAGGTTCCGCCTACCTGGGGTAATTCTTTTGCCAGTCCTTCCATAATATCGCTTGCGGGAGTAATCGGATATCCTGCGAAGAAGCCGCATTTTGCCGCTAAGGCGCCCGCTACCACGGCCTGGTTGCCGTTGAGCACAACACGATCAGCCTTTTCTACAGGACCTAGCTTGAACGGGTCACGTTTGTATAATTGCTGAGTGACATACTTCATGGCGATCTCCAGGGCCAGCATATTCTTTTCCATCAAAACAGGATTTGCTTTGCGTGACCTGGAGAGTTTGGACTCTACTACCTGGACAAGTGCCTCTAAGGGTGGACCAAACAGGGCCGAGATAGCCCCAATCACAATCATATTTTTGGTCTGGAAGAGCTGTACTTCTTTGCGGGCCAACTCATTGAAAGGGATGGCATAGGCAATGAAGTCGCCGGCGTCAGGTGTAAAGTCGGCGGGATCATAAACCAACACACCACCATGACGCAGGTCGCTAATGTTTCGATCATATGCCTCTTTATTCAGGCACACGAGCACATCAGGATAGTCACCCATGGACTTGATTGGTTGGTCGCCTAAACGCACCTGGAACATACAAGGTCCACCAAGGATTTCGGCAGGAAAGGTGCGGAAGGTATACACATGATACCCCCAGCGGGCGGCTCCCAGGGCTATTAAGTCACCACCGGAGATAGTTCCTTCGCCCGATTCACCGCCAATACGAATAGTTATTTCATTCATCGTTGAACGCCCCCTGAATGGGAAAAATTTTTGACCGCGCCATTTTCAACGTATGGCGCGGCCCTAAAGTAGCGGGTCTCGATATCTTTGATACATTATTACAAGAAGCAACTGTACATTTAACCGGATGAACCGAGAAATATACAATGGAAGTTTGTGTTCTTCTACCACTTGCCACACAACAGTGAAACATGGATACTGAGCCTGTCGTCTTTCTGTCTGCGATTGTTTCCTGACTGCCCGTTACTTGTACTGCGTCGACATATTGTCTGTTCCAACCAACAAAAAGCGGAACAAGACTCTACATAAAAACTGCTGTTATTATATCACACTTCATCTCTTTTGGAGAACGAAAGAAGATAAAATTGGAAATTAAGCGTAAATTCGCCAGGGAATAGATAGCCATAACTTAACCTATCTCTAAAGCTATTACACGTCAGGGTTACAGCAACTTTTGCTGAATGAAAGTCTGGAATTACCCTCTTCACAGGAGGTGGGAGGTGTGCTATAATGCATTCCGCGAGGGCCCATAGCTCAGTGGTTAGAGCAGTCGGCTCATAAAAAATGCGCCCATGTGCTCTTAAAACTCTTACTGCGTGAGTGCAGTGTCATTGAAGCGAATGTGACTAAAGCGCAACCTTACCCGACTTCTGAAAGGAATAGGGAACAATAGCATGGTTGTTAAAAGTCTGGCAACTTGAGACGAGATGCCAGGCAGCTAGGCCGAACATGGTTAAAGCTGGATTGCCTGAACCTCAGTTGTTTACAGCCTGACAGACTATTTGGCAGGTCGCTGTACTACAGGGTCAATGGCCGTGGTTATGAGGGCTGTTGAACGCTTTCCCTGTGATATTCGCCAAGAGCGAGTGAAACAACGAACGAGGAACCTACATTCGGACCAGAGTTTTAAGGGAACTTGGGGATCGCCTAAACGTCAAATGACGCATGGCGACGGAGTGTCCATAGTACTCAAATGATCGGGGCAATGCCCGGTACACGGGGAAGGGACACAGGTAACGAAATCGAATGAGGAAAGCTCGAACGCTTTCCCCATGTGAAAGTAGTTACTGGAGAGCCGTGTGCATTGAAAGGTGCATGCACGGTTCGGGGAGAACGTAGTTAGAAGCCTATCGAAAGGTAACGCGCTGACTATCTACTCTACCTGATTGGTCGCTGGTTCGACCCCAGCTGGGCCCATTTATAACTTGTAGTCCTTCGCCCACCGTACATTCTTTTCCTGGTTGTTCTTTGTTGGTTCTATTCTCAGGTGGGCGCGAGTTCTCCCCACCTGATCTACCGGAACCAGGTACACCTGACCTAGATCGGCACAATATACAGCAAAATATTCACATTGTCCTTGATAGTGACGCCAATCCCTCTTCGTTCCTGTGACGTTATGGTTAGCAGTATCAAAAAATAGACGACTATGTATAATCAGGTTTGGTGAAAGACTTCTCAATGGTTGACGAATTCTCTCTGTAACTGGTTGTGTACGAGCATTTTGCCCTGGCGTATAACCCACCCTGGTGGTTGTTGAAGGCGTAGCACCTCTCGTACAGTAGGAGCCGCTAGCACGTTCAGGTTGGCATGGCAGCCAGGATCCAGGCCGTAACTCTCAAGCCGGAGAGCGCGCGCCGCGTTGTAGGTAATGAAATCGAAAGCAGCCTCGATCTCGTTGGCGCCGGTCATATGGGCCGCATGGCAGAGGTACGCCGCGACCTCCTGCTGATCATTGCGTCCAAACGGGTAGAAGGGGTCATTGTAGTCATCCTGGGAGGTGAAGAGGTTGATACCCATTTGCCACATCTGCTTGACACGGGTTATCCCCCGTCGAACCGGCTCCTGATCAAACACTCCCTGCATAACAAGGTTGACGTGTGTGTTGCTGCCAATACTGATGTCCGCTTCTTTGACCAGTTCCATCACCTTGCGAGCGTGAGCCTCGTCGTACGTCGAGAGGGCGACACAATGGCTGGCAGAGACACGCCCCTGGTAGCCTTCTCGCATAGTTTTCACCGCCAGGTACTCCAGGGAGCGGCTTAGCGGATTGACGGTTTCATCGAGCAGCATGTGGATGTCTTTGTTGAATTTCTTCGCAAGTTCAAAACACCAGTCGATGTGTTTACGCACATCCTCGTCGAGCATCTCGAACCAGGGTAGGCCTCCAACAACATCTGCTCCCATGCGCATTGCCTCTTCCATGAGGTCGTTGGCGCCAGGATTCCTGATAAGCCCCTCCTGAGGAAACGCGACCACTTCAATGTGGGCAACGTCTCGCCAGCGTTCACGCAGCGCTAACAATCCCTCGATCGGTCGCAACTGCCCAATCGTGTCCACATCTGCAAACGCGCGGAAGATGGTCGTTCCGTTAAGTACCCCTTCTTCAACGGCCCGGCCTGCTCGATCGAGGATATCTTCGACAGTATATTGCGCCTTATGCTCCCAGGTCAGTGCAAGGCATTCGTCCCAGGAGTAGGTCTTATTGGGGCGCATCTTGTCCCGCAAGTTGCACTTGTCCAGGTGGATGTGTCCATTGATGTAGGTAGGCACGACCAGATTTCCGGCAGCGTCGATATCTTCTGTCGCAATATCGGTTAGTTTTTCAGCAATGACCGAGATACGGTCACCTGTGATGCCGATGTCCCAGATTCCCTGCTGATTCCTGAGGTGCGCGTGTCGAACGATCAAATCCATTTGTTGGACCCTGCATTCTAAAACGTGGTAAAACATGTTCACCACAGTTCTCGTTGCTGCACTTGGTTCGGACAGGAAGCCTCCATGACCTCTACGCTGTTTTGAACCGCATGCAGCACATCGCACTCCCCGAAGGAAGTGTATGGCCCGCGCCGGGCAAGAAACCTCGTCAAAATGTTCACCGCGCTATTCTTGTCGCGATCCATGACGAGTTCACAATTCGTACAGCAATACGTGCGTTTCCAAAGGGGCATTGCTTGCAGGTGTCCACACCCGCTACAAGCTTTGGATGTATTGCGTTCATCTAGGAACACCAGTTCTTTGCCGTACAGCAGGCATTTATACTTGAGCATCTCGGTGAAGGTATACAAGCCCCAGTCGTTGTAAACAGCCCGATTACGGTGCTTGTTGCGCTCTGCATGCTCTTTCATAACCATCTGTCTCTGACTCAAATCACCAATCACCACAGTTCTCTCAACCAGCTTGTGAGCGATGAGATGAGACGCTTTATGCAGGCTATCGCGCTGCTTGGTGCGTTTTTTCTGAGCAACCCGCTTGTAGACTTTGCTCAGGTGAATGTACCGACGAGATTTCTTTTGACACTTTTCGCGCTTTGAGCGGATTTTATCCAGTTGTTTGTTGTACCATTGACTGCCCTTGAACCCGCCAATGGCGTAGAACCGATCTTGTTCATTGACGCCAGTTGCTAACGTTTTGATGCCCAAATCAAAGGCCACAACTGCTCCCGGTTGCTGATCATGTTCTTTCACCCGATAGCTGAAAGAAGCGTAGTAGTCGCCTCTTCCATCCCGGCTAATGGCGACTTCTCGAAAGCCCTCTGGCGGGATCTCTGTCAGTTTTGCTTCTACGTTTGGATATCGCTTGTTCTTCGCTCCTTTGCCGCCAGTCGGCAAGATCAAGGTCTTCCCCTCGATCTGGATATACATGGCAGGATAGATCAGCGTGAAAAAGCAATGCCGGGGACGCACTCGTGGAAATCCTGGCTTTTCTCCGTTGTTCACCCGCCGAAAAAAGGCGTCCATCGCTGCCCCCAGGCGAAAGTAGACTTCATGGAGCAACTTCCCATAGACCTGCTGTAATTCAGGATCGTGTCGTTTCGAGGCTTGCAAGGTTTTCTTGGCAATGCGCCAGCCGGGCCACTTCTCGCCATTTTTGAGCTGGAGAACCCACCAGTTGTACAGGCCACGACACTTGCCCTGCATAAATTCCAGGGTAGCAGCGTCTTGCTTAGTGACGTTCAGCTTGATTTTTTTGCAGAGCAGCATCCTTGATGACCTTTTTGTAGGAGCCTAACCCGTGGAGCCGGGCACTAAAGACGCTAAGAATCGTCACCAGATCCTGGACGAGTTCTTGTTCAGGAGAAAGCGTTTCCCCATCGATGACCACCAAATCGGTATGATGCCGTTCGCAAAAGGTTTCAAAGTAGCCATAGCCGAAACGCACGAGCCGATCTCGGTGGGCAAGAACAATGCGGCGGACCTGTCCAAGTTCGACCATCTCCATGAGGCGATTGAACTGTTTGCGCTGGTAGTTGAGACCACTGCCAATGTCCTGCATCCATTCATCGACCTGGATGGTATGCTGGTTGCAGTAGACCTCCAACGCTTTCACTTGATTCACCAGATCAGGCTTTTGAGCCACACCTGATACGCGTGAATACGCGATGGTTAACCCTTGTTCTTGCGCAACTAACCCGCGATACGTGAGATAGTGATCGTGCGTGTAGTAGCGTCGATTGGTGGGAGAGCGATGGGCTTTGAGAATGCCCTTGCGATCCCACTTTTGAAGAGTGATCACCGATTTCCCGATCAACTCTCCGAATTCTTTAGGTGAATACATAGTCTTCATGATGAAATTTTATCATATTAGACCATGTTTTTATCAACTGTTGATAACTCCTTCGCCCTCTCGTGCAAGTTTATGAGTACAGTTTTTGGCGCATCCAATCAGCCTGCTGTGGCCGATGCTTGTAAGGAATGTTGTTGCAGACGTGATTGCCGTCCTCAAACATCCACAACTCTGCCTTTACTGCTTCCGCCGCTATGCGCTCACCTTGTTCCGCAGGCACAAGCCTGTCGCGACGGCCATGGATTACCAGCAGGGGGCACTCTACCTTTTCGGCCACACCCTGCAGGTTGAATTGCTTCAACTTGTTGAGCGCATCCTCCTCGTTAGCGGCTTTGAGGCGGTGTACCTGTGTTTCGCGGCTTATCACGGGGCGCCCTTTGAAGTTCTCAGCCTGATTGTACGGCCCGCAGTTTTCAATCGCGGCCTTTACCCGGTGCTCAAAAGCCGCGGCACGTACAGCGAACTGGCCTCCAAAGCTCACGCCCATTATACCCACGCGGTCTGAAGCGACATCTGGTCGGCTCTCGAGATAATTGATGGCATGCTTAATAGGTACCTCGTAATCATGGCGCAGCGGGTACTCGAACTCCATCTCTCCCTGACCAGGGCCATCGATAGCCAGCACCGCCATCCCGCGCCTGAGAAAGTCGTCACCATACATGTGCAGTTCCTCCTTCACGGAATCCAGTCCAGGAATGAGGATCACAACAGGAGGTTTTGGGGCATGCCAGGGCTTGCGCAGGACGCCGTACATCATGGCTCCTCTCTCAAAAGGAATAGCCACATGTTCGCCCGGAAAATCGAAAAAGGGCAATGCTCTCTGGTAGTTGTTGACGACATGCTCATGAGCTACACGGAGCTCTTGCGGTTTGCGCACAAACAAATACTTTCCGAAGTGGTAGGAGATCGCCGCGTGGAAATAATGGTAGGCCGCTGATACATACTGGTTTTGTGCTTCAGCTTTCTCCCCCATCTGCTCATGCATAAACCCGCACTCAGACCATTTTTGGCACCAGTCATCCCAGCGCTCGACGCTGTTTGTGATGCGTTGGAAGTCGTTAGCGTCCACCCCGTTGGAAATAAACCTGGGAGCCCAGTTATCTATCGCGCTCTGTACAAATTCGTCTCTTGCCATTTCATCGTCCTTTCCGAGGTATATTACGCATTAGAGAGCGTTCCTCCCAGGTAGAGGCGGCCGATCTCGGGGTTGTTCAGGATGTCGGTGTGCGAGCCTTCTAGCCGCACACGTCCACTCTCCATCACGATCCCATTCGTGGCGAGGCTCAGGCCCGTGCGTACGTTTTGTTCAACGAGGATGATCGTCCTGCCACTACTTTGCATCACCTTGATAGTCTCAATCACCTGTTTGAACGTCCGGGGGTCCAGCCCCATCGATGGTTCATCCAACATAATCAAACGCGGGTCCAGCATCAGGCAGCGCGCAAACTCCACCAGGCGCTGCTGTCCTCCTGACAGGTTGCCTGCTTTGTCCCGTGCGCGCGTTTTCACTACGGGAAACATCTCCTCTACTTCGTGCAAACGCTGCTCCACGAGTGCCGCATCATGCAGCATATAAGCTCCGAGCCGCACGTTCTCCCGCACCGACATGCTGGGAAACAGGCTGTGACTTTGCGGCACCTGCACTATTCCCAGTGCCAGAATCTGACGAGGGGTCAGGCCAACAATAGAGCGACCATTAAAGAAAATTTCGCCCAGCCGTGGTTTCAGCAGTCCGCTAAGCACGCGCAACACGGTGGACTTGCCTGCTCCGTTGGGGCCGACGATACAGGTAGTTGTGCCTTGCTCCACAGTCAGGCCGATGCCTTTAAGCACATCGCCCCCGTCATAACCTGCATGGATATTGGATAATTTCAGGAACATCTCTCTAATCTCCCAGAGATGCCCTGCGCTTCCAATAAGCTCATAAGTTAATCTCTTCCTTCCTATCAACGTTTTCAGCCCCATCACCGGGTGTGGGAAGCGCAGTGACGATAGCGCCGCTATCTTGCTGGCGCTGGAGACGGGTGACCTTGAATTTGGCCCAGCGCTCGTTCAATGTAGGGATGATGCCCCTGGGTAAAAGCAGCATAACCACCAGGAACAGCGCCCCGTAGGCAATCAGGTAATAGCCAGGAGAGACTAACTGCAAGGCGAAGTATTGTTGAGTTGATTCCAGCAGCAGAGCGCCCAGGATGGGGCCAGAAATCGTCCCCAGGCCACCCAGGAAAGCCATCAACGCAATCGCCACGTCAAAGAGGGCGTCGAAGGCGGTGTCCGGATAGATCGCCTCTACGTAATAAGCCCAAGTAGCCCCCACCATACCCACTATAAATGCGGAGATGACAAAAGCCGCCAGTTTAGACGGGCCAGTTTTCACACCCAGGCCCAGCGCCCGGTCCTCGTCGTCGCGGATGGCCAGCAGTCCCAGGCCGTATTTAGAGTTGCGCACCCACCACGAGATGGCAATTGCCAGCAGTAGAATGGCTAATGTTACGTAGTAGAACGGGAAATTGTAGAACGGGAAATTATTGACATTACCGAACCAATCGATAGGGATGGGAAAACCCAGGCCGATGGAACCATTGGTGATTTGTGTCAGGTTGAAAGCCAACAACTGAAAGATAAAGAACACGGCAATAGTAATCACCACAAAGGTATGCCGCCGCACTCGCAGCGAGATCCAACCCAGGGGAATAGCGAAGGCCGCTGCCACCAGGCCAGCTACGGGAACGAGCAAGAAAGGTAAATAGCCGCCAGGAATATGCCAGTCCTGGCACATAATAGCCAGCGCATAGGCGCCCAGACCGAAGTAGACGGCATGACCCAGGGCGATGTAGCCCGTATAGCCAGAAAAGATATTCCAGCCGCTGGCGGCGGCGGCGAACATCAAGGCAAAGAGCGCGATGGTGGTCACGGCTGGATTTGGAAACACCAGTGGGAAGGCGATGGCAATGGCCAGCAGCGCAAGCAGCCCGACCGCTTTGAACATCCTCATTGCTTTCTTGCCTCCGCCTTTCCGAACAATCCCTGTGGACGGACCAGCAGGATAACCACCAGCAGGATAAAAAAGACGGTGCTGGCCCAGACCGGCGACCAGACCACCGCCGTAACGTCTTCAATCACCAGCATGCCTACAGAAGCAATCAGCGCGCCCTGTAAACTGCCCATACCGCCGAAGATAATGATGGCCAGCAGGCGCGAGATCAGGTCATATGCGCTGCCAGCATTGAAGGCGTTGGTCGCCCCATACGCCATGCCTCCGGCTGCGGCCAGCCCGATCCCAATGCCAAAGGTAATCGCAGAGACTCGCTCGACATTGATGCCAATCAGTTCAGCTGACGTGCGATTCTGCATCGAGGCGCGCAGACTAAAACCAAATTTGGTACGATAGAGCAGCAGATAGAGTCCACCCAGCAGTACCACTGCCAGCAGAAAGCTAAACACATAAATGTAGGGGAGATAGAACCCACCTACCTGAAATGACGCCGTGATATACCAGGCTTGCAGTTTGACGTTATTAGCCGTGAATATGAGATTGAGAGTGCCCTCAATAATTAGCGCTACTCCGAATGTCACCAGGATGGAGAGCATGGTGCGGTCGCGCTTGATCGGGCGGATAAATAGAAACTCGATCAGCAGACCCAGGCCAAACATTAACGGCATAGTGATAAGTAATCCCAAAAACAGGTCGATGTGGAATTGCTGTTCCAGGTAATAGCTGAGGTATGCACCCAGAATAACCAGGGCGCCTTGCCCAACGTTGATGATATCCATTACTCCGAACACCAGCGTCAGCCCTGATGCCATCAAGGCATAGACTCCTCCGGTTAATATGCCGAGAACGATTGCTTCAACAATGAGTCCAAACATAAGTCCTCTTTCCATCTTTGCTAATCCATTAATTCCAAAACCAGGAGTGCAGAGGACGGAGTCCTTTGCCTGGGCGTGGGGTGTCCACACACATTCCCTTTTTATTTCCCGCTAAAGTTTCGACGGATTACTTAGTAATGAATATACACTATGGGAAAGGGTAGGAGCAGCAGGCTCTGCTCCTACCCAACGTTCATGCCTTGTACGATAAACGAAATGAAACACTAGGGCCAGTTCTGTTTGGGATACTCCGGGGGGGCCGTTGCCTGAGATGCCGGATATACCGAGAGCAGTGAGCTTTTTTGCCACTGGAACAGGTAGCCTGTCCCCAGAACATTCTCACCCTGATCATTGAACTTCACCGGTCCCTGTACAGACTGGTACGTTTTGCCCGAGTGGAGTTGAGAGATGAGTTTCGTATTATCGATGCTGTTACTATTGTTAGCCGCTTGCTGGAACACCTGTCCTACTGCGAAACCCTCTGCCACGTCGGAGCTAATTCCATCGGCGGTACCACCGTACTTCGCCAGGTAGTCCTTCACCATTTGCGCATTTTGGAAAGTATTGATCGAGGGATACCATCCGCCGTTCGGCACGAATATGCCTTCAGCAGCATTTGGTCCTCCAATGGCGTCAGTAAACTGTTTACCCTGGTCTGGTCCCGCTGTCGCGATGAGGGCCTGCGGGTTATAGTGCTGCTGCTTGAAAGCCTGTATATATGCAACAATATCGTTCAGCAATGTGCCTGTAACTATGACCTGTGCTTTTGAGGCGATCATCTTTTGTGCGATTGGCGTATAGTCGGTGGTTTCTGATGGGTACACCTGGTAGGAAACAGTTTGGACACCGCCCTGTTCCAGCAACTGTTTCGCGGTATCTACCTGTGGCTGGGTAAATGGATCATTCTGTGTGGCATAGGCTGCTGTTGTGGGCCGCTGCCCTGCCGGCAAAGACAGGAGATACTGCGTAAAACTGACCAGCAGATTAGCTACAGGCGGGGAAACGTCGAACAGGTTGTGCAGCCCCTGGGTAAAGACAGAGGGGCCGCCACCGGCGCCCTCGATCATCGCATAACCATAGCGGGCGACCACCACTGATGCCGGTTTCGTCAGCTTAGTGGAGAATGGCCCAAACACCGCATCAACATGGTCCACCGTGATCAGTTTCTGATAGTTGGTGACGACCTGCGTCGTGCTGCTGGCATCGTTGGCAATATCCAATGTGACCTGGCGACCAAGTACGCCACCATTTTTGTTGACGGTATCTGCCCACAGTTGATACCCCTGTTGGAAGGCCTTGCCATCGGCGGAGAAGTCGCCAGTAAGCGATAATGAAATACCGATCTTGATGGGTGTTTTGGGTTGGCTTGTGCCGGTCGGAGTAGCAGTAGTACTGGTACTGCCACCACAGGCGCTGAGTACGATAAGTACTGCGATCAACACGCCAACTATCTTCACAATTGGCTGTTGCCATAAGGCGGTTCGTCTGTACACGGTTGTCCTCCTTTGTTCTACAGGGTAACCACGATGTTTACCCCTGGTTTCTTAACGCCACTGATGTGGTGTTTGAGCAAATATGTTGTGCCGTTTTTAGGGAATTGGCGGACACAACTCGAGCTTTTGCACATTCCCTCCTTTACTACGTCTCTTTTATTGATGAGCTCACAATTTCGCTGTCACTTTAATAGAAAAGCCCCAGTGGTTCCTCTATGAAGGTTGCGACAGTATCCAGGAATTGCGCCCCTCGTGCGCCATCTACGGCGCGATGGTCGCAAGAGAGAGTGAGCACCATCATGGGCTGAACTGCTGGTTGACCATTGATGGGCACAACACGCTCCGTTATGCGACCTACGGCCAGGATAGCTGCCTGTGGTTGATTGATGACGGCATTGAATGCATCGACGTTGTACATACCCAGGTTAGTGATCGTGAAGGTCCCATCGCTTATATCCTGTGGACGGAGTTTCCCGGCTTGCGCTTTTGCTACCAGCTCCGTGCGCTGGCGTGCAATCTCGCCCAGGCCGAGGGTATCCGCCAGGTGAATAACCGGGACAACCAATCCTTCTTCAATGGCTACTGCTAATCCTACATGTACTTCCTGCTTCAGGATTATTTTGCCCTCACTCCACGAAGCATTGACGCGGGGATGCATTCTCAACGCCGCCGCGACGATTTTCACCAGCAGGTCGGTGTACGTTACTTTTTCGGTGGACCGCTTCAGGATTTGCTCACGCCAGGTGATGAGCCGGCTCGCATTGACCTCGCGCACAAGGTAATAGTGTGGTACAGTCGTCCAGCTCTGTGTTGTACGCTCCGCCATAATGCGCCAGGTGTTACTCAGGGCCAACTCGTGAGACCCACTTGCAATAGCCGCAGACCTTTCTGCTGCTGGAACGACCCCGGCAACTTCTACTGTGGTAAGAGGCGCTTGTACAATAGCAGCTAAAACGTCTGCCGCCAGCACTGCGCCCCCCGGTCCAGTACCCATAATGACAGCCAGGTCTTTTCCCTGCTCGGCCGCCAAGCGCCGGGCTTTGGGAGAAGCTGGGGGGAAGCGGGGAGGCATGTTCGTCGTCAAGTGGGGACCGGTTATTACAGACGAGGCTTTTTCCTGGTCCTGAAGATATGTCAGTACATCGGCCTTTTGAATACGCATTCCGGCCGATGCTACCTCGCTCAAATCCAGGTTGTGCTCTGCAGCTATACGCGAGGCCAGCGGGCTGGCAGCCATAGCCACCTGGCGAGTTGCTTCAACCTGAGGCTATTTCTCCAGGAGCAAGGATGGTAGCTATTACCTTCCCAACCGGGACATCGTCGCCGGCAGCGGCCGAAATGCGAGCAAGGATACCATCTGCTGGCGCTTCGATCTCAACCGTTGCCTTGTCGGTTTCGATCTCTGCCAGTAGTTCGCCCTTCGCAACCTGCTCACCCTCGTGTTTAAGCCACTGCAGTATCTTGCCCGTGTCTTGCGACATCCCCAGCGCTGGTAGGATGACATTTGTAGCCATCGTAGGTCTCCTGTAGAAATGTTGGGGTAGAGTTTCGTTACTCTTCAGTTGCCTTTAAGGGCTCTTATCTTTTTCTTCCATCGCCCGTACCTGCAACGGCGGCTGCGGGACGGGTGCCGTTGAACTGTACGTTCAGGTTCGATTGGGATTCACGCGTTGTGGGTAATGGGCCGGTAGCAGTGTAATACCGGATACCCGCGATGAGCAGTTCCTCCGCCGGGAAGCGGGTAATGACCTCGCAACCATCCTTTGTGACGATCAACTGTTCCTCTATGCGCGCTGCAGACCAACCATCAGAAGCCGGCCAGAAGGTTTCAAGGGCGAAAACCATGCCCTCTTTGATCACCTCAGGGTGGTCAAGAGAGACCAGGCGACTGAAAATAGGTTTCTCCCAGATGCAAAGCCCTACGCCATGGCCATATTGCAGCGCGAAAGCAGCCTCCTCATTCGGGAAGCCAAACTCTTCTGCTTTGGGCCAGAGCTTGACGATATCGGCGGTGGTCACACCCGGTTTGATCGAGTTAATTGCGACATCGAGGATATCGCGGCAGTGTTTGTAGGCATCTACCATTGCCTGCGAGGCGCTGCCAATGGCGAAAGTGCGGTAGTAGCAGGTACGATATCCATTGTAGCTGTGCAGGATGTCGAAATAGGCCGGATCACCTGGACGTAACGCACGGTCGCTAAAGACATGTGGATGCGGACTGCAGCGCTCGCCAGAAATGGCGTTCACGCCTTCTACGTGCTCTGATCCCATGTCGTACAGAACTTTACTCACAAGAGCAACGCACTCGTTCTCACGTATGCCCGGCTTCATGGCGCGATACAGTTCGTCGTAAGCTGCGTCTACCATCATGCAGGCGGTGTTGAGTAGTGTAATCTCGTCCTGTGTTTTGATCAAGCGGGCCTGTTGCATCAACTGCTGTCCATCTACTACCTTGATGCCTTCAGCCTGCAAGGCAAATAACACCGGCAGTTCGATCGCATCAACACCGAGGGGTTCATGGAGCAATCCGCGCTGCTCCAGTTCGATGCGAATCTTACGAGCCACGTCTTCAGCCCGACCAGCTTCGGGCAGCATCGCGCCGCGTAAGGTAGAGATACCGGCGCGTGAACGTTCACCGAGCCACGGACAGTAGAGCTGGTGGTGCCGGGCCGCTGAACCGAAGTCCCAGACAATCGGCTCATCGTCTTGTGGCAGCAACGTGAAGCGAGCCAGCTTGTCCATTGCCCATGTACCAATGTGGGTAGCGGTGATGTAGCGCACATTCGTCATATCGAAACAGAGTAATGCGCCCATCTCCGACTCTTTGAGCAGTCTGGTGATACGTGCCAGCCGCTCAGTGCGCAGCCGCTCAAAATTTACCCGTTCCTCCCAGTCGACGCCCATTAAGCCATATGTTTTACTTGCCATGACTTTTCTCCTTTACTCGTATTGTTTAGACTCGACCGCATAATGTTTTCACTAGCTCGGTGACAGTGCTTGCCGTAGGGACAGTCAGATCTTCCAGTACCGGTGAGAATGGTACCGGCACATCCATTGCCCCCATACGTTTGACCGGGGCGTCCAGGTAGTAGAATGCCCCTTCAGCGATCACGGCTGCGATTTCAGCCGTCACACCGTAGCGCTCGTAGCCTTCATCTACCACGATGGCACGGCTGGTCTTTTTGGCAGATTCGATAAGGGTAACCATGTCGAGGGGGAATGTGGTTCGAGGATCAATAACTTCAACGCTGATGTCGACCTTCTCCAGAAGCGCTGCCGCTTCCAGCGCGACCTGTACCATGCTGCTGGTCGCGACAAGGGTAATATCCGTACCTGGTCGTTTGATGTCAGCGACACCGAAGGGGATAGTATAGTCACCCTCCGGTACGAGACCTTTCAACTGGTACATCATTTTGTCTTCAAAGAAGATCACCGGGTTGTCATCGCGGATGGCCGTTTTCAGCAATCCTTTTGCGTCGTAGGGAGTCGAGGGCAGCACGACTTTCAAGCCAGGGATATGACTGACCCAGGCGTGCAGGCTCTGACTGTGCTGGGCAGCGGTGCGGCGCGTGGCCCCTAACGTGGTTCGCACTACCAGAGGTACTTTGAGCTTGCCGCCGGACATGTAGTGCACCTTCGCAGCCTGGTTCACGATTTGATCCATCGCCAGCGTGATGAAATCACCGAACATGATGTCGACTATGGGACGCATGCCGGTCATGGCACCCCCCACTCCCAGTCCGGTAATACCTGCTTCAGAGATAGGTGTATCAATCACACGCGAGGTCCCAAACTCTTCGACCAGGCCTGTAAGCACTTTGAATGCAGTGCCGGCTTCGGCCACATCTTCGCCCATGATGAAAACACGTGGATCACGACGCATTTCCTCGGCTAAAGCTTCACGAATGGCCTGGCCAAGCGTAATCTCACGCACGCCCCTGCCGGCATGCTGGTTTGCCGCAGTACTAAGCATAGACATCTTGCTCTACCTCGCCTGGGTCTGGATAGGGCGCGTTGAGCGCAAAGCGTTCTCCCGCCTCGACTTCGGCCTGTACCCGCTGTTCGATCTGCTCAAACGCCCCGCTATCAACCCCCTGTTCAACCATCCACGCGGCAAGCAACTTCAGCGGGTCGCGTTCCGTAATCCAGTAATCTTCCTCTTCTTTGGAGCGGTAATAGGATCGCTGTATATCCCCAACGTGGTGTCCCAAGAAGCGGTAGGTATTGCAGAGCATGAAAGCTGGCCCGTCACCATGGCGGGCCCTTTCCACCAGGCGTTGCGTTATCGCATATACAGCGCGAATATCCTGTCCATCGACTTCTTCTGACAGAATGCCGAAGGCTTTGGCCCTGGCAACCATCTCGCCAGCAGTGGTCTCGGAGTGGTGCGTGTATTCGTTGTACTGGTTGTTTTCGCAGACGTAGATGACCGGGAGCTTCCAAAGCGAGGCCATGTTCATTACTTCGTACAATATCCCCTGGCCAAGCGCTCCATCGCCAAAGAAGCAGACCGTCACCTGGTCGCTGCCGCGCATCTTGCAAGACATGGCAGCGCCTGTAGCGATGCCTGCGCTTCCTCCGACGATTGCATTCGCGCCCAGGTTGCCGGTATCCTGGTCAGCGATATGCATGGAACCGCCCTTCCCGCGGCAGTAGCCGGCTTCCTTTCCCAGTAGCTCAGCAAACATGCGGTCGACTGAAGCCCCCTTAGCCAGGCAATGTCCGTGGCCCCGGTGAGTACTGGTGATATAATCATCGCGGCGCAAGGCCGCACAGACGCCGACAGCAATTGCCTCCTCGCCGACGTAGAGGTGGGCCAGGCCAGGCATTTTGGCGCTCAGATACAATCCGTTCACGTGCTCTTCGAAAATACGAATCTTGAGCATCTGCTCATACATAGATAACCACTGCGCATGCTCACTCTCTATTACCCGGGGTTCTGCAACGAGCTGGCCGTCTGAAGGGTGAGTGCCATCTACAGGATTATCTGCATGGGATCCAATCGGTTGCGACATTGCTCCTCTCCATGAAAGAGATCCATAGTGAAATAACGTACACGATTTAATCGTCCAAGCCGGACATTTTTGCCAGTGCCTTGTAGACGATAGCGAAGTCTTGCCGCGCTAATCCCAGGGCCCTGGCGGCAGTAAGAAGCTCGTTGCTGGCTGCTGTTGTTGGCAGGGGCACATCGAGTTCCCTACCCATTTCAAGCGCCAGCAGCATGTCCTTCTGCATCATATTCACGTTGAACCAGGCTTCGTCCGGCATGTTGAGTATGAATGGAATACGGTACTTGAGAGAAGGCGATGCGATGACGCTGTTGAGCATCACCTCGATAGCTGTTTCACGAGGAATACCCGCCTTCTCAGCCAGCAGCAAACCCTCGCAGAAACCCACCATTTGCACCTGCAGGTTAAGGTTGATGGCGATCTTCATCAAGACGGCCTGGCCATTTGTACCCACATAGTTTACTGTTGGACCGATATCCAGCAAGATAGGTCTGACCTGCTCGAAGATGGCTTTTTCACCGCCGGCCATGAGGGAGAGGTTGCCCTGCTCGAGAGTAATGACGCTGCCCGACACTGGGGAGTCGAGCATATGCGCGCCTTTTTCAGCAACTCGTGCGGCGAGATTTTTTGAGGTGACCGGACTGATGGTGCTCATGTCGATATAAATCTTGCCTTTTTCCAGGCCGGCCAGAATGCCATTATGCCCACCTACTACTTCTTGCAGAGCGGCAGTATTTGTCACCATGGTGAAGACAACATCGGCCGCTTCTGCTACCGCGCGCGGTGTCTCGCCCCAGCGCATACCATAGTCTAACAACCACTGTGCTTTCGACTTTGTGCGATTGTATCCTGTAACAGTGTGACCGGCATCAAGGAGTCGCTTCGTTACGCGACCGCCCATGGCTCCTAACCCGACAAATCCAAGATTGGCCATAACTACCTCCAACTTGACTGAATCGGACAATAAACAACAGCTAGCTTTTGTGTTTAGGAGAAGCTCTTACGTCTTCGCGGACTTGTTGCAAGTGGGCGTGCATAGCTGCGCGCGCGTTCTCAGGATTGCGCCGGATAATGCTTTCAAGGATGCGCCTGTGATGAAATTGCCCGCGTTCCGGGCCCCCTTCAACGGCAAAAATGTGTTTGCGTTGTTCACTCAAAGGGTTCACGATGGAGTCTATAAGGATGAGAATAAGGGAGTTTTGGGTCGCTTTCGCCAGGGCCCGGTGGAACTGGTTGTCGGCTGCTATATATGCGTCTGCGTCGCTGAGGCTTACGTCCATCACTCTTATTGCCTCGCGCATGGCAGCAATCTCATCTTCCGTTGCTCGCGCGGCTGCCAGCGCGGCAATCTCAGTTTCTAATATCTCGCGGACTTCAACTAAATTGTCTGAGCCACCCACTTCACCTACCTGCAGTTTCATCACCAGGCCGATCGAGTTCTGCATGGCCTCTGGTGCGCCATTGATGACGATCGTCCCCCGGCCGGGGCGCATCTCGACAAGGCCCTTCTGGGCCAGAATTTTCATCGCTTCACGTACGGCGGTGCGGCTGGCTTGAAATTGCTCAGCCAGAACACGTTCGGTTGGTAAACGGTCTCCGCTACGAAGTTCGCCATTCAGAATGCGTTGTTCGATTTGATCCGCTATCTGCTCAAAAACTTTGATTGATTGAACCGGTGTATACAAGCTGTTCCCCCCGCAAATAACTCTATTCCTGCTAGATGGCGCTTTGGACAAATCAAGTGATTGTTCAATGATCATACCAAATTATTCTCTTCGAGTCAAGCGCTTTTTACCCAAGCTACGTCGTCCCGCAGGGTAAATTGCATAGTTAGTATAAAGTTATTCATTCATTGCGACCACTTCTAAAGCCGATCTGCTATCGATGCTCAACAAAATACGCCCTAATAGATCACCGCGGAGGATGGGGAACCGGGAAAGAAAAAGTTGACTGTTTGGCAAAGAAATGGTATGATGATCAAACAATTATTTAAAGGTTCCATGGAAGAAGTAGCCGCCTCATGAATGAGCGTCTTCAAAGGTTGGGGTTGGAACGCCGCAGAGAAGACTACGGTCTCATCACCGGTCTCTCTCACTACGTAGATGATCTGAGATCACCGGCGGGGCGACCTCCGGTGCTGTATATGGTTGTGGTGCGCAGCCCTTATGCTCACGCCAGGATTACAGGCATCCAACTCGACACGGCGCGAACGCTACCTGGCGTTATAACAGTATTTGAAGGTAAGGAATTGGTCAGTGGCATGCCCACTCTTGATACAATTCCGCTACCTGGCCTGAGAAAGCCAGAACGCCGACCACTGGCTGTACATCGTGTTCGTTACGTGGGTGATCCAGTAGCGGTGGTTTTAGCCGAGAGTCTGCCGGCCGCTTTGGATGCTCGCGATCTGGTAGAAGTCGAATATGAGCCATTACCCGTGGTGGTTGACCCGGAGGCAGCCCTTGAGCCAGGGTCACCACTCCTTTATGATGAAATTAGCTCTAACATCGCTTTCTTACAGGAAGCAGGCGGGGGCGATATATCATCCGCTTTCGAGCAGGCTGACCGGATAGTTCGCCTGCGTGTCGTTAACCAGCGGCTCGCGCCCAGTTCACTTGAGCTACGTGCTTGTATGTTCGATTTCGACCCATCCAGTGGCGAACTCTCGGCCTGGGTGTCATCTCAAGCAGTCTTCAGGGTGCGGGATACGCTGGCGAAATTTCTTGGTCTTGATCGCAGTCACATCAAGGTACACAATGCAGAGGTGGGTGGCGCCTTCGGAGCCAAAAACAGCTTTTTAGGCGAAGAGATTGTCGCCGCGCTCCTGGCGGTTAAGTTTGGACGGCCCGTCAAGTGGATTGAAAGTCGCAGCGAAAATTTACAGGCCCAATCGCAGGGACGGGGACTGATCAGCTCTATCGAAGCTGCCTTTCAGGACAGCGGAAAACTGCTTGGCTTGAGAGTACAATCTATCGCTGATCTTGGCGCCTTTCTCTCATCCTTAACCGCAATGGTACCCAGCCGTATACTATCAATGCTGTGCGGGCCCTATCAACTACAGGCCGTAGAGAGCAAGATGGTGGGCGTTTTCACCAATAAAGTCGCGACGGCGCCCTATCGAGGCGCGGGACGACCAGAAGCTGCTTACATCCTGGAACGCACCATGGATCGCATTGCCTATGAGCTGGGCATGGATCCAGCAGAGGTGCGCCGCCGCAATTTTATTGCTCCCCAAGCCTTCCCCTATACAACTGTGACTGGACTTCGGTACGATAGCGGTAATTACCAGGCAGCCCTTGACCGCGCGCTTGAATTAGCTGATTACACGGGCTGGCGTGCTCAACAGCGGGAGTACAGAGAGACTGCTAACAGCAAGTTGCTGGGGATTGGTCTGGGTCTGTCTCACTTTACGTGAAAGCTCATCCACAGAGCGGCAAGCGCATTGGATTTGCCTGCCACAAAGGTGGAAGTCCGCATGAATGACAGTGCGCTGCCTGGCTATAGCGTTGGCACATACGGCAGTCGAATCACGCAGGTGGCAGGGTCCGCCGTGTTGCTTGCTGCCCAGGCCGTTCGTGCGAAAGCTTTACAACTCGCTGCGCAGGTACTGGAAGTAGCTCCCACAGACCTGTTGATGGAGGATGGCCGCGTAACGGTGCGAGGCGTTCCAACGCGAGCGGTTGAAATAGGCGAACTCGCTCGCCTGGTCGAGGAGCAGCCAGACTTGATTGAGCGAGACCCACCAAACCCTGCTAATGGTACTCCTATCGAAGGGCTGGCAGCGTGGCGCGATTTTAGTCCACCCGGTGCAACGTACTCATCTGGCGCTCATCTTGCCGTGGTCGAGGTTGACACCGAAACGGGCGCAGTGCATGTGCTCACGTATGTGGCGGTGGATGACTGTGGGCGTGTGCTCAATCACTACCTGGCCGAAGCTCAGATACATGGCGGGCTGGCGCAGGGCATCAGCCAGGCTCTTTATGAAGAGGTTCTCTATGATCAGGATGGGCAGCTACTCAGTGGTACACTTTTGGATTACACCTTGCCGATTGCCGGGCAGGTACCGGAGATAGTTACTGCTTTCATCGAGACTCCTTCACCCAACAACCCGCTGGGCGCCAAAGGTGTCGGCGAGGCTGGCTGTATCGGCGCTCCACCAGCGATTGTCAATGCTGTGCTGGACGCTCTCTCACCTCTTGCCATCAAGGCTATAGATATGCCGCTCACGCCAGAGAAAATATGGGCGCTGGTGCAGGCCGCACGCGAAGTGGAGAAGGAGTGAAGCGCTTATTCTGAGTTTATCGTTCAT
>VBHI01000073.1 GCA_005881495.1 Chloroflexota bacterium
ACGCTTCCAGCCTTCCTCGTCGTAGGAGCAAGACGGGCTCTGGTGTGGGTTGGCTCGAACTTCTAGGCAGACGCGCTCCGGCACGGGGGATGCCCATGCTTTGGGGCAAGCTCTGCCCCTCTTTCGCACGTTGGACAACTCGCTCATGTGCTGCCCGCAGGCGCGCCTCCCCGCCCACCCCGGCACCTTCCCAGTACGCTGCATACCGGGCACATGAGGGGAGAGGATCTGCTGGATCGAGATAGGCCGCCAGAAAGGCGGAATACAGGTCGCGTTGCACTGGACCGATGCCACAGCCACACTGATGCATCCGCTCGTGCAGGGGCTTTTTGACGCAGTGGCCGCAGCCGTGACACAATTGCGACAACTTGCTCTTACGTGTGGAGACTTCGATCAGGGTGCCGCCCGTGCTTGCAACGGTGCGTCTCAACTGCTCAACAAACATCCCTGGTGCCCGAAGGCCCACGCTTTTTCCGTACTGTTTCTGCCAGCTTTTGTAGGAGATCTTCTCGGTGATGATGGTCTTGCCCACCGCCACGATCTCATGCGCTTTTTTCCTATGCAGACTCTTGCGATGAGCCGCCAGCTTGCGTTCTTTCGTGGCCTTCCGCCGCCGGGTTTTCTGGTAGCTCTGGCAGCTTTTCCAGCGCAGGCCCTTCTTGCCACCCTTCCTCACGCGTCCTCGCTCATCGTAGTGCTGCGGGTTGGCCGCTCGTCTTTGTCGATCCATTTTGCGCTGCAGGCGACGGATCTCCTTCTCGTCGGGAGCCAGTTCTTCACAGAAGAGCACGAGGCTGGCCTGCCCCTGACGTGGCACGAGCGCGAGCGTCGCAGGACCCAGATCCGCGCCAATGATCTCGCCGCCAACCACAGTTCCTCCTCAGGTGCCTGTCCTAAGTGCTCTACCACCGCCTTGCGTAACTGCTTGGTTAAGTGTGCAGCATCCAGTTCCCAGCGCTGAGTACTCTCTCCACTGGCGAGACGAATGATGCGTTGCGCGCCCTTCTTCGCCGTGGCCAGCACAGGTGAATGCACGGCAATCTGTTGGCAAATCAAGCTCCCGGCTCCCATCATGCCTCGAATCGTCTCATCAAACGTGGTGCGGGTCCGCTTATCTCCAATCAAGTCGTGGTACGGGGCTAAATAGCTCGTCAGTGGGTCGTTCCAGGTGGTCTTCCACTCCATCTTTCTTCCTCCTCATTGTGTCACAAGTCTTCTCCTTATTACTACGTTGGGCGGCCGTCTTGAGTTATGAGTGGATGTCAGCCGTTTGGGCCGACGCTCTGCTTCGCCCTCATCCCCTCCGCTTTCAAAGGAACGGCGGTTCATCCCCGGCATGCATGCAACGGGGCTTTCCCGCTCGGTTTTCTGTAAGACGGGGTGTTCCCCAGGAGCATGATGTATGTGTAAGAAGTTCACCCGTCATTGAAACGAGGGGACATAGTGGAAGCATCTCGTGATATGTTTGAGTACATTCTTGACCTGCTTGAATGTCTTGCTCGATCACCGAGGCATAGATCCTGTCGCAAGTGAGTTCAATGTGCCAGCGCTGTATGCGAAATCATGACCGTGTGACAGCTCTCCATGGAGCAACCTCATTGGTCTGGGAAGCGCATCCTGACTTCGTGGCAGCTAGCACACGATCATCCTGTTTGCTATCGATATCCACCAAGTAGAGTAGAGATTGACGAAATAAGCGACCAACCCCCTGTGTAGTAGAGGGTTCTGGTTAGTTCCATTCTCCCCCATTTCCTTCCGTATTGTGTTACCCCCCTCCTGTTGTGGTATAATTAGAGCATACTTTTCCACCTAATAGAAAAAATAAGTGTGTGGAAGCATAAAGGGATCATTATCCTTCAGTCTAAACAGAAAATACGGAGAAAATACGTGGCAAAAACACGTGGTAAATCGGAAAGTATGTTAATGAATGGGGTACAGTCTGTTGAGCGCGCCCTTGATCTGCTTGAATTGCTGGCTCGATCGTCGGACTGGATGGGGATTAGCCAGTTGAGTGCTGCCAGTGGTCAACCTGTTGGTACTGTTCATCGGCTCCTTATGACACTCGTAGCTCGTGGGTACGTGAAGCGTGATAGCGGCAGGCGCCGGTATGCGCTTGGTTCCACAGCCCGTCTATTGGCTGGCACAAATCCCCAGACGTTGAATTGGGCCGAGATTGCGGCACCTTTCCTACGCCAACTCGTAGAGATAAGCGGTGAGACAGCCAATATTGTAATAATGGAACAAGATAAAGCAGTGTATGTGGCCCAGGCCCAATCCGCACGTATGGTACGCATGTTTACTGAGCTTGGCAACCGGGTTCCGTTGCATAGTACGGGGTGCGGTAAGGTTCTTTTAGCATATCAACCCGATAATGTGCAAGCTTCTATCATTGTGCAGACGGGACTACCAGCATTGACTTACAAAACTATTACAGATCCTGATAAACTGCGACGGGAGTTAGAAATGGTTCGCCAAGAGGGCTATGCGATTGATAATGGAGAGCAGGAGGAGGGCGTCCGCTGCTTTGCGGTGCCGATATATGACCCGGAAGGCAAGGTCATAGCTGCAATGAGCATTTCTGGACCGAGCAGCAGGCTAGATAGCACGCGAGTTCCATTCCTTATACAGCACCTAAAACGCACCAGCGCTGACCTTTCCGCTAAATTGCTTGACTTGCATACTACCAAAGAAATCGGCGCTTGAAAAAGAAGCTACGGTAGAGTAGACGAGCAGAAACAGTTATGAACATGCTCGTTTGTGACTCGCACTTCTCTCCATTGCGCTCGTTGGCACCTCGCATCTTTTTTTCACGTCCAGCCCAAGCGGTGGATTGCACGGCTCATGGTGGATATACTCATCCTCACACCACGCTCAGTTTCCCATAGCTGGCAAATTTCTTCCAAGCTGTCATCAGGGCGCGCTTCTAGTTGCTCTCGTAGACCGGTTCGCAAAACCACTCCTTTAGTCTCTGGCATAACCCAATGCTTATTCCTATTGGAGGAATATTATTGCCCACTATATGGAATATCTTTATGTTTAGATGATGGTCAAGTAGGAGATAGCGTATGAAATGGAAAAAATCATATAAAACACTGGCATCCACTCATACATCAGACAGATGGATTCGTTGGCACATGGGGAAGAACTTGATGGTCAGAGCCGAAGGTGCTTCTTGCCTCGCTCAGATTCTATGGGAGGTGAGTTATGAGTGGATGTCAGAAAAACAGTCCGTGCGTCGTGTCAAGTCAAATGAAAATGTTACCGAACGATGACGGTTCCGTCAAATGAAAATGTTACTGAGCGGTGAGGGGGTCAAGGCGGCCCCGCTCGCGAGCGGGGCCGCCTTGACCCCCTCACCGCTTTTGGGCTTGCAGCCCACTCCTTTCTGTCATTAGGCCGCCGTCCCGCTCTGGGCCAGTGCCCCGTCCCAGAGGGCGGCCAAGCCCCGATAAATCTCTTCGCGCAACAGCAGGGGATTGGTCTGCTCATAGAGCGCCTGCAATCGCTCCTGCTGCTCTTGACTGAGCACTCCCGTGGCGAGCAGACGTTGATAGGGCGTCTGGGCTTCATCCCATTTGCGCCGCACCTTGTCCCCTTCCACCGTTTTTTCGCTCTCGATGCATCACCGGCTGGAACAGGTTGTAGTAGCGCCACATCCGCTCATAGAGCGCGTTGCCTGCCGCGATTTGCTCCGGGGTATCCAGGCGCAGTTCGCCGAAGTACTGCCGCACCAAGGTGTCGTTTTTCTGTTCCACGTGGCGGTTATCATTCTTCTGGTACGGACGGCTGCGCGAGAGGTGGGCCCCCGTCACCCGCTCCTTCCAGAACCGCACCAGGTGGTAATTGAAGAACTCCGTCCCATTATCGGGATGCAGCTCTTTCACGGGAAAAGGCAGTCGCTCGATCACCTGCTTGAAGGCCGCTTCCATCGCCTGATAGCCTCGTCCTAAGAGCATCACCCGCTCACTCCAGCCGGTGGCTACATCGATCAGTTGCAGGGTGTGGGCATACTCCCCGGCCGCACTCTCTCCCCCATGATGCACTAAATCCGTCTCGAAGTGGCCTGGATCGGAGGTGTCCCAGGGAATGCGTCCCATCGGCACGCCTTTGGTCACCTGATTGGCTCGGTGCGGGCCTGTGCGCGGCAAACGGGCCTTGCGCGCGCGGTTCTTGCGCAACATCCGTTCCACCGTTGCGGGGCTGATCATCGCCAGTTGGCTCTCCACCTCGGTCGTCAAGACCAGCGAACCAAAGCCGGCCAGGTGCTTTGCCGTCCTCCCCAAACTGGGGGTCAGTCGCTCGGCACAGAGGTAGTCCAGGCTCTCCCACACCCGCAAGACTACCCGTTCGACTTCCGGCCCATACGTACGGCTCCGCGGCGTGCTGCGTTTCTTGCGTTCCAAGCTCTTCCCGTTAAGCAACCGGATCAAATGCTTGCGGTGCAGCTTGCTCACCTGCTCCATCTCGCTCAACAACTGGCTCCGTTCTTTTCGCTTCGCCTTCCAATAGCGTTCAGCCATCAGGTTCACATACTTGCGTCTTTCATCAATCGTCATCTCGTCTCGTGTTGGCATCGCTTCCCTCGTTCGGTAACATTTTCATTTGATGGAAGTGTACCAGCTTAGTAACATTTTACATGACGGAATACGGCGTCTTGACAACCTCTGAAGTAATGGTTATACTTGAAATAGTGGAAAATACTTTTCCGTTTAATAAAAATCAGTAGTCCACCAACTCTTGCTCTATTTGGAGTACCGGTCAACGCTGCCAAAGGATTTTTCCTGGATATCGCGAGGTAACAAGTGGTTAAGCTTACCCTTAACTAAGGAACAGGTATCATGCCCAAACAGATGACGCTTCAGGAGATCAACACGCTTGACCAGGAGCGCTTTGTCATGGCTTTCGGCTCGCTCTTTGAAGGACCACCGTGGATTGTCAGACAGGCATGGCATGCCCGGCCATTTAACAGTCTGACACACCTGCATGAGGCCTTGTGTACGGTCATGTATCATGCACCAGTCGAGCAGCAAGTGGCGCTGATCCAGGCGCACCCGGACCTCGTCGGACTGGCAGCCCTGGCTGGGACATTGACTCCAGAATCAACCAACGAACAAGCATCTGTAGGGTTGGATCGACTCTCACCAGAGGAAATTGCTACCTTCACGCGACTGAACCGGGCCTATGATGGCCGGTTTGGCTTTCCGTTTGTGATCTGTGTACGCGAGAATAAGAAAGAAAGCATCCTGGCAGGTTTTGCAACTCGTCTCCAGCACTCCCAGAGCCGCGAGATCGAGACCGCCCTTGATGAAATCGCCAAGATTTGCTGGTATCGTTTACGTGATACCGTTCTTTGGGATGGAGTCGAGTAGTGTGAACAGTGTGAAGGCTGCAGGAGGCGGATGCCTGGAGATACCGCTCTCGGCTGCTTGACTGCCTGGTCAGGATTACCCACTTCCATTGTTAGTACGTTTTGTTAGCTGCTAAAGGAGGACAGTGATGAATGTCGAGAACAATTACAATTATGTGATCAGCTATGGCAAGGCCCAGGTTCCTGTCTACCGCTTGTATGCGTCCACACTCACGGGCGTAGCACCTATTCCCGAGTCAGCATTCATTGGCAGAGGCAATGTCCTCTTTGCTGTGGAGGTGGATGTCGAGGTCTTTGGGGAGAATTTCCTTCCAGCGTATACCCATGGTGACAATAGCATGGTGGTAGCGACCGACACGATGAAGAACTTTATCCTCCGGCAGGCACTCGCATTTAACGGGTCAACACTCGAGGGGTTTCTTGATGCGCTCGGTCACCAATTCCTGGCAACCTATCCCCAGATGGAGCGGTTGCGACTGACAGGGAGGGAAATTGCCTTCACGCCATCTCGAGTGCCCCTTGGTAATTCTGCTGGTTTTGAGGACAGCAAGGTGCTGTTCAAACGGTCGAACGATGACTTCAGAATGGTGAGCATCGATTTTGCATCCAACGGCAAGAACACTATCATTACTGGACATCGTTGTGGGCGAGTTGGGCTGCAATTAATGAAGGTCACCGGAAGCGCGTTTACTCAATTCGTCCGCGATGCCTACACAACACTGCCTGAACGGGGAGATCGTCCATTGTATATCTACCTCGATGTCTATTGGAAGTATAGCGATCCTGATGAGATACAGTCGCATTATATCCCGAGCGAGCAAGTACGTGATGTGGTGCAGGTCGTCTTCCATGAATTTGTGAGCGAGTCGATTCAACACCTGGTCCATGAGATGGGAGTGCGACTCCTGGAGCGCTTCCCACAGATGGCTGAGGTCTCTTTTGATGGGCAAAATCGCACACGGGACCCGATGGGCGTGTCTGAAACCGATCCGGAACAGAAAGTGTATAGCGATCCGTTCCCGGCCTATGGCATGATCAAACTGACGATGAGCAGAAAAGGCTGATGCGGGCGGAAGGAGTGAGTATGGCTGGTAGACTCACCACACATGTGCTTGATACAACGCGGGGCTGCCCAGCCTCTGATATGACGATTGAGCTGTGGCGACTGGATCCAGAAGGCAATGGACATAGATTGTTGAAAACCGTGCGTACGAATGCCGATGGACGCACAGACGGGCCACTGCTTGAACATGATGATTTGATAGCCGGTATCTATGAGTTGGTGTTCGCTGTGGGTGAGTACTTTGCTGCGCAAACGGGAACGATGAGCAAGTTCCCGTTTCTGGATCGTGTTCCTATCCGGTTTGGTATTGCTGATCCTACTATTCATTACCATGTGCCATTGTTGACATCGCCTTGGGCTTATAGCACGTATCGAGGAAGCTAGGCCATGAGCAACGCGATAGAGCCTATCGACGGCGATCTGGAAAACAAGGAGATAATCATGTGGCAAAACTATTTACAGCCGACGAGTCTCGAGGGAGCGCTGGAACTGCTTGAGCAGTACGCAGGAAAGGCGCGAATTGTAGCCGGTGGCACCGATGTCCTGGTAGAGTTGCAACGCGGTGTAAAACCCACCGCCACGCTGATCGACATTACGGCCTTGCGCGACCTCAAATACATGCGTGAGGAGAATCGGTACATCCTTTTAGGCGCTCTGACCACGCATAATGATGTGATCGCCTCCTCCACATGTGTGCAGTATGCATTGCCATTGGCGCAAGCTTGCTGGGTAGTTGGTGCACCCCAGATTCGCAACCGTGGGACCATCGTCGGCAACCTGATGACGGCTTCACCTGCAAATGACACGATCACGGCTTTGATGGCGTTGGGCGCGGAACTCGTGCTGGTCCGTCGCGGGAGCGAGCGTATCGTGGCGCTGGAAAATTTTTACCCCGGCTTCCGGCAGACGGTTCTCCAATCCGATGAGTTGATCCGCGAAATTCGCATACCTGCAATGCAGAGCAACCAGCGCGGTATGTTTGTGAGGCTCGGATTGCGCCGGGCCCAGGCGATTTCAGTGATTGACTTCGCGATCATCTTGACATTTGACGAGGAAACGATCATAGATGCGCGGATCACACTCGGCTCTGTTGCTCCAACGATTGTTCATGCTCATACTGTAGAAACCTATCTCCAGGGCAAAGCGCTCGACGAAGCTGTGTGCCGCGAGGCGGGCCAACTGACCGTGAACGATGCCTCACCCATTGGTGACGTGCGCGGCTCAGCCACCTATCGACAGGCAACACTGGGCGTCCTCGTCACCCAGGCGCTGCAGCAGATCGCTGCGGGTAAACAAGCTGAGGGATGGATGGCACAACCGGTGTTACTGGACGCGAACACCGAACTCGATGAAGCGAAGCTCGAATCAACACCTCCATCTGGACCATTTGCTGGCACAATCGCCACCGTTATCAACGGCAAGCCCTACCTGATTGCCAACTCTCAGTGGAAGACCCTGCTGAATATGCTGCGGGAGGACGCCGGGCTGACCGGAACGAAGGAGGGGTGTGCCGAAGGTGAGTGTGGGGCCTGCACTGTCTGGCTAAATGGGCAGGCCGTTATGTCCTGCCTGGTTCCTGCAGTGCAGGCGCATAACGGCAGGATTACCACGATCGAGGGTCTCTCAGCGGAAGGAGAGGCGCAAGGCGCGGCGTATGGAGGCGAGCTGCACCCGCTCCAGCAAGCCTTTATTGATTGTGGTGCGGTACAGTGCGGCTTTTGTATTCCGGGCATGCTGATGGCTGGCGCCAAACTGCTGCAAGAACTCCCCCATCCCAATCTTGATGAAACGCTGGTCGCCCTTAGTGGCAATATTTGTCGCTGTACCGGCTATCGCAAGATTCTAGACGCGGTGGCGCAGGCTGCACAACCTGCAAAAGGAGGTCAAGCATGACAACTCATCTAATCGGCACATCACTCCCGCGAGCAGATGCGCTGGGCAAGGTCACAGGCACGACTCGTTACCCGGCTGATCTCGTGCGATCAGGCATGCTCCATCTGCAGGTCGTCTTCGCTCATCGCCCGCACGCGCGCATCCTGGCAATTGATACGAGCGCTGCTCTTCAGGAACCTGGAGTGGTAGCTGTGCTGACTGCACGTGATGTACCCTACAATGCCCACGGGCTTATCGATGCCGACCAGCCAGTCCTTTGTGGCGATGTCGTGCGCTTCGAGGGTGATAAAGTGGCGCTGGTGGCAGCGGAAAGTAAGGAAGCTGCTGTCGCTGGTGCCGGGCTGGTCCAGATCGAGTATGACGATCTGCCCGCGCTCACAGACCCGCGTGCGGCGATGGCACCTGGAGCGCCGCTGGTGCACGAACACCGTGGTTCCAACGTGCTGTTGCACATGCCCATCCGCAAAGGAGATGCGTTGCGCGCACTGGCCGAGGCAGATGTGGTGCTCGCCGGCGAGTTTAGTACTTCCTGGCAGGAGCACGCCTTCCTCCAGCCTGAAGCGGGCATCGCCTATCTCGACAAACAGGGCCACGTGGTGATCGAGACGGCCGGCCAGTGGATGCACGAGGACCGCCGTCAAATCGCTGCGATGCTGCGGTTGCCGGAGGAGAAGGTGGTGGTGCGCTATGCTGCGATTGGCGGAGCCTTTGGTGGTCGCGAGGATCTCTCTGTCCAGCACCTGCTGGCGTTGGCGGCCTGGAAGTTGCAGCGGTCGGTTGCGATGGTCTGGAGCCGCGAGGAGTCGATGATCGCCCATCACAAGCGCCATCCCATGACGGTCCGCTGCCGCTGGGGTGCCAGGAAGGATGGGCGCATCACCGCCGTGGAAGCCGAGGTGATCGCCGATGGAGGAGCCTATGCCTCCACCAGTGTGGAGGTGACCAAAGTGGCGACCCTCTTCTCCAGCGGCTGCTACAACGTGCCCAATATCAGCGTCGATGGCTACGCGGTCTACACCAATAATGTTCCCTGTGGAGCCTTCCGCTGCTTCGGCGGTCCACAGTCTCAGTTCGCTGCAGAGGTCATGGTCACGCGGCTGGCGCAGGCGCTGGGTATCGACCCGGTCGAGATGCGGCGGATCAACCTCTACCGCGAGGGCGATCTGGAGCCGACGCAGCAGCCACTGCCAGAGGGGGTGACTGTGCGGGAGGTCTTTGAGCGCTGTGTGGCAGAGGCGCGCGAGCGCTGGGGCTACGATGGCCGACCACGCCAGGGTCAGGCGCCATACCTGCGCAGGGGCATTGGCATCGCCTGCGGACTGAAGAATGTAGGCTATTCGTTTGGCTTCCCCGAGCAGGCGACGGCGACGGCGGAAATCTACGGCGAGGCAGAGATCGAACGGGTCGTGGTGCGCATTGGCGCAGCCGAGGTGGGGCAAGGTACACACCTGGCAATGCGGCAGATCGCCGCCGAGACACTAGGGGTATCACTAGAAAAGGTGACGCTGGTTGCCGATGATAGCAGTATCTCGCCCAACGCGGGCAGTGCCTCGGCCTCGCGCCTGACATTCATGGCCGGGCGAGCTGTGCATGACGCAGCGCTTGCCGTCCGTAGGAAGTGGAGCGAGTCGGAGAAGTACTACGCGGAGGAAACGGTGCAGTTCCGACCACCGGCAACGACACCGCTCGATCCCGTGACTGGAGCGGGGAGGCCCAACTTCTGCTATGGCTATACGGCGCAGGCAGTGGAGGTGGAGGTCAACACGCTGACGGGGCAGGTGCAGGTACTGCGCATCATCAGTGTGCATGACGTGGGGCGGGCCATCAATCCCCAGCAGGTGGAGGGGCAGATCGAGGGCTGCCTGGCGCAGGCACTCGGCTATGCACTGCTCGAACACTTCCAGGTGCGGGATGGGCGGGTGCTTACGCCCTACTTCAGCACCTACCTGCTGCCGACGGTGCTCGATATGCCGGTGGAAGTGACGCCGGTCATCCTGGAGTTGGCCGACCCTCATGGGCCCTTCGGAGCGCGTGGGATGGCAGAGATGCCACTCTCGTGCTTTGCCCCGGCGGTCGCCAGCGCCATCCATGACGCAACCGGCGTCTGGCTCTCGCAGCAGCCGATGATCCCGGAGCGAGTGCTGGCGGCCCTTATGGAGCAAATGTACAGTAGGCCTGCAATAGCAAGCGCCAAAAACCTATATATCGTTCAAGAAGCTATTGCCTTTTGGCAAGAAGCTCATTCAAGTACGCTGGATTGGAGCCAGGAGAGCATGAGCGAAGCGCTCTTGACCGGGCTTTGCCAGCAGAAAGGACAAGTGATTAGAGGATGGCTAGCATTCAAAGTGTTCTTTCAGGATTCAGGGGAAAGGGGCGCACCGGCGCTATCCACCCGGTGGACCAGGTTCCGCCAGTAGAGCGCCTGGTTGTCTACGGGCTCCAGCATGTACTGGCATTTTACGCGGGCGCAGTCATTGTACCGCTGCTTCTCGCGGCGGCTATCGGCCTATCGAACGCGCAACTGATCGCACTGATTAGCGCCGACCTCTTCACGTGTGGGATTGCTTCCATTATCCAGTCTGTCGGCTTCTGGAAGGTAGGCGTGCGGCTGCCGCTCATTCAGGGGGTCACCTTCACCGCCGTCGCACCGATGATCGCCATAGGCAACGCGGCGGGTGGTGGCACGGCGGGACTACTCGCGATCTACGGAGCCGTGATCATCGCCGGTATCTTCACGTTCCTGATCGCCCCCTACTACAGCCGGCTGTTGCACCTGTTCCCGCCGGTCGTGACCGGCACAGTCATCACGATCATCGGCGTCACCTTAGTGCCAGTGGCTATTCAGTCCGCTGGTGGCGGCAATCCGGCAGCTCCCGATTTCGTTAGTCTCCAGAACCTGGCGTTCGCGGGCGGAACGCTGCTGCTAATACTCCTCATCTACCGGTTTTTCCGTGGTTTCCTCAGTACCATCGCCGTCCTGCTCGGGCTGGTCATCGGTACGGCTGTCGCCGCAGCGTTTGGATTGGTTGACTTCAGTGCAGTTGGGAAAGCAGGGTGGGTGGGCGTCACCACGCCATTTCACTTCGGGCTACCGACGTTCGGCCTGGCAGCGATCATATCCATGGTGATTGTCATGCTGATCACGGCCGTGGAGACCACGGGTGACGTCTTCGCTACCGGCGAGATCGTGGAAAAGACCATCCACCAGGAGGACATTGCGCGGGCGCTGCGGGCAGATGGGCTCTCAACGCTGCTCGGTGGTATCCTGAACTCTTTCCCCTACACCTGCTTTGCTGAAAATATCGGGCTTGTGCGGCTGACCCGCGTCAAGAGCCGTTTCGTCGTAGCAACTGCAGGTGTGATCATGATCCTCCTCGGGCTTCTTCCCAAGGTAGCTGCACTCGTCTCTGCTATCCCTCCGCCCGTGCTTGGCGGCGCGGCAATCGTTCTCTTCGCCACCGTCGCCGTGGTTGGAATACAAACGCTCTCACGGGTCAACTTCCACGATGAATATAACGTGGTTATCGTGGCTGTCAGCATCGGGCTGGCCATGATTCCAGTGGCGTTTCCGAATTTCTATAAGAACTTTCCGTCAGGAGTGCAGATCATCGTGGGCAGCAGCATCACGATGGGCAGCCTTTCCGCCATCTTGCTAAACTTCTTTTTCAACGTGCTGACCGGTAAGAGCAGGCTGGTGGAGGAAGTCACTCCCACGCCCTGGCTTCCCGAGAAGATCTCGCTCAGCCAGGTGGACCACCTGAGCAAGAACGAGTTCGTGGAGAAGTTCGGACGGCTCTTCCAGGGCGGGGACTGGATCGCTGAGGAAGCATGGCAAAAGCGGCCTTTCCAAAGTCTCTATGAGCTGCGCCATGCGTTCCAGGATGCCATGTTTGACGCCCCGCCCGAGCGCCAGCTGGAACTCATACGATCCTACCCAGATCTGGGCAGAATACTCAGATCGGAGCAGACCTCATCAAGCTCTGAACCCACATACAACGCGTACGAGATCATGCAGATCCCGGTCGAGGGGCTGCTGAGTCTGGAATCCTTGCGGGATCAGAGCTCGGCGGGTCTCGATCGCCTCTCTCCAGAAGAGTACGAGTCATTTAGCAAGCTGAACAAAGCCTACCGTGACAAATTTGGCTTCCCACTGGTGGTTTGCGTCAGGGAGAACACCAAAGAGACCATCCTGGCGAGCGGCAAAGACCGGTTGGAGAACTCCCCAGCACAGGAGAAGGCAGTCGCTCTCGTTGAGATCGCCAAGATCGCCAACCTGCGTCTCCAGGATCTCGTCGAGGCGCCTGTCGTAGAAGCCGCAAGTAGTTGAATGAGGCAGGAAGTGACCGACTGTCGTCATGCCCACCAACATGGGTGGGTACGACGACAGTCGAGCAGCGGCCGATGAGCAGGCTGGACACTACTATTGGCTTTGAAAATGTTCCCCGCATCTGGGAAAATGGCAGCGGCTTCCGGCACCTGCTCACGATCCAACACCAGGGAGCCGAGGGCGAGGTTTCCGGCAGAAGGACAGGAACCACAGGAAGAAAGGAGGAATGCGACGCTTGTTGCAAGGTTTCATGACCTTTCAGGCAAGGCTCGGGCGCAGCTGATGCACGTTCGCGCATGATGGCGACAGCGTCAGACGAGGCGGAAGTCGACAACGAAAGTTGCGAGCGTCCTTGCTCCCCGCACTTACACCTCCTCAGGCTCATGGAAGAAGCGTCGCAAACGCAAGATGACGTCACTGCTCATTCAGCATGCTGCACAGATCGTGTCGATGGATGATGCCGACACTCGTTGGACAGATGGTAGCATCTATGTAGAGGGGAATGTGATTCAGCAGATCGGGCCGACGGATCAACTCCCGCAAGAAGCGGATCAGGTGATCGACGCACGGGAAATGATTATTCTTCCTGGCCTGGTGAATACACATCATCACTTTTACCAGACACTCACGCGCAATCTCCCTGCGGCACAAGATGCCAATCTGTTTTCCTGGTTGCGCATCCATTACCCGATCTGGGCGGGTCTCACCCCTGAAGCCATGTACGTCAGTACCAAAACTGCCATCGCGGAGCTAATGCTTTCGGGCTGTACGACATCGAGCGATCACTGTTACATCTGGCCTAACGGGGCCCACATCGATGATCAGATTTCAGGGGCTGCAGAGATGGGTTTTCGCTTTCACGCCGCACGGGGCTCTATGTCGGTAGGAGAAGCGCAAGGAGGCCTGCCACCAGATAGTGTGGTAGAGGACGAGGAGGCGATCCTGCGCGACTCGCAGCGAGTTATCGAGGACTACCATGATGCGAAGCGGTACGCCATGCTTCGGATTGTGCTCGCTCCGTGCTCGCCCTTCTCGGTATCTCCTCATTTGATGCGGCAAAGTGCGGAGCTAGCCCGTTCCTACGGCGTGTTTTTGCATACGCATTTAGCCGAAACGCTCGATGAAGCGTCCTACTGCACGGCGACCTTTGGCCGCACGCCGGTGGAACTGGCGGAAGACCTTGGGTGGGTGGGACCGGATGTGTGGCACGCGCACATGGTTCACCCCGGTGCAGAGGAGATTCTTCGTTTGGGGCAGACACGTACTGGCGTCGCACACTGTCCCAGCTCGAATATGCGGCTTGCTTCAGGCATCGCTCCAATCGGCCCACTACGTCAGGCTGGTGTGCGTGTTAGTCTCGGCGTGGATGGCTCAGCATCCAACGATTGTTCGCATATGCTTGCAGAAGCACGGCAGGCGCTACTCTTGCACCGGGTGACGAGAAATCCAGCAGCAATTACCGCCAGAGAAGTGCTCTGGCTGGCAACGCGGGGTGGTGCAGCCGTCCTCGGTCGCGATGATATTGGCTCCCTCGCACCTGGCATGGCCGCAGACTTCATCGGCTATCGTCTGGATACGCTGGGACTCGCGGGAGGTGCTACTCACGATCCGCTTGCCTCGCTCGTCTTTTGCCATCCACCACAAGTGGATTTGAGCGTGATCAATGGACGGCTGCGTGTCCAGGAACAAAGGCTACTCGATGTCGACCTACCTTCACTCATTCGGCGTCATAACGGCATCGCTCGCGCCCTCGTGCGCGGGGAACTACATTAGGCCTACTAGTACATGTCCATGTTGCTGCATTGCTTCTCATCACTGTGAGGTAGGAAATGCCCTCTTCCCAGTATAGATCTCTGGATTGAGCACCCCGATATAGTGCAGGTTGCGGTAGAACTGTGCGTAGTCCAGGCCATACCCCACAACAAAACGGTTGGGGATGCGAAAGCCGATGTAATCGAGCTGTGGCATATGCTCACGTTCCCTGGTCTTCTCAAGCAAGACACAGACACGCAGCGAGGCTGGCCTGCGGTTCTGGAGCGTGTCCAGCAAATACTGTAGCGTCAAACCGCTGTCAATGATATCTTCGACAACGAGCACATCCTTGCCCTCAATTGGGTCATCCAGGTCTTTGAGGATACGCACCACGCCACTGGATTCGGTCGCACTGCCATAGCTAGAGATGGCAATGAAATCGAGTTCCAGCGGCAACCGAATGGCGCGAATCAGGTCTACCAGGAACATCGCGCCACCCTTGAGGATGCCAAGCAGGAGAAGACGCCGCCCGTGGTAATCACGGGTGATGTCGGCCCCGAGTTCTGCGATGCGGCGCTGCAAGGTGGCTTCATCAATGAGTATCTCTTCAATATCTTGGTGAACTTTGTCGTTCATCTCGCCTCCAAATCAATGATTGGCTCGTTTCTGCAGCATGCATCTATCTGGTGTCTAAACACTCGCACATCGGCTACCAGCCGCGTAGCCCCCGTGAGGTAGACCTGAGCCTATGCAGGCGGCTGACCACAGAACACCGCGAGAAACATCAACTCGCACAGTGATGGGCGTTGCACAGCAGATACACCATCTTCAATATGCACTATCTTATCATAACTCCGGAACCCTGCGGATTTCCTTGCTCCTGTTTTGAGGCCCTAAGTGAAGGTCGGTAACACCAGATGCGAAGATGCGCTTAAGTCACACTAAACTACCCTATTGCCAATCACCCGTTCGGGAACATACTTGTTGCCTCATTTGCCATCTCCCACCCGCTGCACCTTCACAAAGTTCGTATGTGCCTGACTCGCTGTGGGCAGCCCCCCCATTATCACCACGTGCTGACCCCTTGCAATGAGCTCGTCATCCCGCAGCTTCTGATCGACAAGAGCAATCAGCTCCTCCGTCGTCTCTTGCATTTCAATACAGTGTGGCCAGACGCCCCACCAGAGTGCAAGTTGACGATAAACGTGCTCAGAGGGAGTATAAGCAATAGAGGATCGCATTTGCAACGTCACTTGCTTCCGCACGCGTTGGACGGGGGTTCGTCACCATTGACTCGAGCATCTGCGTCGCTGTGATGACAGGTAAACCTCGATCATTACATTTGGCGATGATGCGTTTCTGGATGAGCGGCACCTTCTCTGGGGCCATCTCAACTCCCAGGTCGCCTCGCGCAACCATCACGCCGTCGACTACCTCGAGTATCTCAGCGAGCCGCCCTACCGCCTCTGGTTTCTCGAGCTTGGCAATCAAGGGAATGCTGACCTCTGTACGTTGCTCGCCCTGCTCCGCTTGCAGTTGCCGAATGAACTCCCGCGCCTCCAACACGTCCTCCGGTCGGCGCACGAAACTGAGCGCGACATAATCGACGTCGTGCAGCACACCGAACTTCAGGTCGTCACGATCCTTCTCGGTAAGAGCTGGTGCGCTCACCGCCACCCCTGGCAGATTAATGCCCTTATGCTCTTTGAGGACGCCACCATGCACGACCAGGCACTGGACATCGCTCCCATCAGAGCCAAGCACACGTAATTCTAGCAGACCATCATCCAACAGGATGCGATCGCCTGCCTTCACATCCTGCGGCAGCAGCTTGTAGGTGGTCGAGACTATCTGAGCATTGCCCACCACATCGCGGGTGGTAATCGTCACCTTGGCACCATCGGCCAACAGAACGGGTTGTCCACCTTGCAACGTTCCGGTACGAATCTTTGGACCTTGTAGGTCTTGCAGGATGGCGATTGAACAACCTAAGCGAGCGGAAATAGTACGTAGACGCTCGATGACAAGCGCATGTTCACGCTGTGTTCCAGGAGAGAAGTTCAGCCGTGCGACATTCATGCCACTTCGTATGAGTTGCTCGAGTCGCTCTTCGCTGTTGGTGGCTGGACCGATCGTACAGACAATTTTGGTGCGTCGCATAGGCGCTCCTCTCGCAGTGGAGGGCAAGAGGGAGGCGAGGAGCCCCCCAGCATTCCCTCGCGCTGTATCGCCGGACGGAGAGTCCTTTACAGACGTAGGTCATTCACTGCTACTGCACCCCGCCGGTTGTCGGGCAACCAGGCAAAGCTCGCCTCCGAACTGGTGGTTGGGTTGTATTCTAGACCGACGTAGCCCTGGTATCCCAGCGCGTCAAGAGCTGCTAGCACATGGGAATAATGGATTTCGCCTGTGCCTGGTTCATGGCGCTCTGGGGAGTCTGCGATTTGGATATGCCCCATCTTCCCAATGTACTCGCGCAACGTTGCGATGAGATTCCCCTCCATGCGCTGCATATGGTAGATATCATACTGATACTTGAGATTTGGACGGTTGACATCGGCAAGCAACTCCAACGTCTCACGCGTGTTCGTGAGGAGGTAGTGTGGATTTTCGAAGACGTTGAGTGACTCGACCACCACACCAAGACCAGTGGCAGCGGCTTGATCAGCGGCCCAGGCAAGATTCTTGCGTACCCGTTCCATTTGCTCCTCACGGCTCTCCCCTGGGATGGTATTCCCGACGAGCGCGTTGAGCTGGGGACATCCCACCTGGCGTGCAAATTGAAGAGCTACCGGCACATTTGCTCGGAACTGCTCTTGCCGACCGGGGTCATTGAGAAAGCCTCGCTCTCCACCTGCCATGTTACCGGCGTCGAAGTTCATCAGGGCAACAGCCAGCCCCGTGGCACGCAGCCGTTCCGCAGTGGCAGAAAGATTTTCTCCTCCAGGCCACCAGAACTCCACGGCTCCAAAGCCAAGACTGGCAGCGCGTTCAAACCGCTCTAAGAACGGAACTTCTTTCAACAGAATCGAGATATTCAGATCGAATTGTAACATACGTTTCCCTTCTCTCTTCTCAAGCCTTGCCGCTTCACTTTCTTTCAAAAAGGATATCCTGAGCTCCTTCCCAGAGCACTAGACGTCCCAGTTCCCGTAGGTGTTCATTGCCAGCAACAATAGTCAAGAAGTGATTTCCTGCTAACTGCCCGAGTTTGCTGGCGAAGCAAGTGCCTCCATAGGGGAAAAGGATTTCCGTCTCGCTGAACCCCCCGGGATAAAGCAGTATTTGACCGGGGCCTGGATAGCTCGTATGATTCTCGTACCCCACTCCCAGCTGAAAATCGCCTAGTGGAACCCAGGCCGCCTCTCCACTCCAGCGGGCCTGGATGATTTTGTTACGAAATGGCAGGATTTGACTGAATGCTGCGCACGTCTGTGGCGCGTCTGCTTCCTCCAGACGTGCGGTGAACTCCAAGGGGCCGACGGTAATACGTAGCATACTCATAGGTTACTCTCTTCCTCTATGTACTACAAGGTGGTGGGACGGCATAAACGGATGCAGCCGCTTACATCGGCCAAGCGCCAGGTCTCCTTTACTCATCTACAGAATATATCGCCAGTTTGCATTCACCCTAGACCTCTCGTCGAGGAAGCGGTCTAACGAGGCGACCGAACGGCGCAGAGATCGGCTTCCCCTCCGCAAAGACCGTCCTGCCACGTACCAGTGTGCGCACAATGCGTCCCTGTAGCATTCGGCCCACGTAAGGACTATCTTGATGACGATAGAAGAGATCGCTTCTTTGTAGCGTGAAACTGCTCGAGAGATCAACCAGGACAAGATCAGCGTCGGCATCAATAGCCAAGTGCCCTTTGCCAGGCAAAGGACCAAAACGCAGAGCAATATGCTCAGCAGTAATGGTGGCTATCGTCGGAAGTGGTAGCTGGCGTCTGTCGTGGCCTTCCGTCAACAGCAATTGTAGCAGAGACTGGCAACCGGAGATACCACCCCAGACCTTGAAAAAATCGAGACTGGTTTTCATATCGGCCGGTGCTGGCGAATGATCAGAGGTCACCATTGGAATGTTCCCATCGAAGAGCTGTTGCCATAACGCATCTTGCTCTGTCTGTGGACGTAGAGGTGGGGCACACTTCGCTACAGCCCCTAGCTCTTCTACATCATCCTCGGTCAGCACCAGGTAGTGTATGCACGTTTCACAGCTCACGTCGATTCCTCGCGCTCGCGCCTCTGCCACCATAACGATGCCACGCCCGCTGCTGACGTGTACAATATGCAGCGGGCAGCCAGATTCTTGCGCAAACAGGATCGCTCGTTGGATGGCTTCGAGTTCGGCTACTACGGGTCGCGAGGTGAGATAATCGCGTATACCTGTCCTGCCCTGTGCGATAGCACGACGCGCTAGCCCACTGGTAAGCTGGTCGCTTTCCGCGTGTACCGCGACAATCTTGCCAAGCTTCGCGGCACGCATCATGCCCTCGTACAACGTCAGGTCATCGACCGACTGAAAATCGTCAATACCGCTGTTGCTCATGAACGCCTTAAAGCCGATCACACCGCGCTCTGCTAGCTCGTCAAGCTGTGCGAGGTTGCCCGGCACCAGGCCTCCCCAGAGCGCGAAATCAACGAGCGACGCGGCCTGCGCAGCCTTCAACTTGAGATCGAAGCTCTCTGCATCAAGAGTAGGTGGATGGGCGTTGAGCGGCATATCGAAAAAGGTGGTGGTGCCGCCTGCCGCTAGTGCGGCTGTGCCTGTGGCAAAGCCTTCCCAATGGGTGCGCCCTGGCTCATTGAAATGCACGTGCGCATCAATCACGCCGGGAAACACGTGGAATCCCTCGGCGTTGATCTCCTCTTTGCTCGTTCCTGCAAGGTCTGGCTCGATGGCGACGATGCGACCACCGGCAACGGCGAGATCTGCGTTACTGATACCCGTCGCGGTAACCAGCGTGCCGTTACGCACGATGAGGTCGTAGAGACTCATAGACAGACCTACCTCACTTTTCAGACAGAAGGTGCAGAAACCGCTCCAGCACCTTGATTGCTACCTCCACATCCTCCACAGTCGCCGACTCAGCGGGATTGTGGCTGATGCCCCCTCGACATCGTACAAAGAGCATGGCAATATCGCTGAGCTCGCTCACCGTTGCGGCATCGTGTCCTGCCCCGCTTGCAAGGGAAAGCGTCGGATACCCTATCTCCTCTATTGCCTGCGACAGTAGCTCGGCTAGATGTGGTGCGCATGGCACGGCACGATGCCCTTGCAGCATCTGCCAGTTGGCCGAAACGTGTCGAGTTGTGCCGATCTCGCGGGCCCGTTCTTCTAACTGACGGTTCGCCTGCTCGCGCACTGTGTCGTCCTGATGCCGCACATCCAGGCTGAGTGTCACCTGTCCCGGAATCACATTGCTTGCTCCTGGGTGCACACTGACCTGCCCTACCGTCGCGACTAATCCCGGCAGGCTGCGTGCAACTGTCTCAACGGCCAGCACAAACTCAGCTCCCGCACAGAGCGCGTCGTGACGGAGCGACATGGGGACTGTACCAGCATGCCCGGCTTCGCCTGTAAAACGTACTGTGATACGATTCTGTCCCGCGATGGCCGAAACCACAGCGACTGGGAGATTGCGTGCTTCAAGAACCGGTCCTTGCTCGATGTGGACTTCACAGTAGGCCAGGAGTTCGTCACGCTGCCAGCGTGCGGTTTGCAGGGCAAAAGGATCAGGATCACCGCCAAATGCACGAATTGCCTCAGCCATGGTGATACCATCAGAGTCGGTTAAGTGAAGCGCTTCCGGGTCGAATGTACCCGCCACGGCTCTGCTCCCAATGTAGGCGCTATGATAACGTAGGCCTTCCTCGTCAGCAAAACCCAGCACCTCGATAGCAAAAGGGAGGCGCTCCTGTCGAGCGTACAATCGCTCAACGCAGGCAATCGCAATCATCACGCCGAGAGGGCCATCGTACTTGCCCGCATCGCGCACGGTGTCAAGATGAGAACCGAGCAATAATGTTTTGGCACCAGCCTGGCTCGCCTCGTAGCGTCCGATCAGATTGCCAACCTTATCTTGCTGGACGGTCATACCAGCAGCATGCATCCATGATGCCACGGCCTCGTTTACTTGACGCATCGCCTGCGACGCGAAAGGACGCGTAAGACAGTCAGGCTCTTCACTGTAACTCCCCAGTATGTCGCACCGCTCCATAACAGTGCGGGCAGATACGTCGAAAGTCATGGTCTAACCCTCCATTAAAACTATCGGTCAAAGTGAGATAAGCAACGACACAGAGTAATGGCCAGTTGCATCCGCAATCCAAAAGCAGATGGGAACACTGTCCAGAAACAGGAGCGGACTAATTACTTATTTGGGTTAGATACTTACAAATAGAAAATTGCTTTCCATTATATGGAGTATAAACGCTGTGTATGCGATTGTCAAGGGGTAACCGCTTTAACGCTCTGACATTCACTCATAAATTCTGCCGGTGAAATTGAAACCACTTCAGAAGTGCAATCAATCTTGGCAATCAGGGCTATCTAATGACCAGCAGAGCCAGAGCCATGTATTAGATGTGTGAGTTGCTATAGCCAGGCCGCCTTCACAGGACAAGTGCGTTTGGCACGCTTTGCACCATCCGATGAAACAAACTGGACAGCATCACGAAGGCATGACAAAATCACTGAACAGTCACTAAAGCATTCTCACCAGTTATCACATAGCCCTGTCACATACCCTTGACAAATGTATGAGGAGCGTCTATACTCCATATAATGGAAAGTAATTTTCTACTTTGAAGAATCCTCGTAGTACACAAGCGGGCCATCAGGGCCAAAGTCGCCCCCTTGAAGCTACCACAGGATCTTGACAGCATCCTCCATTAGTGGAGGGTAGCCGACAGTTGCCAAATAGCATGAACTATCGCATACTATCATTAGTTCTTTTGATAGAGGCGATAGGTCTATGGCAAAGCAAGCACAGAAGTTATTCCGAGTCGGAGCCGCCGCACATGAATTGGGGTTGCACCCAATGACCGTCCGACGATGGATCAAAGCTGGACGTATTCAGGTGGTCCAGGTAGGGCGAGAGATGCGTATTCCGCGCTGGGAGATCGAACGGATGGTAGGCGCATCCGACGAGCGATTTCTCGTCCTCTATGGACGCGTCAGTGGGCATGGACAAAAGGATGATTTGGAGACACAGCTTGAACGGCTTCAGGCATGGGCACGAACCGAGCGGAAAGGGCAAGAAACGCTCGTGCTCTCTGATATTGGCAGTGGTCTGAAAGCGGGGCGCAGACACCTCCAGCGCTTACTCAAGCTGGTGTGTGAGGATAAAGTGGCAGAAGTGGCCATCACCTACGAAGATCGGTTGACCCGCTTCGGACAAGAATTTTTGGAAACGTTGTTTTCTTGCTTTGGCGTGAGGCTGACTGTTTTGGAGCCAGGGGAAGAGAAAACGCCGGAGCAGGAGTTGACGGATGATTTGCTCGCGCTCATTGCCTCGTTTTCTGGTCGTTTGTATGGCATGCGTTCTCACAAACAGAAGGAGCTGCTGCAATGCGCACAAGCCGTCCTCACCAGCCCCTAACCTACGATGTGCGTTTGCCTGACGAAGCCCAAGCAGATGCTCTGCGCCTCCTCGATGCAAGTAAGGCAGTCGTCAATCAGGCGCTCACACTGCTCTGGCCGTGCCTCGACGAATTTGGCAGGGAGCGTGTTGGTCCTGCCTGGAAACAGGTCGGCAAGTACATGGGCTCCCCAAAGTCACACGGAGATCGGCAATGGCGGTGCGAAAGTGAAACGGTGGGGAGGATTTTACGCCAACAAGCGGAGCGCAAGAAAACGTTTGAACTGGTCCAGCCCATTCTCTCCGATGGCTTCATTCGTCCTAAAACAGAGAAGCGACCGGCAGGCAAAAACCGTCCGGCGATCAAGGAAGCTGTTACCAGCTTGCAAAAAAGCCTGGAAGAGGATGAGACCAGCTTCGTCGCGCTGCACAATGTCATTGAACAAGCATGCAATTTTTTCTTCCGTACCGATCGCTTTCCCACCAGGTACGAAGAACTGCAACCCCTTCCGCTCCTGAAAGTGGGCATGCTGACCTATGCAGGCGACGACGGACGCGAAAAGGGGCAGGCATATCGTCTGGCTCTCGACGTCGATGCGGGGGTGGCGCGGTTTCGGTTTCGCTATCCAGATGAGGCGGGAATCTGGCACTGGCGCAAAGTGGATACCATCATTCCTTTGCCAGATTGCCTCAAAGAACGCCTGGATGACGGAGAATTGATGGCCCCCACCCTGCGAGAAGAACGCAGAGCTGATGGGGAGCGTTTCGCGGTGCTGGATTTCACCGTGGAAGTGGAGAAAGAGGTGTTGCCTGCCTGGGAGAGCGTCGAGCGTGTGTTAGGTGCGGATTGGGGCGTGCATGTTGAACGATAATTAAAATTGCCGGTGACGATCACCAAAGTTGCCGGTCATCAAGCTGGACGTCTGTCCAGTTGATGACCTACCATGACACTCATCAATGTCAAGAAGGAGTGTCATGTGAAAAAGGATACCGAGGTGAAACGATTTATGCAAGCGAGACACAAAGGAGCGACACAACAAGTCGCCGCCGCTCGAGCAGGGATGAGTGAACGCACGGCACGCACCTACGAGCGAGCCAGGAAACTGCCCAGCCAGTTGAAGCGCCCGCACACATGGCGCACACGCCCCAACCCCTTTGAGGAAGACTGGCCGTGGGTGGTGGAGCAACTGGAACGGGATGAGGCGCTGCAAGCCACGACGCTGTTTGCCCTGCTGTGTGAACGACATCCAGGGCGCTACCAGCTGGTGCAGGTGCGCACCTTGCAGCGGCATATCGCGCAGTGGAAAGCGTTGCATGGCAAGGCCCACGAAGTCATCTTTGAACAGCAGCATCGGCCAGGGGAGCGTGGCCAATCGGACTTCACGCATATGGCTGACCTGGGCATTACCCTGGGCGGCGTTCCCTTTGCGCATCTGCTGTTCCATTTTGTGCTGACGTACTCGAACGCGGAAGCCGTGACGATTTGCTTCAGTGAAAGCTTCGAGGCGCTGGCCGAAGGCCTGGAGCGTTGTCTGTGGCAGGTGGGAGGCGTGCCCGAGCAGCATCGCACCGACCATTTGAGCGCGGCGGTGCGCCAGTTGAAGAAGGGCGAGCAGGAAGACTGGACCGAGCGCTACCAGGCGCTCATGACGCACTACGGCATGCAGCCGACCTGGAACAATACGGGGGTGGCGCATGAGAACGGCGACGTGGAGCAGTCGCATTTTCGCTTCAAAGAGGCGGTCGATCAGGCCTTGCGCGTGCGAAGCAGCCGGGACTTTGCCGACCGGCGAGCCTACGAAGCGTTCCTGCAGAACCTGGTGGCCAAACGCAACCAGAGTCGGGTGACGCGCCTGGCCCAGGAACGGACCGCACTGCGACCTTTACCGGCGGCGATGCTGGCTCCCTGCAAAGAACTGCGGGTGAGAGTGAGCCGCTTCAGCACGATTGCTGTGCTGGGCAACACGTATTCCGTGCCTTCGCGGCTGATCGGCACGACGCTGCTGGTGCGGGTGCGCGCCGAAACGCTGGAGGGCTATGTCGGCTCGTCGCACGCCCTCACTCTGCCGCGTCTGGTGGGCAAGCCGCAGCATCGCATCGACTATCATCACCTCATCTGGTCGTTGGTGCGCAAGCCGGGCGCCTTTGCGGCCTACCGCTACCGCGATGATCTCTTCCCCACGACCACGTTCCGGCTGGCCTACGATCGCTTGGTGAGCGAGAGGGTCAGGCGAGCTGACCAGGAGTATGTGCGGATCCTGTACCTGGCGGCCTCAACCTGTGAGTCGGAGGTCGAGACCGCGCTCAGCTTACTGCTCGAAGCCGGCAAGCTCCCCACCAGCGCCGCGGTGCGCGACCTGGTCAGCGTTCCCTCGCCTGCGACGGTGCCGCAACTCGCATCACCGACGCTCGATTTGTCGCCCTACGATCAGCTCTTGCCTTCCAGGAGGACCCATGCCTAACCTGTCTCCTAATCGTCAGCAGGAACTGCGCGCCCTCTTAGGCCGTCTCAATCTGGGCGGCATGGCGGCGCAGTTTGCCGAGCTGGCACTCAAAGCCGCCAAAGAAGGACTGTCTCACGAAGCCTATCTCTACGAGCTGGCGCGGCACGAGGAGGAACTGCGCACGCAGCGCCGCACCGAGCGCTTGCTGCGGCAGTCCGGCTTACCTGCTGACAAAACCTTTCGCACCTTCGAGCTGGCCCGACTCTCCCCGGCGCTGCAACTCCAGCTCGAACGGCTCAAGAGTGGCGCCTTCCTGACCGAGGCCACGAACGTGATCGCGGTCGGGACCCCAGGCGTCGGGAAAAGTCATGCTCTGGCAGCAGTCGGCCATGAGCTTATCGGGCGCGGCCAGCCAGTCTACTGGACCAGTACCGCTGCCCTGGTGCAGCGCTTGCTGGCAGCCAAGCGCGATCTGCGCTTGCCACAGGAACTGACCAAGCTCGAC
>VBHI01000074.1 GCA_005881495.1 Chloroflexota bacterium
AATTTTATTGAGGAGAACATCCGTGCAAAGAAGACCGGAAGGTGCCCCACGCCGCGAACGGCGCGAGGGCGGGCGAGGCGAGCGCATTTCTCGCCGCAAAATTTGCCAGTTTTGCCACGATCATGTACGCGAAATCGATTATAAAGATGCCAGCCGTTTCTTGAAACGCTACATCTCCGACCGCGGAAAAATCGAGCCGCGCCGGAAGACCGGGACATGCGCCAAGCATCAACGCCGTTTGAGTGTGGCACTGAAAGAAGCAAGACATATGGCGTTGCTCCCCTACACCGCAGAGCATATGCGTGGTATGCACTCGTAGAAGTAGGCAAGCAAACATGACAGCCCGAGATGAATACGTGAACTTTTTGAGAGAAGAAACGTATTCATCTTAGCTGTATGTGTTGACTTTGTTGACGCAAGCCAGCGCATCAAACGGGAGGGAGCTGTATTACTAATGACCAGTCAAACAGTGCGTCGCCAAGAAAACAAGCGACCAGCACGTTCTCAAAAACCAAAGCAATATCACAAGCAGACAGCACGTTTCGAGGGAAAACGCGACGGGAAGCCCCTCATATTTGGCTGGGGGAAACACCTTTCACACAACCAGAAAGTACAAATTCAGCGTCGCGCCACCTGGACTGCCGCCATCGGCGTCGTCGTGCTTATCGTCGTCGTAATTGTCGGCTTCTGGGTCAATATGAATGTGATCACTCCGAGCTTACCCATTACCAGCGTCAACGGCCAACCAATTCCGCAAGCGCTCTACCGTAAGATGGTCGCTTTCAAAACACAGCTTGCGCAAAATAGCGTCAACGGGCCAAATGGAGAGATTGCACAGCGCGATAGTTTGAAGAAGCAAATTTCAGCGCTGCAAGCAGCCGGCCAGAACACCGCTAAACAGATTGATACATTGAACAAACAGATAGCTGCGCTTAAGCCTGGCCCCAGCTCCGAACGCACCAACCTGGAGAAGCAGCTGAAAGACGCGCAAACGACGGGGTACAACGAGCAGGCTACATATGCTACTCTCAGCCAGCAGTATTCGAATCTGACTAAAACTACCATTCCGCAAGACCAGGCAAATATCAACCAGTCGCAAGTTGGTAACGAAAGTGTTACCTGGCTACAGAACGATGAGCTTTTCCGTCAATGGCTAACTACACAAAGCAGCCATGTTCAATCGCAGGTGAATCCATCGACTCAGGCGGTCAGTCAAGCTATGACTGCCTTTAAGGCCAACATTCCTAAGACAAGTAGTTACAGTGCTTTCCTGAGCAGGGATGGTGTGTCCGACAGCGACATGCAGGCAATGATGACGGTCAAACTGCGTCGCGACGGTATGCAGACATACCTCGCTTCCCAGGTAGTATCGCCAACATACCAGGTGCTGGCCCGTATGATGACGCTTGATACGCTGCAGAAGGCAGAGCAAATACTGAATGAGCTCAAGCACGGTGGAGACTTTGGAAAACTGGCAAAAGCTAAATCGGTCGACAACCAGACCGCCGTCAGCGGTGGTTCCCTGGGTTGGTTGGCGCATGGTCAGTATGCACAAAACTACACGGCGGCCAACGTAGAAATGTGGCTTTTCAATCCTGCGCGTTCAATTAACGAGCTTAGTCCTATTATCAAAGAAAATGGGACCTTCCGCATTGTCCAATTGTTGAGCATTGACCCTTCTCGTATTGTAGATACGTCCACCTTGCAAACGTTGAAGAGTAGTGCACTTACGAATTGGTTAACAGAACAACAGGCTCTACCCGGTACGGTAATTACACCTGTTGATCAGAATAAGCTGCTCAATACCATGAATATGCCGCCAGACCTGCCGTTAGGCCAACCGAGTAGTGGGTCTAACGCGCTTCCTGGTAGTGGCACCCCCTGACAATCCTGACAGCGCCTGACATCGTAGGAACGCAGTGGCAACTTCCTGTAAAAGCAACGTTCGTCACTGCATTCTTACCAAGGAACTACTTTATTCATGACCAGCATCGCACCCGTTACAACTTATAGAGAGATAAAAGAACCTCTTGAGCAGCTCTTAGAGACCGCTTCCCTTTATCTCCACATCCCTTTTTGCCATACACGTTGTCACTACTGCGATTTCAATACCTACGCCGGTATTCTTCCCCTACGAGAACCATATGTACGTGCCCTGCTCACTGAAATAGCGATGGCAGGCACATTCGCACAGTTGCCGGATGGAAGTCCGCGCCGCTCCCGCACCATCTTTTTTGGCGGCGGGACACCCAGCCTGCTCAGCATCTCACAAATTAGCCGCATTCTGGATGCCTGTTTTAAGAACTTCGCGGTCGATGAAGATGCCGAGATTACGCTGGAGGCCAACCCCGGTACGCTGAACCAGGACCAACTGGCGGGACTACGTGTGGCCGGCATCAATCGCCTCAGTATGGGCGCGCAGAGTTTTGACGCCGAACTGCTGAAAACCCTGGGGCGCATTCACTCGCCGAAAGATATTACGCAAGCGGTGCGCTATGCACGTTCTGCGGGCTTCACTTCCATCAATGTCGATTTCATGTTTGGCTTGCCCGGACAAACTATGCGTCACTGGCGCGAGACTCTTGACCGTGCACTGGATATGCATATCGAACATCTTTCGCTCTACTCCTTGATCATTGAAGAAGGCACACCTTTTTACAGTTGGACACGCGAAGGGCGCATTACGCCGGGCGACGAAGATCTGTGCGCGGATATGTATGAATACGCTGATGAGCGCCTGCTGGCGGCGGGGTATGTAAACTATGAGATCTCAAACTGGTCGCTGCCCGGACATCAATCCCGTCATAACCTGACCTATTCGACCCGGTTGAATATGTGCGCCTGCTCAATGCCCATCAATCGCCAGAGGCTGAGAGCGAGACCATAGACAGGCAGCAGGCGATGTCAGAGACAGCCTTTCTGGCTCTGCGCACAGCTCAAGGGCTGCACTTGCCTACATTCGCAAAACGTTTCTCTATACCATTTGCAGAGTTTGTTGGTGACCGGTTACTCCCAGTAGAAGATGCAGGACTGCTAGAGCGCGATCACGATTGGATACGCCTGAGTAAGCGAGGACGCCTGCTTGGGAACGAAGTATTTCATCGATTACTTCCCGATTAATGGACATAAAGGATAGATATGTGGAGTCAACATCTCAAATAACAACACCCTGGAATGTCTATGACATTCTCACGGATGTACAATTTCAGCAGTACGCAACAGCAGGTATTGAAGCCATTCATGCGCAGTTACTCCACAATCGAGGAATTATCACGCCCGAGGCCATGCGTTCTTTCCTCGCTGCCAGCTATGATCAGACGCCGGACCCACTCACGTTGATCGATATGGGCCGGGCAGTTGAACGCATACAGCACGCGCTTGCTCAACGGGAACATATTACCGTTTATGGCGATTACGATGCTGACGGCGTCACATCATCTGCGCTTCTCACTCGCGCCTTGCGCACGCTCAAACACCCTGAAGCGATTCTCGACTTCCATATACCCAGCCGTCTACACGATGGTTGTGGACTGAATCTCAAAGCCATTGACCTGCTGAAAAGCAGGGGAACATCACTGATTATCACCACAGATTGTGGAAGCTCTGATGTTGAACAGGTAGCATATGCAAAGACCCTGGGCATCGATGTTATCATTACAGATCACCACCATCCCCCAGAACAGCGGCCCGACGCGTTTGCAATGGTCAATCCCTGGCGACCCGATTGTACGTACCGTGAGCGCTATCTCTGTGGTGTGGGCATTGCCTTTAAGCTAGCACAGGCGCTCTACCGTGCCTATCAGCGATCCTCAGCGGAAGAATTGGCTCTCCTGGACCTGGTCGCAGTAGGCACTATTGCCGATGTTGCACCACTGCTTGGCGAAAACCACACCCTCATACACCTCGGCTTGCAAAAACTCAATGAAACACAGAATCCAGGCCTGTTGGCCCTGGTACGGAAAGCCGGATTGCAGTCCGGCAAAATTCGCGAGCGCGATGTCGCCTATGTACTGGCCCCGCGCATCAACGCCGCAGGGCGGATGAAAGATGCCGGCATTGCTTTCAAACTCTTGACGACTGATGACCCGGCAGAAGCCACGTATTATGTCGAAGAACTGGAACAACTCAACCTGTCGCGGCAGCGTCAAACCGAGGAGTTGATGAACCACGTGCGTATGGAGGCACAGCTTCGACCAAATGATAAGGTTGTCCTGGTCAGCGGCGATAACTGGCCCGAAGGTATTATTGGCCTGGTCGCAGGAAAATTGTCCGAAGAAATCAATCGTCCCGTACTGGTGCTCAGTAGAGGCCCGGAGTTCAGCCGTGGCTCTGCACGTAGCCAGAAAGGACTGAACATTATCGATGCACTGGGTGGCTGCGCTGACATCCTGGTGCGTTACGGTGGACATGCACAGGCGGCAGGCTTCACCATCGCAAATAACCACATTGAAAAACTACGCGAGCATTTTCTCAATTGGAATGGACAGCAGATAGCTTCTAGAACGGCAAAAGTGACAGGAGAGACAGAGGTAGAGATAGCCGACGAAACCGGTGTTGTGATCGAGCAAGAAACAATCAGTGCTCGTATGGTTGACCTGGTGTTCAAGCGCCTGGACCGTATCAATTACAGCATGTATACTAAAATACGTGAACTCGCTCCTTTTGGCGCGGCCAATCCAGAACCCATCTTTATGATTGAAGGCCTGGGCATTCTCAGTAGCTGGTCAAGCGGCTTTGATGGGCGCAACTTGCGGCTTCTTCTGGGAAATGGGCATGTTCAGTTCAAAGGCACGTTGATTCGCGGGGGCGCACAGCGGTCGTCATTTCCGGTTGGTCAGGTTGTTAACGTGGTCTTCAGCCTTGAGCCAGCCTGGAATTCGACAGAGGACGCCAGCAAGCAGGAGATCTGGTTGAAAATACTGCACCTTGAGCCGATGAATACATGAGACATTCTGATATTTTTTCGACTAGCTTGAGAAGGGTATTCGTACCGTAGGGGCGGGAGTGGGGTTGCGTGGGGTGGGGACGCTTGCGTCGCCCGTTATGTGGAGGAGGACGGAAGGCGACGCAAGCGTCCCCACCTCCCTTCCTCACCTCTCCCGCCCCTACGGGTGTGACAATCCTTTCTTTTGAGAAGCCTCCGGCATTAGCCATGGGGAATTGTCACGGATAGACACCCCGAATTTCGGTCGCCTCAGCGACACGAGCCACCGCAAGCAGGTACGCACCCATGCGCAGATTCGTCTCTTGCTGCAAAGCTTTCTCACAAATAGCCCTGTAGGCACGCGTCATAATAGACTCCAGGCGGTTGTTTATCTCATGCTCAGCCCAGAAAAAGCGCTGCAAATCCTGTACCCATTCAAAGTAGCTGACCGTTACACCACCAGCATTTGCCAGGATATCAGGCACAATGGTAACACCGCGATCATTGAGGATCACGTCTGCCTCTGGCGTGGTGGGGCCGTTGGCCGCCTCAATAATCAATCGAGCCTTGACATGCGTGGCATTATGCCTCGTCAACTGATTCTCCAGAGCGGCAGGAATCAGGATATCACATGGCAGCGTCAGCAATTCCCAGTTTGAAACAGCCTCTGTATTGGGCAGTCCAGCCAGGTTACCGTGTTCCTTAGAGTAATGCAGGGCCTGGTGTATATCGATCCCATGAGGATTATAGACACCGCCTCGGATGTCGCTTATGCCAACAACCTTGCACCCCAGTTCTTGCAAAAGGCGAGCCGAGTTACTGCCAACATTACCAAAACCCTGTATTACAACTGTACATTCTTCTGGATTCATACCCAGATCAATCATCGCGTCGCGTGTGACAAATTGTACTCCCTGCGCCGTAGCCTCGAGACGGCCTTCACTGCCACCGATAGCGAGAGGCTTCCCGGTTATCACAGCCGGTATCGAATACCCTTGGTGCATCGAAAATGTGTCCATCATCCAGGCCATGACCTGCGGGTTCGTGTTCATGTCGGGAGCGGGAATATCGCTATTCGGGCCAATTAAAATAGAAATTTCCGTTGCATAGCGACGTGACAGGCGCTCAAGCTCAGCCCGAGAGAGCTTATGCGGATCACAAAGAACGCCTCCTTTGGCTCCCCCAAAAGGAATGTTAACTAAAACGGATACCACCTTTGGCTGGGCCGCGATTAATGTTGTGCTGTACGCGATATCCTGTGAACATCTCCACGTCACCATTATCCATACGCACAGGAAAATTAACGATCAGTTCACGCTTCGGCTTACGTAAAATAGCTCGCATAGCCTGCGAAAGTCCGAGACGGTCTGCTGCTTCATCGAACTGCGAAACCGCGACATCATAGGGGTTAACAATATCAATAGCCACTGCTGAAGAACCTCCTTACTGTTTGACCTATCTTAGGTCTTGTATGCAACATTGCATTGCGAAGCGCCAGTGCTTCCATGGCGTTTCGCGCAGGCGTATCATAGACATCCTGGTGGAACACTGAGCGATGCGATATAGGGGAAAGCCCGCCAGCATTCAAGCGGGCCAATGCCAAACTATGTTTCCCAAAGTATATCATCTAAAATGAGGAGCTTTCAAGCTTTCTTGTGCATTACTGCAAGATGTCTATTGCATAGACACATCAATGTTGCAGTAGATAGACTTTTGACCAATCTCCAAAGTAAAGGTCATTGGCATTGACGCTCACTCCCTGTACCCACGCCGGGAAAATAGCCGCCAACGTCTGATGATCAAGCGGCAGCCAGCCCACATCTTGAATTGCAATTTGTTCCGCCTGGCTATACAGCAACATACGCATGTCATTTGAGGGAGCTTGTTCAGCCTGTGTCACCGCATGGTCAAAGTCCGGATTATTCCACTCACCATAATTATTGGCCGCCGTTGAGAACAGATTTAAAGTCAGGCAATCATAAGGATCGGGAAAATCCGCGTTCCAGGAAATAAAGCCAAACTGTACCAGGTGCTTGTTCAACTCATCGTTATATGCCGTCGTCTCTACAGAATGGAGTGTCACTGGAATACCTAATGCGTCCTGCCACATTCCTTGTAGAGCTGAGGCTTCTTGAGGACTGACCTCGGAGCTTGAATAGGAGAAAGTGATTGGTGGTACCGTCGTGAGATCAGGATAGACAGATTCCAGCAGTGATTTTGCCGCATTCTTATCGTAAGGCATAGCAGTTGTAGCAGCATTGTTTTGCGGGTAGCCAGGTATACCCGGTGGAATAATAGTAGGCGCCGGGATGACAGAGTCGAAAAAGACAGTATGTGCCAGTGTTACTTTGTCGGTCGCATAGGCAAAAGCCTGACGAACGGCCGGTTTATCAAAAGGCGGCTTAGTATTATCGAAGAAAAGTGCATCCGTTTGCAATTGAGGGCCTCTCACAAAGCCAGGCAGGCCTTTTGCGGCAACCTGGTCAGCTGTCGCAATATTCCAAACAAAATCATATTGACCTGCGCGATAAGTGGTCAATGCCGTAGTAGCATCATTGGCAAAGATCATATTTACTTTCGTTAACCTGGTCTTGTTCCCATAGTAGTGAGGGTTGGGAACAAAGACCATTTTGACGCTGCGATCCCACTCCTGAATCATGAATGGCCCGGTACCCACACCGCTGCCAGCAACATGATTTGCCCAATCAGCCTGCCCGTACTCATCGATGATCTGTTTGTTTAACGGGAAGAAAATAGCGTTCGTGAGCATCTGCAAAAAATACGGCGTGGGTCGTGACAAGGTGATGCGCAATGTCAGGTTGTCGATAGCTTTGACGCCCTGCAAGGTCTTCGTCCTGCCCTTCATTACATTGTCTGCTCCAACGATGACGCCCTCATACAAAGCAGCCTGGCTCGATTGCACTTCTGGCAGTAAGGCACGAGTCAGCGTGTAGACATACGTCTGGGCGGTGACAGGCGTTCCATCAGAGAAGGCAATATTTGATATCGGATGTAACAAGGCCGCTATAGATCATGTTTACAACCAGGCCCGTATCTTGATCACTCACCAGCGCGGGATCGGGCGGATTGCTATCGTCGATACCAACATTGGGGAAAGTCAATATTTGTTTCGCCGCCAACCTGGGTATTCTAGTTGCGATAGAAGTAGTGCCACTACCGCCCCCATTTCCATTACCATTACCACAAGCAGCAAGTATGAGCAGCATGGCTACCAACAAAGTAGCATACATTTTATGACTCAATTCATGATGCCCACACATTTTTCTTATCCTACATGCGAATGGGCGACCTGTACGGCCGCCCTTGTACCCTCAAAGCACCGGGTGACATAGGGACCCGGTACTTCCTTTCATCCCTGCTGACTGAAAGTAGAAGCGCTACAAGAGAGCGGAGTTGCAGGGATGGCTTTCTAGGTACTTCCTTTCATCCCTGCTGACCTCCCATCAGCCGCGCGTGCGATGCACAGCATCGCGCCGAGTATAGTAGGGTTGACCCTTGCGGTCAACCTGACCCTTGCGGTCAACCTGGCTTCGTTGCAGGGATGGCTTTCAAGTTTATCGGGTCCCGCGTCGTTTAATGTTGCAAAATATAAATGCCGGACCAATCTCCGAAGTAGAGCCCGTTGCCATTCAGATTCACTCCATGCACCCACGATTGAATAACTGCCGCTAATGCCTGGTGGTCGATGGGCAGCCAGCCAACATCCTGAATAGCGATCTGCTCAGCCTTGTTATACAGGCTGATGCGCTGATTACCAGTCGCTTGTTCCGCGTGGGCAATTGTCTGATCGAATGTGGGATTATTCCACATACCATTGTTATTTGCCGCGTTCGACGTCAAGTTCAATGCCAGCCAGTCATACGGATCTGGGAAGTCGGCTCCCCACTGCGTGAAGCCAAATTGCACCGCGTGCTGGCTTGTTTCAGTATTAAACGCCACGAGATCCACAGAGCGCAGGTTGACATGGACCCCCAGAGCCATCTGCCACATCTGCTGCAAAGCAGCCGCCTCAGATGGGGTAACCTGCCCATTCGGGTAGGAAAAGGTGATTGGCGGCACTTTGCTGACATCAGGATAAACCGATTGCAGCAGCGCCCGGGCTTTGTCCCTATCATAGGGTATACCAGCGTAGCCTGGTTGATAACCAGGCATTCCTGGCGGAATAATCGTCGGCGCGGCCACCACAGCATCTTTGAAAATCGCGTGAACCAGCGTTGTTTTGTCTATAGCGTAGGCAAAGGCCTGTCGCACCGCTACATTGTTAAAAGGAGGCGTCGTATTAAGAAAGAAAAGCAGATCCGATTGCAGGAGCGACTTTCTGACGAAACCGGGCAAGGTCTTGGCGATTTGCTGGTCATCCGGAGTAATGTTCCAGACGAAATCGTACTGCCCGGCCTGGTATGACTTGAAAGCCGTCGAAGGGTCGCTCACAAAGTACATATCTACTTCCGACAACCTGGTCTTTGCGCCATAATAATGGGGATTGGGTACCAGAACCATCTTTACTTTGTGGTCCCACTCCTTCACCATCAATGGTCCCGTCCCAACGCCCAGGCCTGCCACGTGATTCGGCCAATCACCCTGCCCATACTGGTTGATTATTGACTTGTTCAATGGGAAATAGAGAGAATTTGTCAGCACTTCGAGGAAGTACGGCGTCGGATGTGTCAACGTGATTTGCAACGTTGTATCATCAAGAGCTTTGACGCCAGTCAGGATTTTCGTCTTACCAGAGCTGACCGCATCCGCGCCAACAACAGCGCTCTCAAAGAACGAGGCTATCCCTGATTTAACTTCAGGTAGAAGCGCTCGCGTCAGGGTGTATACGTATGTCTGCGCAGTAACAGGCGTTCCATCTGAGAAGGTAATATTTGGCTTGAGGTGAAAGGTAAAGACTTTATTATCAGGCGAAACGTCCCACGTGGCCTGGTCAGGAATGACGTTTAAATTGATATCGGATTTGACGAGTCCGCTATATATCATACTCACGATCTGGCCTGTGTTGGCGTCCGGCCCCAACGCCGGGTCAAGCGAAGCGCTGTCGGAGATGCCCACGTTAGGAAAACGCAATACTTGCTGGGACGATAGTGCAGGTGTCCCATTCCCAGTCGTTGGCGGAGTTGTTGTACTTCCGCCGCAAGCAGCAAGCAGCGCGAGCAGCGCACTGAGAAGTAGGAAGGTAGCAGGTATATTCCACGTACGATGATACACGTATCGCCTCGCTTTCAGAAGCTCCCTGGTGAAAACCACATGGGAGATGAACCTTGCAGATAATTGTACAACTTCTACATCCTGGGAGACAAGCAGCATTACTCCTTGCATGGCTTTAATGCCTTACTGCCTTACTGGCAAAGATGGACAAACAGGTTCGCTACCGACTATAATTAAGGCAGATTGTCGTACTGTTCAGCGACGAGCAGGAGGGAAAACGTGCGCATACGTGTGATTGGTGCACCTATGGACTTAGGTGCTGATCGACGCGGCGTTGACATTGGCACAAGTGCCATTCGTTACGCGGACCTTAACCATCGTTTACGTAGCCTCGGACATCACGTCCAGGATATGGGCAACCTTGTCGTGCCCCAGCCTGAAAGCCAACCTCTAGGCAACCCCAAGTTAAAGTATCTTGACCAAATTGTGCGCGTTTCTGAAGAATTGGCGGGTATCGTTACCACCATCCTTCAGGAAGGCGATTTTCCCCTCGTTCTCGGAGGAGATCACAGCATCGGGCTCGGCTCAATCAACGGAGTAGCGAACGTCCACAAAAACGTTGGAGTCTTATGGATTGATGCTCACGCTGATTTCAATACAGATCAGTCAACTCCTTCCGGCAATATTCATGGGATGATCCTGGCCTCACTGGCAGGCTTAGGCAATAGCAGCCTGACCAACATTGGCGGCTGGTCGCCCAAAATTCATAAAGAAACAATCGTCATAGTGGGCGCGCGCGACCTTGATCCTGGTGAACAAGAACTGCTCCGTACTAACTCCATTCATGTGTTCACCATGTCGGAAATTGATCAGCTTGGTATCACCGAAGTGATGCAGCAGGCACTGGCAATCGCGGGACAAAATAACGATGGCATCCATCTTAGCCTTGATATGGATGCTTTGGATCCAACAGAAGCTCCTGGCGTTGGTACTCCTGTGCGTGGTGGTTTGACCTATCGCGAAGCCCACCTGGCAATGGAACTCATAGCAGATTCGCATAAGCTCGTTTCGATGGATGTGGTAGAAGTGAATCCCATCCTCGACCGTGAAAATGCAACGGCGTTGCTCGCGGTCGAATTAGTACTTTCGGCCCTTGGCAAGAAGATCCTTTAGGAGCAATGTCGTTCCATACCGTGTTTCAACGTCTCAAATGTTGTAACATAGAGGCGAACTAGAAACAAATAAGGAGGGTAGGTAGGTGGCAAAGACGCTGCTTACCGCATACACAACATGGACGCGAAAGAACTATTCATGAATGGCGAGTTCGTGCCCGCCTCACATGGCATGATCTCTATACGTACTCACGGCTTTGCTTATGGTACCGGGTGTTTCGAGGGCATCCGAGGATATTGGAACGAATCAGATCAACAGGTCTACCTATTCCGCCTGCGCGAACACTTCGAGAGACTGTTATGTTCCTGCAAGATTCTGCAAATATCGCTCCCTTACACGGTTGACCAACTAATAGATATCTGCGTTGAACTCGTTCAACGCAACGGACAGCGGCAGGATGTCTACCTCCGTCCCGTTGCTTATAAAGCTGCTCAGACTATCGGCGTGCGCCTGCACGGCCTCCAGGATGATTTCATTATCACCTCGGAACCACTAGGGGACTACGTTGCTACAACTGGAATGCGCTGTGGTGTTTCATCATGGCGACGTATCGACGACAACGCTATTCCTGCCCGCGCAAAGATTTGTGGCGCCTACGTCAATTCTGCTTTCGCGAAAAGCGAAGCTATGCAGAACGGCTTCGATGAAGCCATCATGCTTACCCACGAAGGCCATGTCTCGGAAGGCAGCGCGGAAAATATCTTCCTGGTAATGAATGGCGAGCTTGTAACACCTGCCCCAACCGAGAATATCCTGCTTGGTATCACCCGCGATTCGGTGATGGAACTGGCGAGCCGCGAGTTAGGCCGCGTCACCCGTGAACGGCAAATCGATCGCACCGAGTTGTTCGTAGCTGACGAAATCTTCATGTGCGGGACAGGAGCACAGGTCGCGCCTGTCATCAGCGTAGATCATCGTCCCGTTGGCAATGGTCAAGTTGGCCCTATCGCCAGCGCCATCAAACAACTCTATTCTGATGCCACGCATGGCCTCCTGCCCGGTTATCACACCCAATGGTGTACACCCGTTTACGCTCGCGAGAGAGTATCCTAGCCAGTTTCCACATCATGTATACCCCCCTGTGCCATAAACGCATAGTGTGCTATAATAAACTACAACACAAAGAGAAACGGACTGAACAAAGGGGCACCCGTTATAAATGGGTGCCCCGTTTATGCTATAGGGTGGGGAGGCTCACAGTATGAAACCACTTGTTGCCATTGTAGGCCGGCCAAATGTCGGCAAATCCACATTTTTTAATCGCATGCTCGGCGAGCGCGTGGCCGTTGTTGAAGATTTGCCTGGAACGACCCGTGATCGCCTTTACGGAGATACTGACTGGAACGGGCGCGAATTTACACTCATTGATACGGGCGGACTTGATTTGGGCGACGATATTCCTGTTGGGCAGGTCGGACTGACCGGACAACCTGGTAATATTATGAAACTTGTCCAGGCGCAGGCCGAACTTGCTATCGAGGAAGCCGATGTCATCGTCTTTATGGTTGACGCCCGCGCTGGCATAACGGCGGCAGATGAAGAAGTCGCGGATTTATTACGCCGCACGCGAAAACCTGTGATCCTGGCAGCCAACAAAGCGGATAACGCAGCACGTCGCCTGGATGCCGTCGAATTTTATAGCCTTGGCCTTGGCGAACCTATTGTGATCTCCTCTATTCAAGGCACAGGCACTGGAGACCTGCTCGACTTGATCGTGGAGGCGCTACCGCCCGAGGAAGAGGAGACGGAAGAAGAGGACGAGGATGTTATTCGCATTGCCATCATTGGACGCCCGAACGTCGGCAAATCTTCCTTGCTCAATGCGATTCTGGGAGTCGAACGCGCGATTGTCAGCGATATCCCTGGCACGACGCGCGATACGATTGACACCGAGATCCAGTTTAAGGGGAAAAAACTCGTACTGATTGATACGGCAGGTATCCGCCGGCGAGGCAAGGTCAGCCCGGGCGTTGAGAAATTCAGCGTGCTGCGCTCTACCCGCGCCATCGAGCGTTGTGATGTCGCGCTGCTGCTGATCGATGCCAGCGAGGGCCTGGCAGCACAGGATACCCATATTGCCGGCGAAATCCAGGAGAAGGCCAAAGGGGTCATTATCGTCGTCAACAAATGGGACCTGGCGCAAGCACAGCATCGTGCGGAACGCGAAGGCGAATATGTGCATCCTAAAGACGAGATTGAGAGCGCCGAGGCCTACCGCCGTATCATCGCCTGCTGGATATGGCCCTGAATATTGCCGAGATGCGCTACCTGCGTATCCCCACCGCTCGCCTGAACGAGGTCGTACAGGAGGCTGTACGCCGCCACAATCCCACCGTTGTGCGGAACAAAATACTGAAGATCTACTATGCCACGCAAACGCACGTAAATCCTCCTACATTTGTGTTTTTTGTCAACAATACTGAGGCGGTACACTTTACATACGAGCGCTACCTGGAGAATAAATTGCGCGAAGCCTTCAGCTTTAAAGGAACAGCTTTTCGCATGTTCTTTAAGCCACGCTCCAAAGTCGAGCTAAAATAACAACCTTTCCTATCCCTGGTACGTACATTCTATAAGTCTGCATTCAACCCAAACGACAGATATATGTTTTACGAAACTGCTTATGCCTTGTGAACTGGCAAGAGAAGCCGAACAAGGCAGTTTCATTTGTCATAAATAACACAATTATGTTATAGTAAGTGCGCATGGAAACACGTAATTAAAATATGTTATATGAGGATATCCCAATGCATCTGAAATTGACTGCTGCTGATAAAACTGACGTGGGGAAGCAACGTGAGCAAAACGAAGATTGTGCCTATAAACGTATTGAATCTCTAGACGAGGGGGATCATGGTCTCTTTATCGTTGCGGATGGTATGGGCGGTTACCAGGCTGGAGAGGTAGCGAGCAAACTGGCCGTGGAAACAATCAGTCAAGCCATGGACAGCTTCTTCAAATTCATCTCAGACCAACCCACGATCAGGCTTTCACCATCGGAGTCCGTGGACTCGCAAGCGACTATTACCTATCCCACAACCGCTTCGGCTTCGGCTTCAGCGGAAGCGGAAGCAAAAAGAAACAAGACTGTCAAACTACCTGAGACGGCAATAACACAATCTGTAGAAGAACAGTTTACAGCCGCCATTCAGCAAGCAAACAAAGCCATCCTACGCTACGGCGAGCAAAAAACTTCTGCTCGCGGACTGGGCTGCACCGTTACTGCTGCCTTAATTCAGAATGACCATGCCTATATCGCCAATGTTGGAGATAGCCGCACATATCTCTTGCGCGATGGGAAACTCAACCCTATTACCAGAGATCATTCGCTAGTTGCAAGGTTGGTTGAGGCAAAGCAGATTGAGCCGGATGAGATTTACTCGCATCCACAGCGCAACCTGATCTACCGCTCCCTTGGGGCTGGACATAAAACAGTCGAGGTAGACATTTTCAACCTGACCTTACGCCCTGGTGATACACTGCTCCTTTGTTCTGATGGCCTCTGGGAAATGGTGCGCAGCGAGGATTTGCTCAAAGAACTCAGTGAGAAAAGTAGCCTGCAGACAATTTGCAACAACCTGATTGACCTCGCGAACACCAATGGCGGTGAAGATAATATCACTGCTGTGGTTGTTCATTTCAGTGCTCTTTAAGAAACTTTGGAGAAAACTGGCGTATGGCTCTCCCTTTAGGCGAAATCCTTGATAGAAAATTCAAAATAGTGAAGGTGCTTGGCGAAGGCGGAATGGGCACTGTCTATAAAGTTGAACTGTTGGATCGGCCAGGCAATTATTGTGCTGTGAAAGAATTATTGATCAATCCCAGCACCAGTGAAGAAGAGCGCAAAACTGCCATTGAACGTTTCAATAAAGAGATAGACCTGCTGTTCGGCCTCAAGCATCCACGTATCCCTTCGTTTATGCTGAGTTTTCAAGAGCGTGGGAACTATTACTTCGTAATGGAGTTTGTGCCAGGGAAAAGCCTGGACAAAATACTCGAAGAGTACAAAGGGCCGTTGAACGAAGAGGATGTAATCAAATGGATGATGCAGGTTTGTGAAGCTCTGACCTATATTCATTCTCGCAATCCACCCATCATCCTGCGTGATCTCAAGCCGGGCAATGTCATGCTCACCGAAAGTGGTGACGTTCAATTGATCGACTTTGGCATCGCGCGTCGCTTTGACCCAAACAAACGCACCAACACCGAGAACCTGGGGACCATTTCATACGCGTCCCCTGAGCATCTCGGCTCAATTACAGACCGTGGACAGCGGCGCAGTGCGCAGAATCCCGGGAAATTGGTACAGACCGATGCCCGTTCAGACATTTACTCTCTGGGGGCAACCATGTATCACCTGCTCACCAATTATGAGCCAGACCCGATTCAGACGCCTGCGACAGGGAGTATTCTTGCGAAGAATCCTCGCTTACGTACAGTGCGAGTAAATAATACGGTGATCTGCCCTATAGAGCAGGTTATTATCAAAGCAATGCAGCAAAATCCAGCACAGCGCTTTCAAAGCGCCGAGGCAATGCGAACCGCGTTGCAGCACTGCTTACCCAATTTTGCACCTCCAACTACCGTGCAGATCCCAGCTGTGGCTTCATCAAATGCAACTGTTCTGGTGCAGAGCAGCGGCCTGATCTGTCCCAAGTGTGGCTTTCAAAACCGACCTGGTGCGAAATTTTGCAAGCGCGATGGGCAACCATTGCTCCATGGGGCAACAACTGTACCCCCACAGCCGCGCGCGCAATTACCTGCTCCTCGTCAACCAATTCAGGCCCAACCGGCTCAGCCGCGCCCTATTGTTCCACAACCAATTCGCGCCAGACCGGTAGCTGTCAGCACACCGCCTGCCGGTGATCCTGCTGCTGCCTATCGACTGGGCCTGCAATATCTGAACAACAAAAACTTTGCCGAATCGGTCAATCAATTCAAGCGGGCTCTGGCGTTTGGCAACCCCTCTTATACAGAAAGCTCTTCACCGACAACTTGAGGCTGGCCGCTGAACAGTTCGAAGAGGCAATTCGTCTCAAACCGGATGCCTTGGACGCCTTGTTTCAGCTCGGCATGTGCTATCGGGACATGGACCTTTATCCTCAATCGGCAGCAACGTTCAAGAAGGCGCAGCAACTGGCGCCGCGAGATCCAGCTATTTACTATCAATTAGGCATGGTGGCTGTAGAGCAAGGTTCCCGAGGAGAGGCAGAAAAGTACTTTCTGGAAGGCCTCAAAATTACCCCTGATCACGCACTTATCCTGACGTCACTTGGCCATCTCTATGTTGAATTGGAACAGCTCAACTCAGCTATTGAGGTACTCTCACAGGCGACCAGGCGAGAACCAAATTTACCCGACGGTTGGTACGAGCTAGGTCGAGCGTACATGAAGGTACGGAACTGGAAATCAGCGCTCAATGCTTTGGATATGGCCAGGCAACTCAATCCAGACGCTTCAACCATCTACAGTGCTATGGCAGCCTGCTACCAGAAGATGAACAAGAGGACTGAAGCAAAAAAGAAGACAAACGAGGCGCTTCAGCTCGACCCAAACAATAGCGAAGCCATCCGATTACAAAGACAATTATAGCAGTTACGAGAAAGGCAGGGACAGTATGCTCTGTCCGTCATGTAATACACCAAATCGCGACGATGCCAAATTTTGTAAAAAGTGTGGACAATCGTTGCACATAGGAGCACCGCAAGTACCCGAGGTGGCCGCGGTCAGTCAAGTCTCCACTCCTGTACAGGAGCACATGGACGCCGAGGATCCGAGCGTTACACCAACACAGATCATATCCCCACAAAAGATGTTGGAATTCCATAACCGCCGCTGGCAGCAAGAGTTGGAACGCGAGCAAACAACAGCAACGCCAAAAAGCAAGGTTGCCGCTAGCGACGAAGAAGTTATACCGGCGCAGTTGTCCACATCCCCGCCAGGAGCATTGCCTGTTGGAGATGAAGCGGAACCTGATATCGCGGACATGCCGACTCTGTTGATCAACTCATCAATGGACTCGGAGCATATTTCTATTCCACCACCGCCACCCCCGACTTCGACAGATGCAGCTATCCCTGCTCAAATGCTAGAAGCTTCAACTGACGAGTCAACGCCTATTCTCCCGCCGCCTGAGGTTGCTGAGGTAGCATCCACACCTGTCGAAATGCCAGAGACGGAGACGGTTGAGGCGGTCGGGGCAGTCGGGGCAGATGAGACAAACCAGGAGCAACCTGCGGGGGCAGCAAAAGAGGAAATAATGCAGGATCAGACTGCAACAACACAGAAAGAAGAAGAAGACGGAGTGACACAAACGCCATCCGATCAGCTAGACCAGGCGCCTGACCAGCCGCCAGCCACAGATTTTCCCGTGCTGGCAGTTGGCACCATCGTTCATGAACGCTACGAGGTTACCCAGGTCATCAGCGAAAGCGCGGAGGAACACATCTATAGCGTGACCGACCACCAGGGCTACCAGCACTGCTGGAATTGTAACTCCGAGCAGAATAGGGAGGGAGATGAGTTTTGTATCGATTGCGGCGCAGAATTGTTGAATGCCGTTTACTTGATGCATGAATACACAGCTTCAAACAAAAATGATGCGGACGCCAACACCTTCCACGGCAATATCGTCAACACCTTTGTTGAGGAGGAACGCACCTACGCTGTTGAGCAGGTTCAGGCAGCCGAAAATGCCTTCCCTACAGGCGTCCACCTGCTAGCAGCAACTGATTCAGATGCCGGCGATGTGCGGCGCAGTGAACCAAACGAAGATAGCACATTGGTTCTGATGCTTCAGCGGGTTCACGAATCCCTGGCAGCCCCTGTCGGCGTGTTCATTGTCGCTGATGGCCTGGGAGGCCACGATAACGGACAAGAAGCCAGCCGCATGACCATCAACATCATCGCGGAACGCATGGTACGTGAGCTGCTGGCGACACCGCTGGTCTCCGAAAAGGCCGGTGAAACTGTCGCGCCAGCAGATGAAGATAGCCTGGTCTCGCTCTTGCAGGGCACAATTGAGGATGCTAACGCCGCCATCTGCCAGGTAAATCAGCGCGATAAGACCGATATGGGCTCAACGATTACGGGCTTTATGGCGGTAGGCGACCATGTCTATATCCTCAACGTAGGGGACAGCCGCACCTACATGGTCCGTGGCCAGCAAATTTATCAACTCACTACCGACCATTCGCTGGTAGCACAGCTTGTAGCGGGCGGCTTGATTGAGCCAGACGATGTCTATACTCATCCTCAACGCAGTCAGATCTTCCGCAGCCTGGGCGATAAACCCAATGTATCGATGCCCCCGACCCGCAAACAGCTTGTACACATTTACTCGAAGCCGCTAACACAAATGGTGGAGAAGATAACGTCAGCGCGGTCGTGGTTTATGTGCGTTAATGAATATGATATACTACATCAAGCCAAGTATGAAAGGAGCTATACATTATGCCCGGTGAGGTAACATTGGCACATCAGGTCGGAAAGGATTTTATGCCGGTCACTGGTGGAAGCCAGCTGGCATATGTTTTAATAGAAGCTAAACCTACTGAACTGATGGCTCAGGTTCGTATGCCACTCAATTTTGCCCTGGTGCTCGACCATTCTGGCTCTATGAAAGGGGCAAAACTCAAGAACGTGAAAGAAGCTGTCAAGATGGTCATCGAACGATTAGAGCCGACCGATTATATCTCGGTGGTCATCTTCGATGATACTTGTCAAGTCATTATCCCATCCATGCCAGCGCGCGATCCCGTCGGCATGAAAGCCGCCATTGACCGTATTCGCGATGCCGGCGGCACAACCATGTCGCTGGGTATGATCCAGGGACTCAACGAGCTACGGCGTTGGAATATTCCGAATGCCGTCAATCGCATGATTCTCCTGACGGATGGCGTAACCTATGGCGACTCCGACCGCTGTCGTCAACTGGCAAGAGATGCCAGGGCGGCAGGCGTTTCGATCTATCCCCTGGGCATTGGCCAGGACTGGGACGAGAACCTGCTGGACACCATCGGTGAAATGAGCGGTGGTATGCCCGCCGAGTTTATCAGAAATCCGGCCGACGCTATGACCGTCTTTGAGCAGCAGTTCCAGAGCGCGGTGGCCGTGGCTGTCCGCAATGCCACGCTGACACTGCGCCTACCGTCAGGCGTGACGCCGAAAAAAGCCGTGAAAGTTTTGCCCATCATCAGCGATTTTGGTCAATCTGTTCTCTCTGACCGGCAAGTCATCCTGCAACTCGGTGACCTCGAGAAAGATAATGCGCAGTCCGTGCTGGTGGAGTTGATGATCGACCCCCGACCAGCAGGTCTCTTCCGCATCGCCCAGGCGGAACTCGCTTATGACGTTCCCATTGCCAATCTCATCGGCGAAAGGGTGCACGACGACATTAAAGTGACTTTCACCGCCGACCCCAATGAAGCAGCCCAGGTCAACGCTCTTGTAATGAACTTTGCTGAAAAGGCTAATGCTCATCGCCTGGTAACCAAAGTATTGGATGAATATAAGCGCACTGGCAAAGCCACAACACGCCTGGCGCCAAATGTCACCCGCGTTCTTGACGAGGAGACCCAGGCAGCCCTTGAACAGATTAACCAGGGCCAGCAAATTTCACAAGACCAGGTTAAATCCATCGGGAATAAGACGCGCAAACTGACACAGCGCCTGGATGACCTGGTCTAACATGCATGTTAAAGAGACCCATTCGGGAATGGGGTGCGGCGGGCAATGCCCTTGCCCAAAACGGGAGTGTCTCCCGTTCAACTCCCCCTCTTTATAGATGAGGATGTCGATATGATACACGGACACGTTCAACTAACAAGCAACTTAATCGTATAATCGTTAAGGAGGATAGAGTAAAATGGCAGTATATTGTTCTTTACACCATGAAAATCCTGATGGTTCAGCCTTTTGTGATGAGTGCGGTGAGCCACTGGCAAGCGTTGCACCCGATGCTAGCGCAGCGGCTGCGAGCCAGCCAGCGCCGGCTGCAGCAGGTAGTACCCAACGATGCCCATCATGTGGAGCAGAGAATCCCGCTGGCGAGGCTTTTTGTTCGAACTGTGGAGTCAGTTTGCTCGGCGCACCTGCCGCAAATCCCGTGCCCGAAGCTGTCCCGGCTCCCGCACCTGAACCAGCAGTAGCTCCTGCTGCTGAACCTGTCGCAGCTGTCACAGCGGCTCCAGCAGCCTTAGCAGCACGGTTGATCGTTGAAGCGGACAACCAGGAATTTGATCTAAGCGGTAAAGATAGCATCATCATTGGACGCGAGGACGCTGTAAGCAATATCTTCCCCGATGTGGATCTGACGCCACACGGTGGAGAAGAGGGCGGCGTTTCACGCTTACACGCCCGCATCTTTGTCGACAACGGCCAGTATATGCTGGAAGATGAGAACAGCACAAATTTCACGTTCCTCAATCGCCAGAGACTTGCCGGCAAGACACCGACACAGCTGAACGATAACGACGAGATCAAACTTGGTCGCGTGCTTCTGCGCTTCAAAACAGCGTAATAATTAAGAGCGCAGCCAATCAAAGTCACTACGGGTGTGGTACTTACCTTCTTTGAAACATTTGACAGTATGTACCTCTAGCCGCTATAATCTACAGGACATCTCAAGTGGAGGAAAGAGAAGGAAGACATGAAACGTACATGGCAACCCAAGCGCATTCCGCGCTTACGCGAACATGGTTTTATGAAACGCATGTCGACTCGCAATGGCCGTCGCATTCTGAAAGCTCGCCGCGCCAAAGGGCGTTGGAAGCTTACCGTCTAGTACTATATAGTTGTGGCACTTAACCGTGCGTTACGCCTGCGCAAAAGTAGTGAGTTTCAGCGGGTAAGGCAGCAGGGACGTAGCATAACGTCTCGGCTGCTTATACTTGCGTGGGTACCAAACGAAGTAGGAAGACTGCGTATTGGTTTCGTGGTCAGCAAGCGTATCTCGAAGCTGGCAGTAAAGCGTAATCGCGTCAAACGACTACTCAGTGAAGCGATACGGCGCCATCTCTCTGAGCTACCCGCCGGATGGGATATTGTGCTTAGTGCGAGGAATTACATTACAGCAGCTGATCTACCTGCGCTTGAAGTGGAAATTGTCAATTTATTGCATCGGGCGCGACTTCTCGGACCCGAAACAGAACAAACAAACGTATAAGTATAAAGGGATACGAGCCGTCAATTAGGCACAAAGGTCACAGCAGTGAAATATATCGCACTCTTTTTAATCCGTGTATATCAGCACACGCTGTCGGTAGTCCTGCCCTCATCGTGTCGATTCACGCCCTCATGTTCACACTATGGATATGAGGCAATTCAACGTTTTGGCTTTTTCCGTGGAGGATGGATGGCGGCTAAACGCATCGGGCGTTGTCATCCTTTTTATCATGGTAATCTTTATGATCCAGTCCCAGAACGCCTGGCTGACTAGATCGAGGAAGGCAGGATAGGCCCGTGGGTCAAATAGGTTACTTGTTTAATATTATCTTTACTTATCCCATCTTTAATCTACTGATGGTGCTGGACCGCCTTGTTGGCGATTTTGGCCTGGCAATCATCATCCTGACACTGATCGTCAAACTGATTCTCTTCCCGCTCACACTGAAGCAATTGAAGTCAATGAAGGCTACGCAAGCGCTGCAGCCGCAGTTGGCAGAAATCAAGAAGAAATACGCCAAAGATCAGCGAGCGCAGATGGACGCCACACAGGCCCTTTACAAAGAGTACGGCATGAACCCCGTAGCAGGCAGCTGTCTCCCCTTGTTGATCCAGATGCCTGTCCTCTTCGGCCTCTTCTACGCACTGAGCGCCGTCTTGAGTCATGCTCATACTGTATACGATATCAATCAACTTCTTTATCCATTCATACAACCATTTCTAACGATGCCAAGTCTCACCTCGGTCTTCCTTTACCCGCTCTATCACATCTCGCTCGGCGCTCCAGACCCCACGCATATACTACCAATCCTGGCGGCCCTGGCCACTTTTGTTCAGTTGCGCATGTCGCAGCCAAAACCTCAGCCAGGAGCAGCTTCAGACATGGCACAGCAGCAGATGAAGATCATGCAGTACATTTCGCCACTGATGGTTGGCTTCTTCGCATGGAACTATGCTGCCGGTCTCGCGCTCTACTGGACAGTATCATCGCTTTTCGCTATAATCCAGCAATACTTTGTCACCGGCTGGGGTTCTCTGCTGGTTACCCCCAACCTGATCAGTAGGAATAGCAACAACAATGGCGCCAGCAATAAGAGCAATACAAGCGACCGCTCAAAAGAGACGAAACTCATGGCAAAGGCTAACGAACCTGAGAAGGCTAAAGTAGTAGAGAGCGGCCCCGTTGGTAGCCAGTTGCAGACAAGTTCGCATAATGGCTCATCGTCTGCACGCCGTCGCAGCGCATCTGCTCGCCGCCGCAGTAGCAACAATACTCCAAAGAGGAATGCATCGCGTAGCTAGTTTTCAGAAATGGTTCTCCATCCTTCCGGAGAAATACCCGTAGGGGCGGGGGCGGAGAAGACGCAGGGTGGGGACCCTTGGGTCGCCCTCGTAGCTGTGGATAGAGAACTTCTGAAATGAGTATAAAGGGAGGCAATCAAAAAGTGGAAAGTATAGAGGTCAGTGGCAAAAGTGTTGATGAGGCAGTCATGCAAGCTCTATCACGTTTGGGAAAACGTCGGGACGAGGTAGAGATCACAGTCTTACAATTGCCATCTCGCGGAGCATTCGGAATAGGGAGCAAAGAAGCCCGCGTGCGCGTCTCAGTGCGAACGGGCAATCTCAGCGCTGTAATTACCCCCGAGATGGCCGATGCCATCCTGGGTCCAGATGAAACCTTCCCAGAAGAGGAACTCTACATGGAAGACGAAGAAGAAGAAGGGGAATTTGAAGACGAAGACGAGGAAGAGTTTGAGGAAGGTGAGTTAGAAGAGGAAAAACAATTTATCTCATCCACAAGTTATATCCCTGAGTTGTCCTCGGATCTTGGATTGGGTGACGTGAGTGTCGCTGAAGGGGAAATGCAAGAGGTCGAGGTAGCAACTCGTGAGGACGTCGAAATTACCGTTGACGTTTTACAGCATATCTTGCGTTACATGAATATTCATGCCACCGTTCAGGTGCGTTCCACCAACCCTCTCACACTCAACATTCACGGTATCCACGAGAACCTGGGCTTATTGATAGGTCGTCGAGGTGAAACCCTGGCCGCGCTCCAACTGCTGGTCAGCTTGATCGTTGGACATCGCACCAAGCACCGCATGAGAATCGTGGTGGATGCTGAGAATTACCGCGAGCGCCGTGAAGAGAATTTGCGCTCGTTGGCCTTGCGCGTCGCACAGCAGGTGCGCAACTATCGCCGTTCCATCGCTTTAGAGGCAATGCCTCCTCATGAGCGCCGCATCGTTCACATTGCCCTTTCTGATAGTAAAGACATCAGTACTGAAAGTATTGGCGAGGGTGAAGCACGACGGGTCGTTATTTCGCTCAAACGTCCTGGCCGCTAATCTTTTGCTAAAATGCATCGCGGTGCGACATGGTGCACCGCGACGCATTTTCATGTGTGATCATGTCTATTATCCAACCCATACAAGATAACCGTACCCCCGAATTTTTGGCCATCGGGCATGTGACACGCGACGTGCACCTCGATGGCTCGTATTCACTTGGAGGCACCGTTACTTTTGCTGCTGTCACTGCCCACCGCCTGGGATTAGCAGCCGCCATCATCACCTGTGCGGACGAGGAATTACTCAAAGAACTTCCCGCACGTCTCCCCACTATCGGCATAGCTGCTCGCCTCTCACCTGCCACAACAACCTTCATCAACCAATATCACACGGCGGGCTTTCGCATACAATACCTGCGTGCCAGGGCGGAGTCGCAACAACGCGAAGATGTACCTGCTGCATGGCTCAACGCCCCCGTTGTGCTACTCGGACCCCTGGCCCAGGAATTAGATCCGGAATTTGTGACGCTCTTTCCCCGCCGCCCAGGCGCGATCATTGCGGCCACGCCCCAGGGTTGGCTGCGCCACTGGGATGCCGCTGGGCGTATCTGGCCAACACCCTGGTCTGCCGCGGAAAAGGTACTGCCCCAACTCGATGTCGTCATCCTCAGCCATGACGATCTCCTGCCCTTTGCTAACGGTAACCGTAACGAGGCTGACGCTATCCTCTCTCGCTGGAGCTTACAAGTCCCCTTGCTTGTTGCCACCGATGGGCGACATGGTGCAACCCTATTCCAACACGGTAAGACTGAGCACTTCAAAGCTTATCCAGTGCACGAGGTGGACCCGACCGGCGCCGGAGATGTCTTCGCCGCCGCGTTTCTCTGCCACTTATACAGACATGGTAATAACCGCGAGGCGGTGAACTTCGCCAATTGCGTAGCCTCTTTTTCGGTTGAGCAGGTAGGGGTGCAAGGGATTCCGACGATGGAGATGGTAATGAAGAGATTGGTGTAGATAATGAAAGGCTGACCAGCTCCCCTTGTATCTCCATACCGTTATTATGCCGAGATCCACCGTTGCCTCATGGTCATGAACAAAATAAGCGGGACATCTGTAGGGGCCGATTTATCGCGCCCACCGCCGATTTATCGGCCTTCGGTGGATGTTTCGATAGCCGGATTATTTTGTTAAGGCATGGTTCAAATGAACTTGACAGTCTGACCAGTCAGGCAGCAGGAGCCACATAGCCCAGAACCTCCAGCCAATCGACAGGCGGTTGTTGTAAGCCACTGCGTTGCAAGGGCGAGAGGCCCTTATGCAGTCCTCGTGGTGCTACCCGATGATTGTGCCAGACGGAAAGCCTCGCCAGCATCCCCGCTGAAAGCGAACGGTGCACAGCCAAATGGGGCCGGACAATGCTGTGCCAGTTCTCGACGACACTGCTGGCTCGCACCGCCTGGTTCCAGGCCTGCAACAAGTGCGAAGCCGGTTCGCGCCACGCTGGGTCCAGCGCCGCGAGCAACTGCTGGGGCTGCGCTCCTAAGATCTTCCGCCGTTGCCAGGCCCACGCGCTGACCCACCGTGCTCGTTGGCTGACTATGCTAGAATAAGTGTGAACCATTGGTTTCTCCCTTTGTGCTGATCCGCTTGAGAAGATTAGAACTCCTCACGTTCAAAGCGCTTGATGGCGATGAACAGACAGATGCCCGCACCACAGAGCAGAGCAATAATGACTTGAAGTGGGAAGAGGAACTGGCCACTGATGATGTCACGTGTCATGGTAATGCCTACTTTGAGTGTACTCATCACAAGCTGATTCAGCAGCACGAGGACAAGCAAGCTGATGCCTGCGGTCAACGTTCGACCCCTACACAGGGTGCCCAATAGGAGGGTCAGGCAGAAGAAGAACACCAGGGAGCTTACCTGCCATCCAAGGAGCGGCAGCATTATGGTGAGTGACGGAATCTGCCTTGTCACGAGCCACGTTTCTAGGATGGCAACTATCCAGGGGATCATGAGCATGGTCAGGAGCATCCCAGGAAGGTACGCACACTTTGCCAACAGAAATGCAGTGCGCGAAACCGGTTTCGACAAAACCCAGGCGGCAGTTCCACTCTGCTTTTCCCCAATGATAGTTCCTTGTGCCAGAATGATGGCACCTGCTCCGGTAAAAATCAGGGTGAGAATGGTGAAGAGGAAAAGACCGAAGCCGAAGAACGTCAATCCAGGCTCCGGCGTTCTCGCTTCAGCAGGAGCCTGGATGACAGCGAACAGAACGATTCCATAGAGCCCGTTGAGCAGAAACGCCCATAGGCCGACATGGATCAACCATTGCCATGTCCCCCACCACAGGTGGCTTTCCTTGTACCACAAATTCGCTAATCCCCTGCGCCAGCCACGCTCGTTCGTAGGTCGCAGTGTACCATTAGCTTGCATGATTCTTCTCCTCTACCAGCGAGACAAAGATGTCTTCCAGTTCATACTGCTTGCGTCCAAAACCGATCACATTCACCAGGCCATCCGCCGTGACCAGTGCTACCAATTGTGCTTGCGCGGTGCGTTCGTCGTTGACGGCGACCTGCCAGATGGTCCGGTCAGGCAAAGCCTCGACCTTGATCGTGGAGACCCAGGGTTGCTGTGTCAGGCGTGTGTAGGCAGCCTGCGTCTCACCCTGCATGGTCAGTTCATAGGTCACCTTGTCACTCCCGGCAAGCAGCGCGTCAATTGGTGCCTGAGCGATCAATTCGCCTTGCTTCAGGATGGCGACCCGATCGCTGACACGCTGCACATCGTCAAGCAGATGGGTGGAGTAGAAGATGGTGGTGGACTGGCGCAGGCGCTGCATGATCTCCAGCACATCGCGCCTTCCCAGTGGATCAAGCGAGGCCGCAGGCTCATCCAGGATCAATACATCTGGATGGTTGATCTGGGCTTGCGCGATGCCCAGGCGCTGCCGTTCACCGCCAGAGAAGCCCCTGATGGGACGATCCGCTTTGCCAGTCAGTCCAACGAGATCGAGCGCTTCGACCACGCGGTCTTCTATCGCCGCTGTGGGACCGGCATAGAAAAAGCGGGCCGCAAAACGCAGGGTTTCACGTGCCGTCATCTGCTCATAAAAGCGGGGATCTTGTGCCAGGTAGCCGACCCGTTGACGAATAGCGATGCTCTCACGCACGATATCGTAGCCAAGGAGAGTGCCGCTTTCTCCCTTGTAAAATACCATACCGTATGGTATGATATGAGAGAGAGTCGTGCGAAAGCGCAAAGGAGGCGAGAAAGAACGATGGCGCTTATCACCAGGCGCAGATGGTTACAAGAAGGGCTGGCTCTTCTTGAAGAGGCGGGAGCCGAAGCGCTGACGATCGAGTCCCTGACCAGCCGACTTGATGTGACGAAAGGGTCCTTCTACCACCACTTCACCAATTACCAGGACTTTCAAGAAAGTTTGCTAGTGTTTTGGGAAGAGGAAGGAACACTTCGCATCGTCCAATTGGCAGAAAAGGAGGCTTCACCGTCAGAAAAATTGGAACGGGTGCTGCAAGCGAGCTTACAACCTTCCCGGCTCGATGTTGCTCTGCGTGCCTGGGCATGGCAAGACGAGAGGGTTCGCGTTCACCAGCAACGGATCGACCAGCTGCGACTCGCTTATCTCGAAGAGGTGGCATACGCACATACGGCTGATCGTCTTTCCGCCCGGCAGCTCGCAAGAGTGTTCTACAGTCTCTACGTTGGCAGCCAGCACATCATCCCCCCCATCGAGAGTGAGGACCTGAGAGCTTTGTACCAGCTGGCGCAACGCTGGTTTGAAAAGGAGAGCCATTGATGTTCGTCGTCATCTACACCCCTGGCCCAGCCTGGCTTGCCGGGAAGTCGGTTCGTGAGCAGCCTTTTTATCGGGAACATGGCAGGTATATGCACCAGTTTTTTGCTGACAAGCGGCTCATCATGGGCGGTCCTTTTCTGGACAATCAGGGTGGCCTGGGCATTCTCGATGTCGCCAACGAAGCGCAGGCGCTTGAAATCCTCGCGCACGATCCCGCCGTGTTGGCGCAGTTCCTGGAGGCCCATTTGCATCCCTGGCATGTCGCCTTCAATCAGTACCCGGCCCAGAGCTCTCAATCAGGAGCCTGATGCGGGCGTGGTCGACGTTTCTCAGTTTTTGCTTGTGCATTTGTCCTCACCACATACCGAGGATCGGAAGGACGCAGCGCTCGCTTGCAAGGTTTGACTTTCATTCCACATACCAGCATGTTTTTCCCGAACCTGCTGATTGGTGAGCAGTCGTCTCGGCCCATCTTTGGTAAAAAAGTGGCCTACTGATCCAAGTTATGGTAATTCCGACATTTCCGCACGTAAAGATGCCACAATTTACAGGATGCTGGGGGAAGAAATCAGATCTGGAGCGTTTTTCCCAGGCTCTGAAGCATCCGTGCTCACTCCTCAGGGCAAAAGCTGCTCACTCCTCTCAGGGCATTTACTAGTTCTCTCTGCCTCAGCGGCCAGCGCGATCCTGCGCCGCTTCCCGCAGCCGGTGCACGTCGCGCATGGGTGGGACGCCGAAGAGGCTTTTGTACTCCCGATTGAAGTGGGAGGCGTCGTGGTAGCCCACGCGATAGGCCGCACTGGCCGCGTCCAGGTCTTCGCCCAGCATTAGACGGCGGGCTTCCTGCAGCCGTAACTGCTTCTGGAATTGCAAGGGGCTCAGCGCCGTGACGGCCTTGAAGTGGTGATGGAAACCCGATACGCTCATTCCCAGCTCTCGCGCGATATCCTCGATGCGCAGTGGCTGGTCGAAGTCTTGACGGAGTCGCGCGACCGCTCTGGCGATGTGGGGAGTATAGCCCCCCAGGATCGCCAGGTGACGGAGCCGACCACCCTGCTCTCCCACCAGGAGTCGGTAGATAATTTCCCGTGTGATCAGCGGCATAAGGACCCGCGCTTCGGCAGGGGCATCCAGGAGCCTGACGAGCCGCACGAAGGCGTCCAGCAGGTGCACATCCAACGGGCTGACATCGATGGCCCTCACAAAAGCCTCGCCTGGAGGCGAGGGGTGACCGGCTTCAACCATGACCGAGCCGACGAGGGTGGGGGCGAGTTCCAGGCGGAGACTGAGGTAGGGCCGCTCCTTCGAGGCTTCCAGGACCTGGCTGACGCGGGGCAGCTCGACGGTGGTGAGCAGATACTGTGAGGGGTCGTACCGGTAGCGGCTCTCGCCCAGAAGGACCTCCTTACTCCCTTGGGCAATCACGCACACGGATGGCTCGACTACGCTGTGAACCGGCTCCAGAGGTGAGGAGCGGCGGTACAGGTGAAGCCCTTGGAGCGGCTGGGCGGTCCCATCTTCGCGGATGGCCCGCGCAATCCGCTCAACCAGTTCCTCGCGATTGGCTTGCATCAGCTCGGCCTCGCGTTCTGCCTGCTGGTGGATCATCACATCCATTAGGAACCTCTTCTCTGGTTTCTCCATCATCCATCTGGAAGATGTGCAGAATCAGACAATCATTTTCCACAATCATTCTACCATCCTGTGCCCCAGAGTGTCTATAATACCACCAGACAGAGAACATGCCTCTCTGCTTTTGCAGGCATGGTGGAGGAATTCAGAACTTTGCGCCAGAGGCTCGAAAAGCGAATCAGGCTTTGGTTGATCTACTTGGCGAGATCGGGAAACAGAAGAAGGCGACACCTGCGCAGATAGCGCTCGCCTGGCTGCTTGCTCAGAAGCCGTGGATTGTTCCCATCCCAGGCACCCGGAAGCTGGAACGCCTGGAGGAGAACATCGGAGCAGTTGCCGTCGAACTGACGTCCGACGATCTGCGTAAGATCGAGAGCGCCGCCTCACAGATCACGGTGCAAGGGGCTCGGTACCCCGAACAGATGGAGCAAATGACCGATCGCTGAGCGGGTCGAGAAGTGACGGGACCTGTCGCTGAGCACCGATGGCGACCGGTCCTGACCACAAAGCGAACTTACGAGAAAAGGAGAAAGAGGATGTCTGAACCAAAGGAACAATCGGCCGCACAGAGGATGATCGGGGACTTCGCGCCCAAGCTGGTGGAGCTCACGGACGAAGTCCTGTTCGGGGACGTGTGGGCGCGCGAGGAGCTCTCGCCTCGCGACCGCAGCCTCGTCACCGTCGCTGCGCTCATCGCCGGCGGAAACACGGAGCAGCTCCCGGGCCACCTGAACAGAGCCAAGGAGAACGGCCTCTCGGAGACCGAACTCGACGAGGTCATCACCCACTTGGCCTTTTACTCCGGGTGGCCAAAATCGATGTCTGCCATCAGGGTCGCGAAGGAAGTCTTCAAGAAGTAGCCCCAACCACACGTTCCAAAGCAAAGGAGAAGATCTATGAGTCCAGAAAAACGAAAGCTCGGCAAGCAGGGCCTTGAGGTCTCGGCGATCGGCCTTGGCTGCATGGGCATGAGCACGTCGTACGGCCCCGCGGACGAGACGGAGTCCATCGCCACCATCCACCGCGCCATCGCGCTCGGATGCACCTTCCTCGACACAGCGGAGGTCTACGGCCCCTACACCAACGAGGAACTGCTGGGCCGGGCGCTCAAGGGGCGGCGCGACGAGGTGACCCTCGCCACGAAGTTCGGCTTCCGCATCGAGAACGGCAAGCAGGTGGGCACCGACCGCGACAGTCGGCCGGAGCACATCCGCCGCGTGGTCGAGGACTCCCTGCGGCGTCTCCAGACCGACCGCATCGACCTGCTCTACCAGCACCGCGTCGACCCGGCGGTGCCAATGGAGGAGGTGGCGAGCACGGTGGGCGAGCTGGTGAAGGAGGGCAAGGTACGCTTCTTCGGTCTCTCCGAGGCTGGCGTCGCCAACCTTCGGCGCGCCCATGCCGTCCACCCGGTCTCCGCGCTCCAGAGCGAGTACTCGCTGTGGGAGCGGAACCTGGAGGCGGACGTCCTTCCGGCGATGCGCGAGCTCGGCATCGGCCTGGTGCCGTTCTCGCCGCTTGGCCGCGGCTTCCTGACGGGCGAGGTCAAGCGGGCGGAGGAGTACCCCGAGGGCGACTTCCGACGCGGCGACCCCCGCTACCAGGGCGAGAACTTCGACGCCAACGTGCGGGCGGCGGAGGCGGTGCGCGAGGTGGCTCGGTCGCTCGGCGTCAAGCCGGGACAGGTTGCGCTGGCCTGGTTGCTCCACAAGGGACCGGACATCGTGCCGATTCCGGGCACGAAGCGCGTCAAGTACCTGGAGGAGAACGTCGCCGCCGCTTCGGTCTCGCTCGACGCGGCACAGATGAGCACGCTCGACGACGCGCTCGCGCCGGGGAAGGTCTCCGGGCCGCGCTACAACCCGACCGTCATGTCCATGGTCGACCGCTAGAGGACGGCGTAGGCATGCGCCAGGAACAGGGAGGCCGCCACCAGTATGGCTCCGGCGGCCGAGCTGGCCTCCTCTTTTTTCCACTACCAGCGTATTCTCATCTCTTTTTCTAAGCCGTCTCGGCAAGCAGGAGTCAAGATTATGAGCAAGAACATCGAAGGAAAAGTCGTCGTCATCACGGGCGCGAGCAGTGGGCTGGGCGAGGCGACCGCCCGGCTTCTCTCCGCGCAGGGGGCAAGCGTTGTGCTGGGTGCGCGGCGCGTCGATCGCATCCAGTCATTAGCAGACGAACTGACCGGCAGTGGCGGCAAGGCACTCGCCATACCGACAGACGTCACTCACTACGACCAGGTGAAGAGATTGGTCGACGCAGCCGTACAGACGTACGGGCGCGTCGATGTCATGATCAACAACGCCGGGCTGATGCCACATTCGCCACTTGAGCGTCTCAAGATCGATGACTGGAACCGGACGATTGACGTGAACATCAAGGGGATGCTGTACGGCATTGCCGCCGCGCTGCCGTATATGAAGCAGCAGCAAGCCGGGCATATCATCAATGTCTCCTCTGTGGCTGGTCATAAGGTCCGCCCCAGCAGCGCGGTCTATGCGGCGACCAAGGCTGCTGTGCTGGTCATATCCGAAGGGCTGCGCCAGGAAGTGAAGCCCTACAACATCCGCACGACGGTGATCTCACCGGGCGCGGTCGCGACGGAACTGCCCAACAGCGTGACCGAGCCGGATATCGCCGAGAACGTTCGCAAAAGCTATGAGATTGCGATTCCTGCCGAATCATTCGCGCGGGCAGTCGCCTTCGCCATGAGCCAGCCGGAGGAGGTGGACGTGAACGAGATCCTGTTCCGGCCCACGCGCCAGGAGCTATAAGCCCCCCTTGGCTTACCGTTCCAGGGGCGGCTCATCCAGCAAGGCCGACTGCTCGCGCAGCCCTTGGCGGCCACGGGACGCAAAACGGTTGCACATTCACAAAGGAGACCCCTATGGCACGCACAAATTTTAGCTCTGCCCTGCAGAGCACCAACGAAATCGAGATCACCGTGACCGGTCGAACGTCCGGTCGATCCCTTTCCTACCCCGTTTGGTTCGCCCTGGAAGGCGAAAAGCTCTATCTTCTTCCAGTGAAGGGATCAGATACCGACTGGTACAAAAACCTGCGCAAGACACCGACCATCCGCCTGGCCGCCAGAGGGAAGACGTTCACCACGAGCACCCGTCTTCTCACTGATGAGGCGCAGATAGGCAAGGTCCTTGAGAAGTTCCGAGTCAAGTACGGGAGGAACGTGAAGTCCTACTACCCCAAGCTCGACGTTGCCGTCGAAGTCCCACTCGAGTGAGGTGCCAGCTCGGTGCTGGCATGTCGTTTCAGGCTTGAGCGCGATGCAACTATCAGCGAGCGATACGTCTCGCATCTGATGCGAGCAGCGAGAGCGCTTCTCGGTGGGGCGACTCCCAACCCAGAACGTCTCCCTCCCCTCAAAGGAACGTGTGAACGCGATGGAAGGGAGAGGTGATGTGAGCGTGTCTCGTTTGTCTCGTTTGTCTCGTTGCTCTTGTCTTTCGTTGTTTCCACTACCCTTCACCTCGCACAAGGTTCTTCGTTGTTGAGGGGAAGATGAGAAAAAAGGGGAAAGAAGCATATGCGTGCAACTGTCTTTCACGGCCCCTTCGATGTCCGAGTCGAACAGGTCCCAGATGCCACACTGCAGGAGCCAACGGATGCCGTCGTTCGCATCACCCATGCCGCAATCTG
>VBHI01000152.1:0-4096 GCA_005881495.1 Chloroflexota bacterium
ACGCCATCACCATTGCTATCGAGATAGCTGCGCGGGTAGATCTGGTAAATCACGCCAGTTTGCCACCAGGAGTATGTTTGTGTCATCAGTCCATTCCTTGCTGTGTAGATTGTTCCTGATAGTATATCCCACAGAGCCAGCATGGGCAAAGTTTCATCCCACCCGAGGTATTGACAAACCTTGATCTACTCTCTACAATGAAAGGTAACATCTGTTACTCTCTGCAACGAGGCAACGTAAAGATGCTTAGCAATCCACCTGGGGGTATAAGTACAGATGAAAAACACTTCTTACTTCACATTGCCAGCGAGTGACAATATTGGGCTGCGATTTTTTCGCTATTGCTCATTATTAGCAATGAAGGACACCTGGCAAAAAGCGAACCGCGAACAACAGTTACAAAGAGAGTCCTTCTCTCGCCCTGCACCGGTTATTTTTGAAACTCCCGTTACAAAAGATGTTCTTAGCGCTCGTCCCTTATTCTGCTCCTCCTCACATGCCCCATATTATCACTGTCCCCATTGTTGTCGTCTTCAACTCCACTAAGCCGGCAAACTTCCAACCACAATAGAGATTTATCGTGCGTCACATCTAACCCACGCAGCCGCACCTGGTGGGCTGATTCCATGATTCTAAACCTGGAGCACCGGTCAAGCAATCGAAAATGCTACTATAAGCTCTGGCGTTTTGTGCTTGATGAGTATCCAATTTAAGCACTCTGTAACCAGAAATAGCATTACTTGACCTGCGCTCTAAAGAAGGGACGGCATGCTATGTTTCAAGATAGCAGATTGCATGAACAAGACGTACTCGATTATCGCATGTATACCGATGTCAACAAGGGTAGATTAGATCTTATCGTACTCAGATACATGGCCCGCAGCGTACATTTGATTCTCCTGAAGGCGGCGGCGACTACAACGATGCCTGCGCTTTCTTATTCCGAGGAGCGCCGTGGACGCATACACCGCATCGCTATCTACGACCCACACGGGCTACAAGAACAGCGGAACCTGGCATTTGTCGGTTTTGTCAGCAGGAAACATCAGGCGCTCTCTGCCTCGATTGTCGAGGACATACACGAGGTGGATAGGAAACTCGTCGCCGAACTGATCGGTACACCTGGGTTGCTTAGTTACTCCTCATTGGAATTGCGCACAGGCAACTGGTACAACCTGGTTTTGTTCAATAACCCCATAACGAAGAGGCACGTCAAGGACTCCGAGACCCACAAGCATGCGGCGTACCAGCTGGCCCCACGCTATTACGAGTGGATCCGACTCCACAGCGGCATCATGCCGGGAGGAATTGCCCGGTGCGACCTGGTCTTGCAGAAGACAAAACGCTATACCTTCCAGATGATCAGCTTACGCCCTATTGTACGCGAACTAACCTATGAGAATGTTACGCTCGATGACAAATGGCCTTGTAGTGCAGATATAGCCGTGAGTGTGTAAGACCTGTGTATGTCTAGTGGAGGCTGGGTCATCAATTCCTATTAGGGATGTATCTCAGCCTCAATATACTCGTGTTTCCCTTTGATGTCACCCTGAGCGCAGCGAAGGGTCTCTCTTGATCAGCAGCGAGATGTTGAGCGCAGCGAAGCATGACAATGCAAGTATGACCGTGCTGCCGCGTTATCGCATCGCCCTCGTACACTCGTGCGCATGTTCTATTAGTTTGTCTACATTACTGGGAAGAAGCACAACGCATGAAATCAGCAATTCAGGATCTGATCATTGTTGGTGGCGGTGTAATGGGACTATGCACGGCCTACTATGCCTCCCAATTTACTGACAGGATCACGCTTCTAGAGAAATCCACCATTGGCGTGGATAACAAGGAAGCAGCCTCCTTTAGCTACACCCGGTCGCTGCGGAACGACTATCTCGATCCATTCTATGCCCGGTTGGCCTGCGAGTCGCGCAGTCTGTGGCTGGATATTCAGCATAGGACGCAGACGACCACAAGGGATCGCCCCTACAAATCTTTCATTATCGATTGTGGCTGCCTGAACCTTGCCAAACAGAGTGTTACACTGGAACTGTCGGCTAGCTATGCGGTGCGGAGTTATCAAACACTCACAGATCTGCACCTGAAAGCAGAGGCGTTCGATCGCGAGGCGCTACAAAAGCGCTTTCCCCAGTTCGATGTGGACCTGGCGCGCCTGGACATAGAAGCCGGTTTCCTCGACGTGCCGGAGGTCACTCATACACTGCTTACCGCTCTGCGCGAGAGTCACGTACAAATCATTGAAGGTGTACAGGTAAAACACATCGCGCAGAATAACGGTCAAATCCATGTACAGAGCGGGAATGGTGAGTACGAAACAGCCAATCTCGTGATCACAGCGGGGTGGGGGACAAATGATATTCTCGGCCTCATTGAAGGCTGTGAGACACAATTTTCGCTTATACCAGATCGACCAAGCCAGAGTAAATACTTCATCCCTCCTGCTCACAAGCGCCAGATGTTCACGCCAGATGCTCTGCCAGTTTTCGCCTATCTCGACGTGGGCATCTATGGCCATCCTCTCTATGAAGGCAGGACGCCAGGAGTAAAGATCGGCTTCTACAATCCACCCGATGTAAAGACACCAAATACCCGCATTCGCGATGTGCATAGCTTCGTGCAGGAGTGTATGCCCTCACTACTCGATGCAGAGACGGTTGATGTGACTGACGTTGACCAATGCAACTACGACCTGGTTGAGGACGATAACTTCATTCTTGGCAAACTGCCGGGCTTCCCTCACATTCAGGTTGGAGTAGGCTGGCGTGGTACGGGCTACAAATTTGCTCCGTTCGTAGGGAAAACCTTGATGGAGCTCGCTCTACAACAGGGCACCGTTTATGATATCAGCCGTTTCACACCACAGCGTTTCGCGAAAGCGAACAAGCAATCATAAGGAGCATCTCATGACTAAAAGAACGAGCAGAGACATTCTGGATAGACTGAAAAGCGGCATCCTCCTGGGTGCTGAAGGCTATGTGTTCGAGCTTGAACGCCGGGGCTATATCAAGGCGGGACCGTACGTTCCGGAGGTCGTGCTCGATTTTCCCGAAGCGGTCAAAGAACTGCACTGGGAGTTCTTGCGCGCTGGCTGCGAGGTGATGGTTGCCCTTACCTACTATGCGCACCGCGAGAAATTGAAGGACGTGGGCCGGGAGAACGACCTGGAGCGGATGAATCGCCAGGCCGTGCAGCTGGCCAACGAGGTCGCGCGTGAGGGCGATGCGCTGGTGGCAGGCAACATCTGTAACACCTGGGCATATGATCCGCATAATGCGGCAGAAACGTCAAAGACTGTACGCGCCATGTACGAGGAACAGCTTGGTTGGGCGGTCGAAGAGGGCATAGATTTCGTCATCTCCGAAACGAACGACTACCTGGGTGAAGCCCTGATCGCTCTAGAGGTGATCAAGCAGTTCAAGCTCCCCGCTATGGTCACACTGGCCTCGGCGCAGCGTGATCAGACGCGCGACGGCTACGACTACGTCGAGGCCTGTAAGATACTCGCTGATCATGGCGCTGATATCGTCGGTCTGAACTGTGATCGCGGCCCAGCGACCATGCTGCCAATCATCGAAAAAGTGCGCACAGCGGTGCATTGTTATGTCGCGGCACAGCCCGTGCCCTATAGAACGAGCGCAGAGCATCCGACTTTCGAGTCTCTTGAGATAGGCAATGGCCAGCGTGCCTTCCCCCTCGCGCTCGAACCTTTCCTGCTCAATCGCTTTGAAATGGCGGATTTCGCGCGTAGAGCGCAAGGTATCGGCGTCAACTACATTGGCGTCTGCTGTGGTGGAGCGCCGCACTACGTCAGAGCCATGGCCGAGTCGCTTGGTAGAACAGTACCGGCGAGCAAATATTCGCCGGCAATGGAGCTACACCCCATGCTGGGGACGCAGGTGGAGACAAAAGACAAAGTATTCTTACAGGATTGGAAAAGCTAGAAGGAGCCGGCATGAGCATACTTCGTTTTGCAACATTCCTCTCGCCCGTCCTGTACGAGACGTACGAGTACATTGCTCACTATGTAGGCGAGTGCCTGGGTTATCCCACTACGCTGCACGTCGCACAGGCATGGGAACAG
>VBHI01000152.1:4148-4991 GCA_005881495.1 Chloroflexota bacterium
GGGTAAGCCCATTTACTTTTCTGACGTTATAGTACGGAGTGATAGTCCTTACACAGCTCTTGAGCACTTACAGGGCCGTATATGGGCATACAATGAGCGGGCGTCACACTCTGGCTATAACATTGTGCACCACAGCCTTCTTCAGCGCGGCAAGCGGCTCCCATTTTTTGGTGAGATGCTTGAGACCGGATCGCACCTACGATCACTGCAGGTAGTGCTGGAAGGCAGAGCAGATGGCACGGCTATTGACTCGCATGTGCTCGATGTCTGGCGTCTGCAACATCCGGACATGGCGGAGCGACTGCGTGTTATTGATATGTTCGGCCCCTCCACAATCCCGCCGGTGGTCGCCTCTACACGACTGGATGATATGCTGAAGAGGAGCATACAGGAGATACTGGTAGCGATGCACCTCAATCCTATAGCTGCAACCCAATTGCAACGTGGCTTGATCGAGCGGTTTGTCGTAGTCAACGATGAAGATTATGCAGACATACGACGGATAGCAATGTCTGTAGAGTCGTGGTCAAGTATTGCGTAGAGCAGACTTTCTCGCTCTGCGGTAAAATCACATACGCAGCCCCTTGTAGCATACAAGTCATGCGACTTCAGTCGATATGTGGTCAAGGGTCGCATTTATTCGCTCACTGTTCCATTTTTGTCTTCCTCCACACTTTTAATAGAGCGGCAAAACAAGTAGAAGACGCAATAGATAATCGTCAGGGCCATTTAAAAGTCGAGGCAAGTGAGGTTAAGAGACAGATAATATCACAACATAATCACACTCGTTCTCTCGACTTTAAAAGCGTTGTCGAAACTGCGGAATGCGGGTTATAATGGCTT
>VBHI01000153.1 GCA_005881495.1 Chloroflexota bacterium
GTTGCGGCGGTCGGCTTTCGCTATAATCCTGAGCTTGATACCATTGATATCGGTGGATATGACATGGCGAATACGCAGAAGTTTCGCAATATTGCCCGCAATGGCCTGGCGTCTTTGTTGATAGACGATGTGCTGCCCCCGTGGAAGACGAGGAGCCTCGAGATACGGGGGCATGCCCAGGCTCTTCCCGAAGGTGGGCAGTCCATTGCACCCAACAGAAGTCCCGCGTTGATACGCATCACTCCCAGGCGCATTATCTTCTGGGATGCGACCACTGATCCTCCTGCGGGTTCAAAGCGCAATGTGTAATGAAGCAACCAGGAAGATGGCAGAAGAAACAGAAAGCCGTCGGAAAGACGAGAAAAGAGCATAAACAACGATGTCAAAACGGATGATGCAGGCCATACGTGTTTACCAGTATGGGGGTCCCGAACAGCTCAAGCAGGAACAGATTTCTTGTCCAGAACCGCAACCGGATGAAGTGCTGGTGCGGGTGTATGCAACAGGCGTTCTGCCAATCGAGTGGAAAATCCGGCAAGGCTTATTCCACGCTTTTAACCCGGCAACGTTTCCCTATATCCCCGGCAGCGCTTTCGCCGGTGTAGTCGAGGAGGTTGGCTCTCTAGTCACCACCTTTCGATCTCGGCACCAATCCAGGCCGCCAACGACGCTGCCGCGTCTACCTCCGGTCAGGCGGCCTGCAAGGAGAGGGCAGGCGGTCTTCGGTCGGAGCAACAAGGGAACGTACGCCGAGTATACAACGGTTTCTGGAGAGACCATTGCTCTCAAGCCTGAGTCGCTCGGTTTCGATGAAGCAGCGACGATCTCAGGAGGGGCAACGACAGCCTGGGAGGCGCTCTTTGACCATGGAGAGCTGCAAGCTGGACAGCGGGTCCTGATCCTGGGGGCCGCTGGTGGCGTCGGCTCGTTTGCGGTCCAGCTTGCCAGGTGGAAGGGGGCGCAGGTGATCGGGACCACCGGGGCAGCCAATGTAGACTTTGTGCGCTCTCTGGGTGCAGCAACGGTGGTTGATTACACCTCCACACCGGTTGAGCAGGTCGTTCATGACGTGGATCTCGTAGTGGACACGGTTGGTGGACAGACCCTCGAAAGCGCGTGGCCGGTGATCAAGCGTGGGGGAAGGCTTGTTTCCACAGCGGGGCAGCCATCCAAGGAGAAAGCGCGCGAGCTTGGCATTGGTGCGTTGTTTTTCTCTGGTGGCCGCCCTTCAAGCGAACGCCTGCAGACCATCGCTCAATTGATTGACGAGGGACAGGTCAAAGCCACGCTGGCCAGGATCTTCCCCTTGCGCGAGGCAAGCCTCGCCCATGAATTGAGCCAGAGCGGGCATGGGCGCGGACGCATTGTGCTGCATATAGCCGACTAATCCAACTGTTGATTGAATCATAAAATTTCGTTTTTCGGACGCATATCGCTTGTAGATATGCGGGTTCAACTTGAGTCTGGTTCTGGCGCACGTTTGGTGGTATCTGGGAGGTACGTTCAGGGTCCGTTGATGCGACTAGCGCGAAGACCCTGCACAAAAGCCTCTACCCCGAGCAGAAGGCCCTCTAATGGAACACCCAGCCGCATCTGTCCGGCCAATTCGAGTGTCACAAATCCATGAACGAGCGCCCATGCCGCCTGGGTTGCCGCCACCGCCTTTTGCTCACCCACCAATTGTGCCGCAGCCGCCAGCATGGGTGCTGACACCGCCTGTCCTAGTGGCGAGGGTCGTTCCTCCACAGGCGTGCTCCCAAAAAGCATCAGATACAGGCGAGGATGGGCCAAGGCCCACTCGTGGTACGCGATCGCTAACGCTCGTATTTGCTGTTGTGGATCTGGGCCAGTTCTTTCTGCCGCCCGCTCAAGCACTTCAGCCAGTTGGCGCAACCCTTTTTCGGCGACCGCGCGCAAGAGCGCTGACTTGTCAGGAAAGTGGTGATACAACGAGGATGCCCGTACCCCAAGCGCTTGCGCCACGCGACGCATGGAGAGGGCCTCGATCCCCTCGTGCTCAAGCACATCGCTTGCAGTCGCCACCAGCGTCTCCTCATCAATTTTTTTGGTATAGACCATATCTAACGCCGTTCGTCTTGACAAGCTGATCATCACATGGTACTCTTTAGTAAGACGAACATCGTTCGTCTTCAGTCACTCGAAAACGATACGATATCCAGGTATCTATGGCAAAAAGGAGGCCAATATGGCTACTCATTCTCTTCATCCAGCTCCCGTTTCAGTGGCACCGTGGCGTGACAGGACAGCAACCGTCTTGATGCTCCTTGCCGCTGTCGGTGCATGCGTTGCATTCGTCAGTAGCATCAGCACGGTGGCTGCCGCCGGTCCTGCAACGCAAGTGGTCGAGATCTGGCGTATGTATGGGTTTATTGTCTTCACCGGTCTCTATGTGCTGCTTGCGTTCTGGCCGCGCCGCTATCCTGGCGTTTGGGAATTGGCGATCCTGGACAAAGCTGCGCTGGGCGTGACTGGCCTCGTGCTTCTCGGGCGAGGAGTGGGAGATGCCCAGACCATTTTGCTCTTCGATGGAAGTCTGGCGGTGATCACTCTCATGGCCTATCTACTCGCCAAAGGGTATACCGGTTGGGCACAGCTGCAACGGCTGCAACGGCTGCATGCAGCCTCGCCTTTGCCGCGTACCAATACATTGCAATATGCATCTGATGACAAAAGAGAAACAAGACACTATGACAAAAACATCTGAATCCAGAGAGACCACAGTCTCTCCATCTCGGGTTCGCCTGGGAGCTTTGTCTCTTGCGCTCTCTGGCATCCTGTTTCTGCTCTACCCGGCGCTGCGACCGTTTTCTAACGAAGCCTCCTTACAAGGTGCCCAAGCGTTCGCATCCCCTTTCTGGGTTCTGGCGCACATGCTGGCAGTGGTGGGTTTCATCTTGCTCGTGCTGGGCCTGTTGGGCCTGCACAGCGCTCTCCAAACAACACCGGTGGAACGCCTGGTGTTCGTCGCGCTCGTCTTGACCTGGATCGGGGTCGGCTTCACGCTGCCCTATTATGGTGCCGAGATCTTTGCCCTGCACGCTCTCGGCCAGGAAGCGGTCCGACAGCAGAGCGTTGCCCTGCTGACTCTGGTCGATGCCGTCCGTTTTGGGCCAGCCATCTTTGTATTCGCCGTGGGACTCCTGCTGCTGGCAGTTGGCCCCATCCTGGTTGCGATTGCGGTGTGGCGATCCGGAACGCTCTCACGATGGAGTGGCATGGTGTTCGCTCTGGGATTCGCCCTCTACATTCCGCAGTTTTTCGGTACCCAACCCATCAGAGTGGCCCATGGAGTGCTCGTTGCGGTTGGATGCATCTGGCTCGCGTGGAGTATGGTACAAGGCCAGCAGCAGAGCAAGGCCTCTTAAAAGTCGCATGAGGTTGGTTTCTTTTATGGGTGTTCCCAACGTTATTGGACCCTGATCGGGTCTCCTCGCCGAATAGTCCCGCCCTGGAGCACGGTGGCATAGACCCCAACATTAACCTTATTGTGCTTGGCCGCTGTCTGCAGAATACCGGGATCACTGGGCAAGTCTCCTTGAGACAGCGTTGTCATCACACAGCGGGGGCAAGGGCCTGTGATCCCGAGGCGCACCTCATCGCCGATGGCGAGCATGTGGCCAATCCAGGCGTCCTCAACGAAGTCCTTCACGCCGCTGGTGGTCTGCACGACGATGTTGGGACGGAACCGTCGCACCTCGAAGCGCCCTGCTGGATAGAGTTCCCGCAGCCGATCAAGGGTGGCCGTGGTCAGCAGATGGACGGTCGCACAATCGAAGAAGGTGCCCTCTGGCAACGCAAAGTCGGTGACCGTGTCACGGAAGTCGAGTCCTTCCATATCCGGCCAGTACTCTTCCGCATTCGCCGTCCAGGGATTGGGGGACGTAGACGCAACGACCTCTTCCTGGCCGCGTTCGGCTGCATCCAGGATCACCTCGCGCTGAAGCGCCTGGGAGAGCAGCTGGTTGATTTCGCTCTGTTCATTGGTGAG
>VBHI01000075.1:0-10388 GCA_005881495.1 Chloroflexota bacterium
AGCGCGAGTTTTTCTGGTGCAAAGCGGTGTGTGCGAGCACCGCCCGCGATACTTTCTCGTGAACCGACTGCACAGGCCGTGCAAGGAAGCCCATGGCCGTGAAAGACTTTGACCGTTGCCGGGTGCATTGAGACCACGTCGTGAATTATCATTTCGGCAGTTATTGTTTCCGCCATGTGTTATTACCTCTCAAGTCAAAGAGTATATGAAAATAAGGAGTAACTATTGCGTTTGTTTTTGTGGCGTCAGGCAAGAACGAAATAGAGAATTCAATTCCTACCTGCCAACTCAGATATATTATAGCACACTCTCTACCGGTGTGACTATAGTGATGAGCGCGGCGGCCTGCAAGCAGGTCGCCGCGTGATTTTTTGCGCCTGGTGTGCAGTCCATGGCACAGCTAATGGACTGCACACCAGGCACGGTTTGTTTATCCCGGCTCAGGATGTTTTTATTGAGGCCGCCCCTTCCAGACCGAGTTCCTTGGTAGATTGCCCGCGCATCTGGAACTTCATGATCTTGCCGGTGACCGTCATAGGGAAGGAATCGACGAACTTGATGTAGCGAGGAATTTTGTAGTGGGCAATCTGGCCCTTGCAGAAGTTCTTTATCTCCTCTTCTGTAGCCTGTTCGCCGGGTTTGAGTTTCACCCAGGCCATAATTTCTTCACCGTACTTGGGATCAGGCACACCTATAACCTGCACATCGCTGATCTTGGGATGGGTATAGAGGAACTCCTCGATCTCGCGCGGATAGATATTTTCGCCTCCGCGAATGACCATATCCTTGATACGACCAACGATGTTGATATAGCCCTCCTGGTCCATAGTCGCCAGGTCACCAGTATGCATCCAGCGCGCATTGTCAATGGCGGTGACGGTGGCTTCAGGATTATTCCAGTAGCCCAGCATGATGCTGTAGCCGCGCGTGCACAGCTCACCGGGGGTATTGAGAGGAACAACCTGGCCGGTCTCCGGGTCAACAATTTTGATCTCAAGGTGCGGGTGGATAACACCCACCGTGCTGACGCGTTTCTCCAGGGGAGAATCGAGGCGGGTCTGCGTTGAGACAGGGCTCGTCTCGGTCATACCGTAACAGATCTCCACATCACGCATACCCATGAGCGAATTGACTTTCTTCATTACCTCAATGGGACAAGGAGAACCTGCCATGACACCAGTGCGCAGGCTGCTCAGGTTGAACTTGTTGAAATCTGGATGGTCGAGTTCCGCAATGAACATGGTGGGAACGCCGTAGAGAGCGGTGCATTTTTCGTCTTGTACTGCCTGCAGGACGCTGAGCGGTTCAAAGCCTTCCGAGGGATAGACCATTGTCGCGCCGTGGGTGATGCAGCCAAGGTTGGCCATGACCATGCCGAAGCAGTGATACAAGGGAACGGGAATGCAGAGTCTATCTTCGTGGGTGAAGTTTTGCAGGCGGGCCACAAAATAGCCATTGTTGAGAATGTTGTGGTGGCTGAGGGTGGCGCCCTTGGGGAAACCAGTGGTGCCGCTGGTATACTGGATGTTGATCGGATCGTCAAACTCCTGCTCCCGTTGGCGCAGCACGAGTTGCTCGTCGCTCACCAAAGAGCCCATAGACATCAACTCATCCCAGTTATACATACCAGGCCGTTTTTCCGAGCCAAAGCGGATGACCGTGGTCAACTCGGGCAAATCACCTGCTTTCAACTGTCCAGGTTCGCACTCGTTCAATTCAGGAGCCAGGGTCGTGATCATCTCGGTGTAATTGGAGGTCTTGAATTCGGGGGCAAGGACGAGAGCTGTACAGCCTGATTGCTTGAGGGCATATTCGAGTTCTTGCAGGCGATACGACGGATTGATATTGACGAGAATTACGCCTATTTTGCTGGTGGCGAATTGGGTGATGCACCATTCAGCGCGGTTGGGTGACCAGATGCCAATGCGCTGGCCCTTCTGGAAGCCCATGTGCATCAGTCCCTTCGCACACTGGTTGACCTGCGCCTGTAGCTCCCGGTACGTGAGGCGGATTTGCTGTTGGCTGGAGATGAGGGCTGGATGGTCGGGATATTTTTCAACGGTTTGATCAAACATATCACCAATGGTGAGGCCTAATAATGGGGTATCGCTGGTAGCGCTGGTGTAACTCCAGCGGCGTTCTGCCTTGTCGGTGGATGCGACGGACGGATCTTTTTGCATCACTGTCATAGTGTTTTCGTTCTCCTCTGGGGTCGAACAAATAGGTAGAAATAGATAGGCGCAGCTCTCGAATGAGCCTTGCTTTTACAAGGTAAAGAGTAACCAATGTGGAGATAAAAATCAAGTTTTTGCTGCCGATGACAAGGCAACTATTGCACGAAAGCGCAAAGTAGGCTAGTATACGGCTATATTAGGTAGAAGATTCTTCAAAGTAGTATCCGTCTGAAGTAGTTCTATGAAGGAATAGCATATGCAAACAGAGAGCGAAGCCGTGTACCTGAAGCAGGTGCCGCTTTTTGCCGGGCTGGAGGACGAGGATATTCGCGAACTGATGTCGGTAGCAAAGCGCCGGACGTTCCGCAGTGGTGAGGTGATATTTCACCGCGAAGACCCGGGCCAGGTACTCTATGTAATTAAGGAAGGTAAGGTTAAAATCTCCCTGATTAGCCCCGATGGGCAGGAAATTTCATTGGTCGTATTCGGCAAAGGCGAATGCTTCGGAGAAATTGCCATCCTTGATGGATTATCACGCTCCGCAGATGCCATCGCAATGGAAAAAGTCGAGTGTTATACGCTGCAGCGGAGCGACTTCCATAAAGCGATCATGAAGAATCCTAAAATCGCCATACAAGTGATGGAAGTGCTCTCCAAACGGCTGCGCAGCACTGACCAGATGGTGGAAGATTTGATCTTCCTGGACGTCTATGGACGCGTGGCGAAAAAGTTGCTGGAACTGGCCGACACACATGGCACCAAAGTCGAAAATGGGATTCGTATCGATGTGCGCCTGACACAGCAAGAGCTGGCTTCGATGGTTGGCTCGTCTCGTGAAAGCGTCAACAAGGTGATGGGGTACTTTACCGATAAAAACTTTATCAGCACGGACAAACACAAAATTACGTTGCATCGCATTGCCGACTTGAAGCGACGAATCTATTAATTCGTCCTATCAAGCAGGGATGGAATTGCAGGTTGCTCCTGTTACTTGCATTCAGCGCAAAACGTTTATACACTGACGTCAAATGAAGATAACGATGAAGAGCTCCCTTTCAGAAAAAATGAGGGAGCACCCCATGGGGGTTCCCACAAAAGACGATTATGGCAATAGAGAAACAGGCAGAAGAGCAGAAGGAACTCGTTCACGCGGCAACGACTGAAACACCTCTACCGCCACAAGAATTGGGTATAAAAAGACGGATATTTGCACTCATCCGCGCAATGCGTCCCAGACAATGGACAAAAAATCTCGCACTCTTTGTCGGATTGGTATTCGCGCAACAATTATTTACTCTCTCGTCGTTTGAACGAGCTGGATTAGCTTTTGCCGCGTTTTGCCTGGCTTCCAGTTTCATTTACTTGCTGAACGATTTACTGGATCTGGAGAATGATCGCCAACATCCGGTAAAACGAAATCGACCACTGGCCGCCGGTACCCTGCCAATTGCGTGGGCTATGACTGCGATGGGTTTCCTTATACTGGGATGTGCCGGGCTAACCGCGTTGATCTTTACCATTCCTATTCATGCACAGCCGGATATCTTCGCCGACCTGGGCGGTTCAAACTTGCTGTTTACCGCTACCATCATGATCTACCTCCTGGTAATGGTGCTCTACAGCATACGTCTGAAACATGTCGTTTTGATCGATGTTTTTGTCATCGCCAGCGGCTTCATATTGCGTATTCTGGCCGGAGCAGTGGTTGTTCCTGTTTCCATCTCGCCGTGGCTCTACCTGGTGACCATTCTGCTTTCACTGTTCCTTGCGCTCAACAAGCGGCGCCACGAGTTAGTGCTCTTAGAGGGACGAGCCAGTGATCACCGGCAGATACTCAAAGAGTATAGCCTCCCCATGCTTGACCAGATGATTACAATCGTGACGGCGGCGACCTTGATGTCCTACAGCCTATACACGTTCCAGGGGCCGACAGGAAATCATCGCCTGATGATCACCATTCCACTGGTACTCTATGGCATGTTCCGCTATTTGTACCTGGTCTACATGCGAAAGGAAGGCGGAAGTCCCGAAGAGGCGCTATTACGTGACCGGCATATGCTCGGAACCGTTGTTTTGAGTATAGCAATTATTATTTTCGTGCTATACATTTTTCCGCAGTAAGGGAGAGCGTGGGTTTGCACATTCGCAAAATACGCACCGGTCTACTATTTTCGTTGGTGTTGGCATTTGTTGTTATGACGGGCGTTGCTCTCTACGCAGACGTACCGCTCATGTTCAGTGCCTTAGCCCGCTTCCGCTGGGAATATCTTCCACTTATCCTGGCGCTGACACTCTTCAATTATCTCTGCCGCTTTTTCAAATGGCAGTATTTTCTTAAACGCCTTGAATTGCATGTCCCCTGGGTGAAAAGTCTGCTGATTTTCCTATCAGGTCTTTCAATGGCGATTACGCCCGGCAAGGTAGGCGAATTACTGAAATCATACCTCTTGAAGAATACGAACGGGGCACCAATCAGTCGTACTTCACCGATTATCATGGCGGAACGCCTGAGCGACGGTCTCGCAATGCTCATCCTGGCGGCAACGGGGCTGGTACTCTACCGTTTTAGCTGGGCAGTGTTGCTGGTCCTGCTGGTGCTCGGCTCAGGTGGGATCATACTGATTCAAAATCGCACCCTTTCGCTGGCGGCGCTGAGTTATGGCGAGAGATTGCCACTAGTGGCACGGTTCGCTCACCTGGTACGTGATTTCTATGAAAGCTCCTACACCTTGTTACAATGGCGCTCTTTACTGCTTGCTGTGTGTATTGGCGTTATCTCGTGGTCAGGAGAATGCGTGGCGCTATATTTTGTATTTCTGGGTCTGGGAATCACACCAGGACCTGACCTACTCCTGAAATCTATATTTATCTTATCTGTTTCATCCTTGATTGGATCGGCCTCAGGCCTGCCCGGGGGATTAGGAACGGCCGATGGTAGTATGTTGGGGCTTACTCGCTTGCTCGTTACAACTTCGGCAACGATAGGAGGCGCAGCGACGCTGCTCATTCGTCTATGTACGCTATGGTTTGGTCTGGGACTAGGAGTTATTGCTCTACTCATATTCCGCGTAACTCAGCATACTGGTATGCCTTTGAGACAAGGGGATGTTTGGAAAGAGAAACATTTACCTGGATTAGAACACAAAACCCTAAGCACCTTGCCTGTGCATGAACGCGAGATAGGTTTTCAGCCTGCATCAGCAACAGTGTCGGCAAGAGATGGAGACAAAGCTATATGAAAACGTTGATCATTATACCCACCTATAACGAATTAGAAAACCTGCGCCCACTTTTAGAAAAGGTTTTCTCGTTTGCTCCTGATACTGATGTGCTGGTCGTTGACGATAATTCATCCGATGGTACCGGAAAACTCGCGGACGAGATTCATGAAGAGAATCCGCAGGTGAATGTGTTGCACCGCGCAGGCAAATTAGGCCTTGGAACGGCCTATATTGCGGGTTTTAAGTATGCCGTTGCGCAGAATTATGATGCAGCTTTTGAGATGGACGCCGATTTTTCACATGATCCCCGCTATTTGCCCGATTTTCTCAAGGCGATTGAAAACGCGGACCTGGTGATCGGTTCACGCTATATCCCTGGTGGCAATACTCCCGACTGGTCGCCTGTGCGCAAATTCATCAGCGGTGGTGGAAATATTTTTGCACGCTTTATGCTCGGGATTCCGGTGCATGACTGTACTGCGGGTTATCGCTGCTATCGCCGCGAGGTTTTAGAAAGTATCGAACTGGATACTATTCAATCTGAGGGTTATGCTTTCCAGATCGAGATGGCCTATCGAGTCTCGCAAAAGGGCTTCAAGATTGTCGAGACGCCCATCGTCTTTATGGATCGACGTGTTGGGAAGTCAAAGATGTCGCGCCAGATTGTGATCGAGGGTTTTACCTACGTTTTACTCGCGCGATTTGCTAAAAAGCCTTCAAAAGATGCGGTCAGTTTGCAACCGAGCAGCGATCAAAAGAGGTCAGAGGAGGAACCGCAGGTAGAAGAAGAGCGTCCTCAGGTGGCAAATAGGGAAAAATAAAAGTAGAGCGAAGGCGGAGAAGAGGGTGACCTACGACAAAGATGACCCTCTTCTTTTGTCTGAGGTTATCTGCGGCGTCGAGATGACTTTTTCTTGCCGCCCTTGCGAGTATGGGGATATTCTGGTTCGCTTTCGGGATCGTACGAGGGATCAAGGCCGTATTTTTGGCGGACCGCCAGACGATAACGTGCACGACGGGCGACATCGCGCGATGGGGCGTTTAACCGGCTGGTAAGCTGATTGACACTATGGACGCCGCCTCCCTGCTGGGCGACGGCCTGGCGCACTTCCCCGTCATTACTGTACATTTCTACTTCACGACCTGCTGCTCTGGCCTCGGCGGCCAGTCGCTTTATGACGCTATCGGCGGTTTCGCTATGTCGCGAATAGATGACGCGGATACGGCGGTCATGGCTTACCTGTTCACTTGTGCCGTCACCGTCAAAAACGACGATGACGTGATGGGGTGTATGACGGTAGCGATTGACGAGCTGGGTAATGAGGGCCTCGCGGGCCGCAGCGAAGTTGTGCGTTTCGACGGTGCGAAACGTGGCGCTGTTCTTGATGATGTTGTAGCCATCGACGAGTATATCCCGGCCCATGGTTTTGCTTCCTACTTCTGATTTATTACATTATCCTACCACTGAACGAATTTAGTGCGCAAGGGGCTTGACAGAAATCCGCCTGTCTGTTATTATCCTACTCGCAGCGGATGAACGATAAATCAAAGTCCGCTGCTCCACGAGGAGCCGTGGTGTAGTGGTCTAACATGTCTGCCTGTCACGCAGAAGATCGCGGGTTCGAATCCCGTCGGTTCCGCTGTTGCCACCGTCCCGTGACAAGCGTGCCGGTGGCTTCTTCATACTCAACAACCCCCGCAAGGAGCCGCAGGACCGGTAAAAACACGGGCCGGGGTGTGATGGCTGCGATCTCCTTCATCTCCACGTCGTAGTGCTGTCGTGGCTACTTGGGACATCCGTTCGCTGAATCGGCCCTTTGCGTCAGTACGATATCTCGCTTTTATCACTTTCCTTGGTGAATTTATGTAATTGCCGAGAAAATCGAGAACAGGCATTCCCATTCTCAGTAAACGTCCATGAAGATGCCGAAGCCGTGCAGCAGAAACACGAAATGTTCGTCTGGTACGTCAGGGAAAACGAGGATAGCTATCTTACAAACAATTCATGTTCAGGCACAATCAATGTGGTCCGCCAAACCTGCTTCATCCATCCTTTTCTGAACGCGCTCTCCAACGGTTATGCCACCCTTCGGTAGTCATGGTGTAACCCGCCTAAGACTGGAACGGCGATCACCTTATCACTCTGGTTATGCGGGGGAGCAGACGGCACAGGGAGTTCTGGAATCTGCTGCTGGATGCCCTGATGTGGTCGTGCCCGATTGAAATACGCGACGTAAGAGCGCAGGACACGATGCAGCTGCTTCTCATTGAGGATCAGTATGTGATCCAGGCACTCTCGCCGAACACTCCCCAGAAAGCGTTCACAGATCGCATTGGCCCGAGGCGCGTGATACGGTGTTTTAAGTAGCTTGATGCCGCTCGTTGCTGCAACACGAGCGAAACAGGGCCCAAACTTGCCATCATTATCGCGAATGAGATACTTTGGCGTTTGTCCATAGGGAGTCGCCTCCCGCAGTTGTTGTGCGGTCCAAGCGTCGGTAGGAGAGCGCGTCACACCGACATGGATGACTTTCCGAGATTGCAGTTCAATGATGAAAAACGCAAAGAGCGAACGAAAGAAGAGATCGGTGACCTGGAGAAAATCGCAGGCCCACATATCAGCAGCGTGATTATGGAGGAAGGTCGCCCACTTCTGCCCTCTCGGACGAGGCAGATGAACGTGCCTCATGTACTTCTGGATCGTTCGTTTGCACACGCGAATACCCAGCTTGAGCAACTCGCCTCGGATGCGCTCCGCTCCCCAGAGCCGATTATTGCTTGACATCTCCTTGATCAATGCGATCGTCTCTGGGGAGATCTTCGGCTGTCTCGAATCAGCCTTTGACCTGTGCTTCCAGAACAAGCGGTAAAGTTCCCGATGCCACCGAAGCAAGGTCTCCGGCTGCACAATGAAGAGTGCCTGCTTCCAGGTCCGAATCATCCTGGCCAGAAGCAACAAGAGGAACCTATCTGTCTTCTTGCAGGCCGGTCGTTTGACTTGCCGATGGAGGATGATGAGTTGTTGCCGCAACAACGCGTTTTCGACAAGCAGTTCGGACTTCCCTTTGGCAAGGTCTGCTATCGTTCCAAACAGAAGGGAGGTGGAGCGCGGTTTCATCCAACGAACAATGCCACCGTAGAGTGCGTGAAAGCAAAGAGCTATTCGTTGTCTGAGAGGGATGAGAACATGGAACACAGGCTTCTCCTTTGCGAAGAGAATGAAAGGTACCAAAGTTTGAAATACATGAATGCTCTCTGATTCTACCTTTTCCGCCTCTCTCCTGCAAGCAGAATGGGACCAGTAGATCCCTCTCAAGGTTCCTTTTTCTGAACAGATGTCCCAAGTAGACAGCACAGGGGTGGAGCGGAACTCAGGCATCGGCCATTGGGCGACCAAGTGGGAAGTTGAACAGTATATTCGCAAGCTCAGCCTACCGGCGACGATGATCAGGCCGGCGGCCTTTATGGAGAATTACTACTCCGAGCAGACTGAAATCGGCATCTTGCAGGGTAAGTTCACGGACGCCGTCCGCGCCGACAAGCCGTATCAGACAATCGCCGTCGATGATATCGGCGCCTTTGTGGCCCTGGCGTTTGATCGCCCCAAAGAGTTCATCGGACAGGCCCTGGAGATTGCAGGAAGCGAACTGACCAATCCTCAGGCAGCCGAAGTCTTCAGTCGTGTCCTTGGCAAGCCGGTCGAGTTTGAGGAGCTTCCCATGCCGGTGGTTCAGAGCGTTCTGGGCGAAGAGTACTATCAGATGTACCGCTGGTTCAATGAGGAAGGGTTCAAGGCGGACATCGCGGAACTGCGTCGCCGCTACCCCGAGGTGCATCAGCACACGTTAGAGGAATGGTTGCGCAGCGAAGGGTGGCACAAGCGTGTCAGACGAGTTCAGGCTCCAACAGGGTGACTCGCAAATCGCCCTCAGCACCTCTCTACCCTCACTACTAGACAGAAACTGCACTGGCACCGTCCGCTCGACGGTGTTAAATATGTACCTCCAAGTAGCCAACAAAGTGGTTCATGTATGCAATACCTGGCCACAACGCGAGAGTCTCTATCCCAACCATTCACCATCAGGCCTCCTGTCTCACCCAGGCCTCCTCCGGCATCAGGGCCTTGTGGCCAGCAGGTTGAATTTTGCGATAGACTCGCGCTGGAGGGTGAGAGGAGCCATCTACCGTAAGCAAGCGGACTAAAGAGATGCCAAAGATGGACTCGTTCTGCTCGAGGTAGGGCAGGATAAGCGTCCAGTCATCGACGGTAAGCGGGGTAAACTTGCCGCCGTTAAGCTGGTCATCGGCCACCCGGTGGTGCGGATCGCGAATGTAGATGGCCCCGCCTGAGGCGAGCGAGAAGAGATTACCGCCGGGATAGGGGGCATCCATATCCCGCAGTCTACCATCCTCGTCGAAGGATACGCCATTCACGATGATGAAGCCCCCGTCATGCAGCGGGTCGCCGGCCATAAACGACTCGGCCAGGTAGTCCAGGCAGGTTCCGTTAATGACGACGCGCGGTTTCCCCACCGCGTTGATTAAGGGCCGCCCGGCAGCATTGCCCTGAATGAAGACGTCGCCGCCTTTCGCGCCATACATGAAAGTTTGCCCAACGTCTCCATAGACGACCAGTTTGCCTCCCTTCATGATCTGGGCAAGCTGATCCTGCGCACTGCCGTGAACGATCACTTCGGCACCATCAATGCCTGAGGCCAGGTAGTCTCCGGGCGACCCGTATACATCGATGCGCAAGCTATCCGACAGCACTCCCATGCCACAACCAATGAAGCGGTGGCCACGTGTGTTGGCGACGATGAACCGGCGAAAGCCGCGCTGGTAGAGTGTTACTATGGCGCGCGCCAGCGAGTCATTCCCCTCGATTGGATAGGCGCGGGCGTCAATGAGCAGCTTGACATCCTCTCTCTGGCAAGCTGGAAGCTGGTCGCCGTAACCGATGCAGGCGAATCCTGGTGAGCGAGCGTCGTGGATA
>VBHI01000075.1:10459-28371 GCA_005881495.1 Chloroflexota bacterium
GGCGCGCTCTCGCTCTTCATCGCTCCTAGCCATCTGTTCTAGCACATCCAGGAAAGCCTGCACGCCGTCGTAGTCCCACGCTGGCATACGCTGGCATATTTGCTCGAACAATTCCTTCGCCGTCAGTTCTTGCTGGAGGAGCGACTGCAAGTTCGCTTTCTGTCGAATAGGTGAGTGACCATCGGTGGAATGAATATTCAACGGGTGGCGGGTCGGATCAGGCTCAATGACTCGCCCGAATTTGTCTACGCACTGCAAGACAGTATTGCCGGTTTCGTCGCCATGCACGGTAAAGATGAAAGCGCCGCCATCGGTATGGCTGCCTCCGCGCGCGTTCCAGTAGAGGTCGGCGCGCGACCAGAAGCGCGTATCTTCCTGTGACAGGCTTTCCAGGACTGCGTCTATAGCCTGTTTTTCGGAGGCCGCGAAGCCAATGGTGGCTACGCCGCGCTGCAAGGCGAAGACCTGGGGACGTAGCATGGAGGTATCGGTGATACCAACCAGGCGGTGGGTGCGCTTACGGACATCCGACTGGGCGATGAGGAAGAACCAGGGGCCATCGGGTGAACTACTCAGGTGGACAGTCTGGAGCATGGAATACAGGCGCTGCTTTGCCGGTGCTAGCAGCGTAAAATCGCGCTCGGTGGTTGGTGCCATCGCCTCGATGACGTATTCAAGCGGGTAGCCATAGACGCGATGCAGCAGGTCGAACAGCAGGACGGCCACCTCGGTATCTGTCAGGAACAGCGGTTGGATGTTGCGCTGGGCAAGATAGGAGCAGATGGAGGCATAATTGGCGAAGTCTCCGTTGTGCACCAGGGCCTCGTGCATGCCGATGAACGGGTGAGCGCCACCGGGATGCCACACCTTACCTTTCGTCGGATAGCGATGGTGCCCGATCCAGACATGGGCACGCAGGTTTTCCAGCCCGTAATAGCGCACGACATCATCGCCATAGCCAACCATCTTGAGGACGAGCACGTTTTTCCCGTGTGACAGCACGAACGCGCGCTTCTCACCGGCCGCTGCATAAAATGCGCTATTCAGGCGGTAGGTATTTTGATAGACGATCTCGTCTTCAATGGCCGTGTCATCGCTGTTGGCGATGTCGTACTGCTGCCGGAACTGCGCCAGCGCCTCTGGGCGTACATGCACGAAATAGCACCACACATCCGGTGGCTGCACCTCCAGGCCGGGAATCGAGCGAAAGTCTGGCAAGGTGGGTAACTGGAATGTCATATCGACGATGAAGGTCGGCTCGATACAGGTTGCTTCTACCTGCGGGCGCACCGAGCTATCCAGGTAGGCGACAGCCAGCAGGTAATCGTTGGCAAGCGTGGCGCGCTGGCATCCAAAGAACTCAGGATCCAGGCCAACGGCGGCAATACCACCTCCCTTGCCGTTCCCTCGATTGCGCATCTGTTGCAGCGCCTGAAGTAGGTGGCTGCCACGAACAGGTGTGCTTGCAGCCATACCGATGACTCCACAGCCGCCCTCCGCTTCGTTATCGTAGCGGGGAAGCGGGCTTTCGTGAACAGAGCGCCGGGAAGTAATCAAAGCTTCAATGAGTTGCTCGCGATCCATCTTGACCATCTCTTCTTGAATAACTCAGCGCATCCATGCGGCCCCGAAGCTCAAGCACGCTGCGCAGCCCTAAGTGCCGCAGAATGGTACGTAACTGCCGCTGCAAGGAGGTATAGAAGCGGCACAGCCGCTCGGCTCCCCAATCGGAATCGACCAGTTGCGAGAGCTGGGGATCGGTCGTGGTCAAGCCAAACGGGCAGCCCCGACCTCGCTCGCAGTTGCTGCAGCGCGTGCAGCCTAGAGCGACCAGTTCAGCTGTACCGAGAATGCAGCCATCCGCGCCCAGGGCAATCGCTTTGGCGATGTCGTCAGCCGTGCGGATACCGCCGCCCGCCATCAGGACGACTTCGTCGCGGATGCCCTCGGAGAGGAGATAACGATGCACCTTTGGAATGGCCAGCTCGATAGGCATGGCGATGTTCTTCTTGGCAATTTCGGGTGCGGCTCCTGTGCCGCCGTAGCCACCGTCGATCTCGATGATATGCGCCCCGGCGTAGTAGCTGCCCATCGCCACCATGTCAACGTCCACCGGCGTCGAAACTTTGACCGCCATGAGCGCGTCGGGATGGATGGTTTTCATCCAGTCGATGTGCTTCTTGTGATCCTCGACCGAATAGACGCTGTGGAACGGAAACGGTGAAAACAGGCTGACCCAGGGCACGCTCTCGCGCATTTTGGCGACAGCGGTCGTGGACTTGTCCCCCAGTAGGTGTCCACCAAGCCCAGGCTTGGCTCCTTGAGCGTACTTGAACTCGATGACGGGCGCGCGCAGGATCGTCTCTTCTCGCACACCGAACATGCCCGTAGCGACCTGCGTAATCACATGCTCGGCATAGGGGGCCAGCGATTCGGGGTAGCCACCCTCGCCGGTTGAGGTGAACGTTCCCCACTGCCTGGCTGCCTTTGCGCGAGCCAGCATGATCTGCTCCCCGACGGAGCCATAGGACATGCCACCGCCATACCAGGGAATGGGAATCGAGATGTGGCGGTCATATGGTCGACGATTCAACGGAATCGAGGTATCGACGACTTCCTGCTCAGGAATCCACTGCTCCCTGGGCAGATACTTGAATGCCAGCGCATCGAAACCGCCGCCGGAGCACCCTATGCGATATTCAAGGTCGTTGTCTGGGGGATTGCCCGTTTCGGCCTGCATCCAGGTGGATAGGATGAGATCGGATGTCCAGCGCGCGTCGCCCAAAGCTGGCGGCCGGCCAAAGACCAGGCTGGGCCATGTGTGAAAGCCATGATGAAGGGCCTCCTGGTGCTTTTCAATGATACGTTCTTCAGTCGTTTTGCCGTTCAGTTTCATCTCATTACTCATACTCATTCAGAAACACCGCTGGCGCGGCAAGTGCTTGGCACTCATCTGAGTGCAAGGAACTATTCCTCGCCGAAGACTTCTCGTTCCAGGTCTCTCTGGAACATACAGCGTCCAAGCTCCCCCCGCAGCCGCCGCACCTCTCGCAGACCCATCGCGCCCAGGATTTCCAGCAACTGATCACGCCAGGAAGCAGCCAGGTTCGTTATCCGCTTCACCCCCCAGCCTATGTCCATGCGCGGGAAGGAGAAAGAAGCTGTTTGCCGATTCACACATTCGCCATGAAAGCCGGCTTGCAATGCTACCGCGAGCGCAACATCCAACGTGACTGCATCCAGGCCGCAGATGATGGCTTTCGGCACATGTTCGGCCAGCACGACGCCCCCGCCGCCGATGAGGGTGACTTCTTCTCGCATCCCAGCATCGACCAGGCTCTGATGCGCTTGCAAGATCAGATCCATTATGAACCGATCTCCGACATACCCGTGGTAATTGGCGGTGAGGTGTAACACACGCACGCCTTGCTGCACCAGTTCCAGGACGTTCGTATCCATTGGAACGCGTACACAGACGATGCAGCCAGGGAAGCGTTGTCGCAGTATATCAAAATGCTCCCGGTCCCATCCTTCCAGCACGATCATAAGCGGTTGCCAGGAGAGCTGTTCAAGCAAGTTCCACGTTTCCGCAGCAATCACGGGTACAACATGCAGCCCCTCCAGGGAATGCGTGATGACCGATGCTATGGGTGCCATCGCAAGGGTCTCGACCTGGCGCGCCGCTCCGGCGAATACCGGCACGATCGGCGTTGACCGGTCAGCGTCAAGGGGCGTGTCGAAGAGGAATGGTACCTGGGCCGAAATGACTGCTGGCAAAGGACCTGTCACCTCGCCCTGCTCGTCGAAGCGCAGGAAGGCGGGTTTTTCGCCGATATCGACCACCGTCGAGATGAACTCTCGCCCGTGAATCCCATCGCGCGTCGGACGCACAATTTCTGACATATCCGTCCAGAGGCTGTCCCAACCCTCGCCGCCAAAGGCTCCTCGGTAGCCTGCGCCGCGCACCGGCACGCGCCCTGTGCGCGCTTCGTACAGGATGGTTTCGACGTAATCCGGCTTCACATATGAATCGCCCAAATACTGCCGCATAGGGTTTGGGACAATCTGCACGACACCCGGATACTGGACGGTACAGCGCAAGCAGCCGACACACAGTTCTTCGCGAGGGGCGAGGCCGCCAACTGGTCGAGAGAAGACGCCGTACACGCAGGGGCGGCTCAAAGCGACCGGGATGTCGCCTTTCAGAGCGATAAGTTCCTTGAGTACCATACCAATCAGGCGATGCTTTTTCACCTTGACCCGGAACTTTGGAGGGAGTGGTACAATATCCGGTACCTCTCCAGTCTCCATCTGATATCGATGATAGGTAGGTGGTGATGAATGGGTGCTCGCTGGGCGAGTTGGCCGGGTGGATCGTTCAGAGAGAGAGTTTGCTCTGCTATTGCCGCTTCTGCAGCCGGGGCCTGTTCAACGTCGATCACCAATGGAATCGAATCGGACATCATCATCGGCGTCCTCCGGGGCTTCTTTGCCCCAACCTGACAACACATTGTTCATATCTATGTAGACAACATGCACAGAACTCGTTGTCCTTCTCAGGACATGCTAGGCAAGTTGTCCTTCTCAATATACTATACTCCCCCATCTGTGGGGATACTATAGGTAAGTTGCGCAAAAATAAGGTGGCATTATTATGCAAGTTATACAATGATCTTGCTCTCGTTTTATGAAGGTGAGGTAGATGTGAACGCTATGGTAAGATAGAGCCATCAATATGAAGCCTACCAAATGACTGTTACCTTGACTATCCAGGAATACCAGGTGCTTGCCGCAGAAGCCGCCAGGAGAGGAGTGCCTGGCCAGGGCATGATATAATGAATGTGATGGTCTAACCCCCATATGTAGATAAATGAGGTGCTCTATGGCAATGCAACCAGCGCGGCAGTACATGACGTTTGAGCAGTATCTGCTGCTCGTCAACAACTCTGACCGGCACTATGAATATTACGATGGTGAGGTACGACTGATGGCGGGTGGAACATCAAATCATGCGACGATCGCGCTCAACTGTGGTGTAGCACTTGACCAAGCACTGGGTGATGACGCGGTTTGCCGCCCATATGTCACTGATAAACTGGTACGGGTAGCCCCCACAAAGACACTGATACCCGACGTCGTTGTCTCCTGTGATACTGCTGACCATGGGGAATCACAAATCATCGATTCGCCCATCCTCGTCGTCGAAGTACTCTCAAGATCAACAGAGATGACAGATCGCTTTGTGAAGTTGGCACTCTATCAGGCAAAAGAGAGTATCCAGGAAATCATCTTTATTAGCCAGATGATTCAACGCGTCGAGGTCTTTTCTCGCTCTACTACCGACTGGATCTACCATCAATATGGGGCGGGGCAAAGCTTTTTCCTGACAAGTCTAGACATTGAAATAGAGGTACGCCAATTGTACCGGCGTTTATCTATTCCCGCGGTGGTTGAAGAGGTTGAGGAAGAGGATATGCCGGCATCGGAGCCTGGAAATAATTCATGAGTGGACATCCTTCAAGAGCAATATGTTCTCTCCTTCCGTTTACTACGTGTACCATACCTATATGAAAACAACCATATACTCTGATGACGAGGATCGGCCCAAAGTGTCTGCTTGTCACGCAAGTATGCTTGCGGATAATCGGACTCCCGTCGGTTCCGTTCAGCAAATAGTGTGATTTACTATTGATAGTAAATCACACTATTTATATTTAAAGTCCCTGCCACGGCCGTTATAAAGGCATGCAATAGAGAGGGGAAAGAGTATTATCCACTGCAGTTCATCCGCTGTCACTCATTTTCCAGGAGCCTGGGAAAGGCTTTGAGACCTTGAGCATCATGAAAGACACTCTTCGTGTTTGGTGCGCAAGGGACACATCCCTTCTTTCGAAGAAGCATAAGACGACTCCCTATTTCACCTTGCATCGCGGTTCGTTGCTCACAGGATACCAGGTGCCTGGTCGTGCTTCCCTTACTCAGCTCTCTGTGACAAAAGGTACACGTTCCTTTTGAGGTCTGTCTCCTCATACGATTCCTCCTCTGCTGGCTGCTCACTATTTGTCTGTAACTGGATACGATATGAACAGCCGAAAGAAAAGCACCGCCGCCATGCCTAGCCACCTATGATAAAATAGAGCCATTACATGAAGCCCGTCAGTAAGGGAGAACGTGAATAGACATGTTGAAGAAGAACCTGGAACACCGCGAGAAACCCGAACTCATCGCCATTATTCAACACATGCTGCGCCAGGAGCCAGAATTGCCATGGCTTCTCATGACACCACTGCCAACAGTCTCATCTCGGAAGTCCTCTGTTGATCCAGAGGTGTACCGCCAGCAGGTTCTAGCCGCAATGGCCGCTGGGGAGAGCCAGCGCAAGCGCAAACGCGGCGAGGTCGAGAGAAGACTGACTGCTATCAAGACCATCGCCGACGAGTTTGCCGCACAGGAACAGTATGCTGCGGCTCTCACCATTTACGAGATACTGGTCACCGAGGTCATCGAACACTTCAATGACTATCGAGATGAGTATGTCGCGTTTTGTGTTATTCTCATCGGCTGTATCGATGGACTGGATAGCTGCTTCGCAGGGGGAGAGGACAACTCGGAGATGCGACTGCGCGTCCTACGCATGCTGTTTGCCATTTTCCGCTTCTATACCGATAGCGGGATGGACCTGGATGAGGATATTGCCGGTTTGCTTGTTGGCAACACCTCGCCGGAGGAACGACCGGTTATCGCGGGCTGGGCACAGGATGCGCTCAAGCAAAAAGCACCTTGGAGCAGCGGCGAACGCTATGAGATGCTGCTGGCAGCTTTAGAACGGGCCAACTCGCTATGAGTACCATCCCAATGGTAACCGAACAAAAAATTCGCACTTTCGTCGGCGAGCAGAACTTCCTGAAAGGCCAGCAAGGTGTTCGTGATGGAGCCATCGTCAACCCAGAACAACAGGCAATGGCGTTGAAAGCCTATTGCTATGGCTCACTTCCCGAGCCGTTTCGTGTCCAGGTCACATTCGATGGCTCTGGTATCACTGCATCCCTCTGCTCCTGTTCAGGAGGGACACCTGCATATGGGAATCGCGGTTGCGAACACGCTGCTGCATTGCTCCTCACATGGAATGAGCAGCCGGAGGCCTTCACCCAAATGGACGACATCGATACCATCCTGGAACGACAGAGCAAAGCCCAGTTGATTACACTCATCAAACAGTTACTCCAGAAACAGCCAGAGGTGGAATGGCAACTCACCATGCCGCCTCTACCCGGTCATAAGAGCGTGCCCATCGACACCGAAGATTATCGCCGCCAGGTCGATGAAGCTTTTCGACATGCCGGTCGCGAGTGGGACGCCGTCTACGGTATCTCGTCCGATCTCTACAGCATTACCGAGACTGCCGCTCGCTTCGCTCGACAGCGGGACTATACCAACGCCGCGGCGATCTACGAAGCGGTGGCGGTAAGAACACTGAGCCATTACCTCTCCTATCATGATGAGGATGGAGCGCTGGGTCGCGTTGTTCAAGATTGTGTCGAGGGTCTGGGCGCTTGCCTGGAGAGCGAACGTGAAGATGCGATCCTCCGCGAGCGGATTCTAGAGGCCATTTTTGCAGTGTATCGCTTTGATGTCAACCATGGTGGATTTGGTCTGACCAGGGATATTCCACCTGAATTCCTCCAGGGTACGACTTCTCAAGAAAAGCACCTGGTTGCGCAATGGGTTCGCACTGCACTGGCCGAGCTTCAGGAAAAGCAGCAGGAGAGCGATTGGCGTCGTAAGCGCTTCGGTGGCCTCTTGTTAGCATTGGAGGCAGACCTACTGAGCGACGAGGAGTTCCTGCGCATTGGTCGTGAGACAAAGAGCCTCCAGGAAGTCGTCACCCGGCTGCTGGAACTGGACCGGGTGGATGAAGCCGTTCAGGATGCGAGCCAGGCTGACGGCTGGCAGTTGGTGAAGCTTGCAGACCTCTTTGTCCAGTACGGGCAGGATGCCGCGGTTGAACGCATGATGGATGAAAAGGCGCAGCAGGAAAGGTACACCATTACTGCCGAATGGCTGAAAACCCACTACCTGGCGAAAAACAATCTTGCTGCCGCGCTTGAGATGGCCGAACTCATCTTTCGTAAACGACCCTGGTATGCGGAGTACCAGAAAATGCGTGAGATCTCCATGGAGCTTGGAAACTGGGAAGCGGTGCGACTAGCAGCGCTCATGTTCCTGGAGTCTACCAAAAATATCTCTACGTTGGTAGAAGCTGTACTCGATGAGGGAGATATTGAGCGAGCGCTCCAATTACTCCAAGCTACAAAGCCCCCTGGCCCTGAGAGCTATCAGTGGCAGTACGACTATGCGCGCACTCCTGAAGTTGCTCTTAAAGCCGCTGAACGCACGGAAGAGGCATACCCCCGCGCTTCGATAGACCTCTATCAGCAACATGTTGAGCGTCTCATCGCTGGACGTGGACGATCCAATTATCAAGTTGCTTGTAGTTACCTCGCAAAAATTCGGTCTCTTTATGAGAAGTTGAATGTAACTGAGCAGTGGACAAACTACATCGCCTGGTTACGCAAGCGACATAGTCGACTCTCCACCTTGAAAGAGGAATTGGCGGCTGCCGGTTTGTAAGGAGAAACATGATGGCTGAGCGTATCAACAAAGATGAGCTTGTCCGCCGACTGGCTGCACGGATGCATGCCGATGAAGCGACGGCGACAGCCTGGGTCGACGGCATCGTCGAAACACTGTATGAAAGCTTTAAAGATGGCAAAGGCGTGACTTTGCCTGGCTTTGGAGGTTTTTATGTCCGCCCAGAGCCTGAAAGCTGGGTGTTCAAGTTCAATCCAGGCCAGCGATTGCGGGCGCTTTTTGGCTGGTCATCAACATTCTCAGGAGAACTCTAAAGACAAGGAGGAATTGGATGCCAAGGGAAATCAATCGGTGGGCGATGTACCCACGCAAAACCTCTACGGCTTCTCTCCCCGAATCGCTGAAAATGGAAGTCACCACAAAGGCGAATGAACTCATTGAGACAGTACTGAAGCCGAAATATATCCAGGCACCGCCGGAGAATCCGCAGTTCAATTATATTGTCGATATCTACGGCAAGTGGTACCACAAGGCGTTCTACTTCTGCGCCGACTATCGCATGGCAGGCCCCAATCCAATAGAGCCAGGCTTCGAGGCAAAATTTGCTCGGATGCAATATGCCGGGAACCGGCGTTTTCATCTCTCCTTTCTGCGTCATACCGGCCAGTGGATACAATTGTACACGGACCTGACGGTGGACGAGTGCATCGAAACGATCCGAGATGATCCCTACTTTTCTCTGTGATATTGGAGCGCGGCCAGGATGCGATTGACAACGTGGATGGGAAAGTACCAGATCTCATCCTGAGGCGCCCGGAGCAACTATGGTTATCCGTTTGTTGGGAAGCCAGCGGCGCATTGAAAGCGGTGCGTGAAGAACGTAAATCATAACTGATGTTAGGCACTATGATATAATAATGCTGATCGAGTAAAGGCATTCAGAGTAACACATTATCAACGGAAGGAGAGATACGAGAGGGCCATGGCGATAGAGCATCAGCGAACTATGACAGTTGAAGAATACTTTCAACTCGAAGAAAACGATCCTGAGACGCGCTACGAATACATCGATGGCCATGTGTATGCCATGGCAGGCGACACCGCCAATCATGACACCATCAAATCAAATATCCAACGAATCCTTTGGAATCTTCTGCGCGGGAGCAACTGTCGCATCTATAGTTCCGATATGAAGGTGTACATTTCTGAGACGCGCTACTTCCATCCCGACGTAACGGTGACATGCGATCCACGTGACCGGGGAAGAGTGCAAGCGATCCAATCTCCACGCCTCATTGTGGAAGTCCTTTCCCCGACCACAGAGCTCACCGGCAGAACGTGGAAACTCAAAAATTATCGCGCGCATCCCACCATCGAAGAATATGTCCTGGTAGATTCACAATCGCTCAAAATCGAAAGCTCTCACAAAGAGCAGAATAAATGGATTTACGAAGCCTTTGAAAATACTGACGATATCACGCTGCACAGCTTAGGTGTTCACTTTTCTCTTGCTGACGCCTATATCGATGTAGAGTTTGAAGAAACTACAGGAGATACAAACCTGTAGAGCAGCAGTGACCCATTGTGTCTGCCTGTCACGCTGGTCTACTTGCAGATAATCGGACGCCCGTCGGTTCCGCTCGCACCAGTGTTCTGTCACCAGCAGACCCCTGGTCTCGTCGAACTCCATGACCCCGTTCAGCATGCGCAAGACCGGTAGAAACGCTGGACGGGGTTTTATTGCGGCGATGACCTTGTTCTCCAGGTCATAGTATAAGCCGCCCGGCTCCAGAACAATGGTCACCATCTCGTAGCGTTCTTCGATGGTCGCCACATCCCACAGGGCTGCCATGCCCGGGAGGTGCTCCCCCGCCTCGATAACCTCATCATAGGTCACGCCGTCTACTCCCGGCGCGACTCCTCCTCATGCTCCCGGTCTTCACGCAGATCATAACGTAGTTGCGCGTGTGCCTGGCGCAGTTCTGCGGCGACCATTTCACGCATGACCATCAGGGAGTTGTGTTCGACGAACTGCCCGCTGCGTTGGGCCATATCCTGCCTGATGAGATCCGCGATGATCTGGTTTCTGCCGCGCTTCTCTTGCTTGGCGCGCTGCGCGATATAGGCGCGCAACCCTTTGGTGTGGCAACGACGATTCGCATGGGAATTCATCGAAATGGTGGAGTGCGATAGATCGAGGCGACGATAAGCCTGGGATTGCCTGAGATAGCGGGCCGTTGGATATGGAGTATTGTTGAATGTGGGAGGTGCGAAAACCCGCGGATCAGCTTTTTTATCAGAGACGGTACACTTGCGAGTAAGCCGGTATCTCGCTATAATGGGGTACCAGGCAGGAGGTGAACAGTATGGCAGACCAGCAAGCAAAGGGTGGGTCTTCTCCAACAAGAAAGAGATGCCTGGGGTAAATCGAGAAACCAATACGAGTACAAATTCGCCGCAAAATAAAACAATCTGATCTAGGATGAAAGCATGATAATCACTCCCCCGGCGCACCTGACACGAATCTACGAACGACTTATTGACACCTATGGTGAACCCGAAAATGACCCCGATTATGATCCGCTTGGTGGTCTTGTCGGCACTATTCTTTCGCAGCACACCTCCGATATCAACTCCGAGCGCGCATTTGGACAGTTGGTAGCAACATTCCCGACATGGGAGGCAGTGCGCGATGCTCCCACTTATCAATTAGCCGAGGCCATACGCAGCGGTGGACTGGCAAATATCAAAGCTCCTCGCATCCAGGACGCGCTTTTTACGCTGACAGAGCAACAACACGCACAAGGAAGCTCAAAGCCCCTCGCAGAGTATCTTTCCAATGAACTGACTAAACGGACACCGGAGGAAGCCTGGCGATATTTGCGAGGTATCCCTGGCGTGGGGCCAAAAACGGCCGCGTGCGTTCTGATGTTTAATATGGGACGTGCTATCATGCCAATTGATACCCATGTTCACAGGGTATCACAACGCCTGGGACTGATCGGGCCAAAGGTGACCGCCGACCAGGCGCACGAGATTTTTGCCAAATCCACACCTCCTGAGTGGGTATACGGGCTGCATGTGAATCTCATACGGCATGGCCGACAAGTCTGCCACGCGCAACGCCCGGAGTGTTCTCACTGTACGCTATACGAGCAGTGCGTCTATGTTGGTAGCGTCAATGCCCAAGAATCTTTGCTCTCAAGTGAGACTCTTTCGACTCATAGACAAGAAGATGGATCGGTTTGAAATCATGTTTTTCGCGTTTCGCGCCCTCCTGGTTCCAATGATCTTTCTCCTCTCCATTGCCATCATTTTATTCCCCAACGACCTCGCCCTCTTTTTCTGGCTGCTGGTGCTTGGTTTAGAATTCGCCGGCCTCGACTACAGGCGCGTTCGGCGCAGGTTGCACAGGGAAGCTCAGGTTGAGGCCGATGTGTGATCTAGCGAGGATCCTCTTTCCAGAAGAACCAGGGGACAATTTCTTCATCTGGCCTTTTCGAACTTGCAGTGAAGGAAGTGATGTACCGATTTAGCATGTGGTAATATTGATGAGGAAAAGCATAGAAGAGAGTACATCCATCTTCAAAACTTCTCAGGGGTGCCTACCACAGAAACAGAAAGCGTATACGATGAACACGGCTCGCACGCACATTTCGCCATACGGGTGGGTTATGATCTTCATGCTACTCGTCCTGGGAGTGATCAACTTTGCTGACAAAACGGTACTTGGCCTGGTAGCAGTGCCCATCATAAAGGAAATGCACTTGAGCCCCGCGCAATATGGGCTGGTGAGCGGTAGTTTCTTTTTGTTGTACGCACTGTCGTCGGTGTTGGTGACGGCGTGGTCCGATCGAATCGGGACAAAAACAGTCCTGGCGCTGCTTGCAACGAGCTGGGCCATCGTACAAGTCGCCACTGTGTTCGTCTTCTCCTTTCCCGCGTTACTCCTCACTCGTGTTATGCTGGGAGCAGGTGAGGGACCATCGTATGGGACGTCTGTTTCCGCTGCTACACCCTGGTTGCCTGCTGATCGTAGGGCATTTGGTCTGGCTGTTGTCACCTTTGGCAGCGCGGTTGGACCAGCAATCTTTGCACCACCACTCACCTTCCTGATCGTCGTCGTGGGATGGCGCTCTGCCTTTGCGCTGCTTGGAGGTATCGGTTTGCTCTGGGTGATCATCTGGCTACTGGTCGGGCGAGTGCATCCAGAAGCCAGTCGCATGCCCGAACATACAACAAAGGAAAAGCACCCCAGGTCACGCTGGACAGACATACTTCCAGTCCTCTTCTCGCGTACCGTTCTCTTCTCAACCCTTGCAGCATTCGCCTCTTACTGGGCAATTGCGCTGTATCTGAGTTGGAACCCGGTCTACCTGGTAACCGTGCGACATCTCAGGCTCAGCGATCCCCTCTACCTGGCAGGGATTACGCTTCCTTATGTGGTAGGAGGAATCGCCCTCATGGCCTTTGGCGCTTTCGCTGATCGCGTCTTCCGCCGGACAGGGAGTCACCGTCGATCCTACGTGTACCCGGTTACAGCTTTACTCATCGTGAGCGCTCTTTGCCTGTACCTGGCGGTGAGCGTTCCTTCAGCGTCTGGCTCCGTCATCTTTTTCACGCTTGCACTCATAGGGGTCACCGTCCCTGTTTTGTCGACCATCATCACAGCGGTAACACCGGCAGCACACCGCGGTGCTGTCCTGGGTACTTTCGTGGCGGTATCAACACTACCTGGTCTCATTGCTCCATTGTTCACCGGGTTGATCATCCAATCGGCAGGGAGAAACATAGCGTCTGGATTTTATTATGCGTACCTGCTAGCAAGCCTGTTACTCCTGATAGGTGGAATCGCCTTCCTGGCATTTGTGCGGCCCGATGACGAACAACTAGTAGAGAAGATCCCCGAGGCGCAGCGCGTTTGCACTCGTAGTTAGACACGTTAGATGGCAACAGATCAGTGAGAACCCTCCCTCATGCGAGGTGCAGAAGCACTTTCGCGTGTTCAGGCGGCAATTATCTGGATCATTGCTTGTAGTATATCTCCTTTGCCGATAAACCCGAGCTCAGATGATGACTGGATCATCGTCTCCGAATCATGTGTTACAAAACTCAAGAACAGCGTTTTCATGGCCTTCATAATGCCTTGAGAGAGTGACCCAACCATGCCAAAATCCACAAAAGCGCACAGCTTGCGACAATCTGGGTACCTTTGCTGTTTTTCTGTTCATCGAAAGGTCTTTTATAAGTCCTTCTCCAAATCTTTCTCCACCTCTTCGACGATCTTGTCAACATTGTCCGCAAGTTCGCGCGCGAGCGTAGTCAGCCCACGAGTGAATTCGCGCGCGGCACTCACAAAATGCTCCCGGGGTTCTTCTGGCAGCAGGGACACAGGCGTCAGAGCCAGGTGTACCCCCACTCGAAAGAGCGTGCTGAAGAATTGCTGAGAAGCCTCCTTGAGTTCATCACGAAGAGATTGCTCGTCAGGTGTAGGTGTCTCAGTAAAAGGTGCCTCCATTGTGTGTGTCTGCTCTGTTTGCGTGTTTGTAGTGTCTGCCATGAGCGTACCTCCATACTTGTACGAAAATAATGACCATGAGTCTGTTGATTTGCTAGTATACATGTGGTCTTTGTCCATGCGACTTACCTTTTCTTGGGAAGCGATGTCGAGAACCCAGTGCAGGCTATTTCAAATCCCCAATGGCTGCGCAGAGCTTCCCCGTAGGCGTGAGCAACACCAGCAAGACTCATGATGTAAGACATGATCCATTGTTTCTTCCTTTCCATACTTCATGAGATGTGCCTGTACACGCACGCAAATGAACGATGAAGCTCTGGTCGATGCCATAGTTCGCATCACGCTCGGACTAATCGTTTCCATCGCATGGTTAATCCAATGAGCATCGCGACGATATCACGCATCAGATTGAGTCAGCAGTATCGTCTTAGGCTTCTTCCCCTTCGCGACTACTGTGCTTCCACGCACTCGACCGAAAGAAGCGGGCAACCGAAGTCATACAACGAATTGATGACCCCTATGAGCACTGCCTGGTCTACCAATACGCCCGTCAAGATCGTCACCGGATACTGATTCAGCACAATATCGTGCTCGATTTTCATGCCACCACAATAATCGGACCAATTCTTGTCCAGGGTGCCCAGGATACTGATCCGATAGGTGGCCAGTTCAAACATACTGGCGCATGGACGGTATATTTCCATGGTTCGTTCCGTTCTTTGGGGTTCTTCACCTCTACGTCCCGCTGTAGCTAGTAAGCGACTACGACTGGTATATATATATAATAAGCTGCTGCCATACAATGAGATGTCGAGTACGAGTCCTAGAAACACCCAGAGCCACCCCCAACCGGTCACACCGACCAAAGAGTTTACTATGACGTGTATGATTGGCCTCCCAGTATGAGCTATTGGGGTCAGTACCGCTCTTACGCGCAGTAAAGGCGTCAACACAATCTACGAGGGAAGAAACTGTGTGGTGCTCAAGCCAGTTATACTATGCGGAGGTACCAACAACAATTGGGTCCTTCTCTCTCTGATTGGTATAACCGCCCCACTTTCATGCTAGCTGTTGTGTGCTGTACACATTGCATCCTTATGAAATAATGCACGTCTACCTCGCCGTCCCAAAAGCTGACCTCACGCCAGGGAGCATGCAATATAACAGGATGACGGCATTGACGATGACAGATACGGCTACATCCTCCCAGGTATTTGCGCCAAATAACGTGAAGAAGTCGAGGATAAGATAGAACATGGTGATAACGACCAGGAACATCCAAGCTTGTGGTTCAACGCGCCAAAGCATCGTCATCAGCCAGATGTAGACCCAGACGAGCAACCCATACATCAAGGCATACCAGAAGCTGAAATAATGGACTTTGTAACCAGATGGACCGATGAAGAAAGGGATGATCCCCAGGAACTGGAGCGCATGGATGGCTGCTAAGACTGCAGCGATACCAGCGAGGATCGCGAGAATGGTGACACCAATGGGACGATTCTTCATGAGTTGATTCCTTTCGATTTATATCATACAAGAAACTACACCTCTGCTTTCAGTATACATGCATGCGACTAAAAACACATCGCACAAACATATTACTTTTGGCACCTGTATAACGCAAACAGGAAGGTACAACAGTCGGGTTATCTAGTATAAATACACTATACAACCCGAGCCTTTCCAGATTTTGTCTTGCTTCATACCTGAGAGATCAGCTTATTTTAAGGTTGTGTTTTTGAACTGGGACGGGTATGCTTAACAAGATAGGTATCCTTCTGACACTCCCCGCCATAAATGGACAGGGGTTCTTCCTTCATCCAGCCCGCTTGCTCGTATCCCTTACGAAGATGCGAGTAGAGGCAGTCTGTCCAGAAGCGTTTGACGATTGCTCGTCCGTTTCCCTGTGCCCCAGGGTACGTGCCTTTGCCAGGATGTTCAGCGCGGCATTGTGATCTCTATCCAGTACCACGCCACAGCCGGGACAGATGTGGGTACGCACGTGAACTGAGGGGGCACGGCAATGACGGGAATGTCATGCATGGCTCCATAGGCGTTCACCCACCGCAGGAATTGTCCCCATCCGGCGTCATGAATGCTCTTGGCCAGATGAGGGTTCTTGACCATGTTGCGTATCTGAAGGGATTCATAGGCAATCAAATCGTGAGATGAGACGAGCGTGCTTGCCGTTTTCCTGGCAAAGTCTTCACGCTGCCGTTGGACTTTCAGATACGCTTTAGCGAGTTGCTTCCTGGCTTTCTTGCGGTTGCCGCTCTTCTTCTGTTTGCGGGAGAGGTGTCGATGCAACCGCTTGAGTTTCTGTTCGGCTTGGCGATAGTGGCGCGGGTTGTCCACCGTGTTGCCATCCGAGTCGGTATAGTAGGCTTTGAGTCCCACATCAATGCCAACCTGCTTATCTGTCGGAATGTGCTCAATCACCCGCTCAGCCTGGACACTGAATTGCACAGAGTAGCCATCGGCCCGATGGATGATGCGCACTCGTTTGATCTGCTTGGTAGGGAAGGTTTCAATGGGCTGCTTGGGATTGCCAAGCAGCTTCAATCGTCCAATGCCACAGCCATCGGTGAAGGTGAGATGTTTCCCATCGGGTTCCAGCTTCCAGCCGGTTTGTTTGTATTCCACTGAGCGGTTATCACGCTGAAACCTGGGGTAACCCTTCTTGCCCGGCTTATGCATTTTGCAATTCTCATAGAAGCGAGAAATGGCGAACCAGGCGCGATCTGCTGAGGCTTGACGAGCTTGCGAGTTGAGACGAGTAGCAAAGGGATACTCACGAGCCAGGACAGCACAATAGCATTGCAGATCATTCTTCGAGATGCCACGCTCGTCCATCCAGAGACGCAAGCATTTGTTTCGGATGAATTGTACTATGCTGATCGCTTCATCGATAGCCGCATATTGCTTCTTGGAAGCGTCCACTTTGTACTCGTAGATCAACATTAGACTTTGCTTTGCCTTTCGATGTACTTCTGAATGGTTTCCACGCTCACATTGCCTGCTGTCGAGTAGAAGGTAGAGCGTGTCCACAACGAGGGAAGCTTATGCAACTGAGGAAATTCTTCCCGTAGCAGGTGGGAAGAACGGCCCTTGATCGTCCTGGCAATATCCGTTGGCAGGGTATAGGGATTGGCCCGGATGAACAGATGCACATGATCGGGTTGAATAGCAAGTCGAAGCACTTCCCATTCCCGCTGCTTGGCAACCTCAACTACAATCTGCCCTAACCGTTTGGCTATGTCCTCTTGCAGCACCTTGCGCCTCCGCTTGGGACACCAGATGATATGGTACACAATCAGGTGTACGGTATGTTGCTCATGTTGATAGTCCATGTTGACAATATACCGTATACTTAGCCTTTTTACAAGCAGTTGGGCCATTCATCCACGGGCTAAAGCCGCGGGGCTTTCTGGCCCGTTTTCTGTAAAGACGAACGCGGAAGAATCACTTTTCCCAAGTATAACATAGGGAATGAAGTTTTTGGCAATCGGCACGGCTAAACTGGGATTAGGCCGGGTGGCATCGCCAAACAGAAGACAGTTGATAGCAGCGCTGGAGCGGCTTCGGTGTTGTTGGGTAGTTGGTGTGAACCACTGCGTCTGACTCTACATATATCAACGCGAAAAAAAGCTTCACTCCCTGTGGCAGATAAAGTCGTCCTGGTCTAGATGGGCAAGGCTAGACTTTCCCTAACACCCTGACAATATCACATGAGATATGACGTCATAGAACGGCTGTGCAAAGGCAGAGCTGGAAGTTACCGCATCAAAATCCGCAGTAC
>VBHI01000185.1 GCA_005881495.1 Chloroflexota bacterium
CTGGTAGGTCGCATCCACACGAGCCTGAAACTGCTGCACGAGCGCATCTTCCTGTCCATTCAAGAGCAGGCGCGATTCCCACAGGTGCGCTTCTCCGCCGAGTTCGCCAATCTCCACCGCCAGCCACTGGAACTGCTCGCGTGTCCAGGGCGTGGCAGGCAACACCCAGACGGCATCGTGCAGGAGCAGTGCTCCCAAACGTTTAAGTTTCCGCCAGACGGTAGCACGACTGGCCGTCGGTTCGCGCGGAATTCTGTAGACGAGCAGCACCCATGACGTTCCTTGTGGCTGTTCCACCTGGTAATCCTCCTCACCTGCGGAAATGCTTACTCATTGATGAGTCATACAACAATCGTTATGAATACTCATAACCATGGTTATATTTTACTCTCAAAGAGAAAGAAATGCAAGGGGTGACGAGACCAAAGCGTCATGACGACCGAACTCCACATGTCGGCTTCGCACATCCTGAGCCTTCATGGCAAGGACTCATCCGTGTGTTCATCGCGTTGGATCTGCATGCGAAGCCCCTGGAGGTAGGTACGGTATAGGGCTACTTCTGCTTTTTCGCGGGTGAGCGGGGACCTGGCCTACAAGCGGGATCTGACGCCTGCTTCGATGGCCCAGCGTGGATCAATGACCCAGGGGCCCTCGGTGCTCAGCATGACTTCGAGGTCATCGCCAGGCCCGGCGGTCATGTCTCTTTCACCATCGAAGGCCAGGGCGACCTGGCGCTCAAGATGGAGGGGCGTGCGTTGGCCTGGGGTGAGGGTTCGAACATGCCGGACATGCAGGGTGGCGAAGAGTCCTGGACCAATAGGGGCTTGCACAGTTTGGCCACCGTCACCAAAAACGAGATGGAGTCCTGAGGGAGAATGGGCATCGAGTGGGTGAAGCATGCCCCCAATAGCGGATAAGCCGATGCTCCAGGGGTGGGCACGGGTGAGGAACAACTCACTCAGCCTGTTTACCTCCCAAATGGCGCGAGCACCGATCACGCTGTCGGATGCAATAGCGAGATCGACGAGTGCAAGGTTAACAGGCTCTCCGTGACGATAGATGTGCAGGACCTTGGAACGCCAGCAGGCTGCTTCTCGTGCAACAGCGCCGGTAGCAACCATGGCTGCTGCGAGCCCTGCTGTCGTTCCTTCCTGAAATTCCGGAAAGACATTGTTCGTGCCGGTGGAGATAGGCAGGATAGGGATGTGACTGCCACATCCCTTGAACACTGCCCTGTTCGTGCCATCACCCCCCAGCGTTACCAGGCAGCCGACCTCCAACTTTGCCATCCGTTCTGCTGCACGGGTTGAATCCTCCTGGTTGGCCTGGACATCCATGGGGAGAATATCCACCTGGATTTTCGTGCTCCCTAAAGCCTCGACAGCAGCATACCCAATACCGAGCGACTCCGGCATAAAGAGGGCGCGGTCAACTCCCCCTGCTTCTAATCCGCGTAGCAGGCGACGCACAATCGCAATTTTCTCCTGGTTAGAGACAACCCATCCCTGGGCCACAATGCGCCGGATATCTTTGCCGCTCGCAGGATTCGCGATAATGCCTACTGTTACCATATGTTTTCTTTCAGGAAGCACTTGATTTGATTAGATTTGCTAAGGCTGTTGTTACCGCTGCGGGTTGCTCAACAGGCGTGGCGTGACCGCTATCGGCAATTACCTGTAACTGCCCCCCTTGAATGCCGGTAATGAGCGCCTCAGACAATTCAGGCGGCGCTAGCTGATCGTTTGCGCCGACCAGGACCAGCGTTGGGCACCTTATTTGCGAGAGGCGTGGACTCAGATCAACTTTCGCAACCATGCGGGCAGCAGCGGCAATGCTGGAGGCGTCACTGGTAAGCATGCCCTTGCGGACGGTTGCGACTATTTTGGGATTTGTTGCCAGAAATTGCGCTGAGAAAGTACGCTCTATGAGCGTATCGGCTATGGCTGCCATGCCGTTGAAACTCGCGGTACTCGCCAATTCAAAGAACATATCGCGAGTGGCCTGTGGGAAACCCGCGGTAGTGTCAAGCAGCGCCAGGCTCGTGACCCGCTCTGGATACGCGGCTGCAAGTTCCATGGCGATCATGCCACCTAGTGAGAACCCAACGAATGTTGCTTTTTCTATATCGAGGGCTGCCAGGAGTCCGACGAGGTCAGTCATGTGTTTGGCGAGGGTATGTGCGCCCACAGGACGCCCTGAGGCTCCATGACCCCGTAGATCATAACTGACAACCTGGACGCCTTCCAATTGACTTTGATCCAACCACGCCCACAGTCCCATACTACTGGCCAGGCCATGAATCAGGATGAGAGGGCTGCCCGTCCCAATGCGTTGCACTGCCAGTTTGATACCATTTGCGGAGATTGTTTCCAGCTCTCCCCCGGCTTCTGCGCCAGTCGTAGCCGGTGCCTTGCGCTCGGCTCCTTCAGTTGCAGAAATCTGGCCCAATGTCGCGCCGACGCCTAACTCTCCGCCCTCTTCTGCCAACACGGTCAGTACCCCGGTCACTTCGGCCTCAATCTCGCTATTGAGTTTGTCGGTTTCGACCTCGCAGATTGGCTCACCAGCTGTCACGGTGTCGCCACTTTGCTTATGCCAACGCACCACCTTGCCAGCGGTCATGGTCATGCCTAGCTTGGGCATAATAATATCGATCACGTCCATACGTACCCGCTCCTTCTTCTGCACTGAGACAAAACCGGGCGATCGTACAGATGATAGTACAGATCGCCCGTCTGACACATTTACTTACCAGACACCGCCCGTGCTGCTGCCACAATTTTCTCCGGAGAGGGAAGATAGGCATCCTCAAGCACAGGGCTGAATGGGACAGGACTGTGAGGAGGGGTCACAAGCCCTACAGGGGCATGCAGGGAACTGAAGCCTTTGCTGGCAACGATACCGGCGATGTAAGTGGCGAGGCCGCACATGGGGTTAGACTCATCCGCCACCACGAGACGTCCAGTTTTGGCGACCGAATTGAGAATGGTGGTCTCATCTAGAGGAGAAACGGTACGGAGATCCACCACTTCAGCATCGATGCCATCCTTTGCCAGTTCTTCCGCTGCCGCCAACGCATGACGAGCGGTCATGCTCACTCCGACAAGGGTGATATCTTTGCCTTCACGGGTGATTGCTGCCTTACCGATAGGCACCACGTACTCGCCTTCGGGCATCTCGCCCTTGACTTGATATAACGCGATGTGTTCGCAGAAGATGACCGGGTTGCCATCGCGCAATGCGGCAGTCAGTAGCCCTTTGGCATCGGCAGGATTTGATGCCGCCACGACTTTGAGGCCTGGTATGTGGGCAAATATCGGATACAGGGTCTGTGCGTGCTGAGCCGCGGCCCGGAATCCACCACCAATGATGGTACGAACGACCATTGGGATAGAAGCTTTGCCGCCAAACATGTAGCGTATCTTGGAGGACTGGTTGAGCAAGGAGTCCATACAACTTCCGATGAAGCTACAAAACATCAGCTCAGCAATGGGTACCATGCCGGTAGCAGCTGCTCCAACGGCGGCACCAATATAGGCTGACTCCGAAATGGGAGTGTCGCGAATACGCTCACGCCCAAACTCTTGAACCAACCCCTTTGTCACGCCAAAAACGCCTCCCCAGGCTTCATCATCTTCCAGGTGCTCCAGGGTCGCCCCTCCTGCTACATCCTCACCCATCAGAATTACGCGCGAGTTGCGGCGCATCTCCAGGCGAATCGCTTCGTTTATCGCTTCCGCAAAGGTTACGGTCTTCGTTTTCATTTGTACAGCCATTGGATTGCTCCTTTCGTACTCTCAAGCCAGCTAGGAGACGGCTACCGCGTAGACATCGGTATCCACTTCGGACAATTCAGGATAGGGGCTGCGATCAGCGAAAGCAACAGCATCTTCGATCTTCTGTTGCACCCGAGCATCAATTGCATCGAAATCCTGTGCTGTCGCCAGGCCTTGTTGTATGGCAGTTTCACGGAGATTTTTGATGGCATCATGCTCTATCATCCTCTGCTGCAGCTCACCTTTGCGGGCACGATTGATTGCCTCCTGCGCCGCTTCATAGACGGCCAGCACGTCCATACCATCTACGGACGCACCAGGGATACCATAACCAGCAGCGCGATCGGCGATGTTTTCAATTGCGCAGTGATACGAAACAGGAGTGGATTCAGCGAATCCATTATTCTCTGCTACAAAAACAACTGGGAGTTTCCAAATAGCGGCCAGGTTGAGAGACTCGTGGAACGTGCCCTGTTCGGCGGCCCCATCGCCAAAGAAACATACGCAGACAGTATTGGTTCCCTGTAACCTGGCGGACAGCGCTGCGCCGCAGGCCAGGGGTGGGCCACCTCCAACGATACCATTGGCGCCCAGCATGCCCTTGCTCACATCGGCAATGTGCATACTGCCGCCCTTGCCTTTACAGAGTCCGGTTGCCTTGCCGAAAATCTCGGCCATCATCCCGTTCACATCACACCCTTTGGCGATGCAATGCCCATGTCCTCTGTGCGTGCTGGTAATGGTATCACCCTCTTTCAGGGATGCACACACGCCGGTAGCCACGGCTTCCTCGCCTGCGTATAAATGTACAAACCCGGGGATCCGCCCGCGTGCGAATTCCTCTTTGACTCGCGTCTCGAAATCGCGAATAGTCACCATTGTCTCATACAGCTTTAAAACTGTTTCACGATCGATGTTCATAGGTTTCTCCTGTACATACTATGTGCACAACCAGTCGACAACAGCGAGATCACTCACTCTCTCCCCTACGCGTTACGAGGATGTGAAGCGAAAAAGAGACAACGCTCTTATTCTATCCATTCTTCGGAAAATAAGATGCCTCTGACTTATAGGGGATTGGAGTTGAATGATTCGACGACAATGAGGATGAAGAGTGAGAGTCTCCCTCCTAGGTTCATTACACTGCTCTAGAACCACTATTACAAGGAACTACTCTAGGACCAATATTACAAGCAATCTCTATTAAAGTCAATGGACATTGTTCGGCCTGATCTATTGTGAGCTACATTGTTTCGTCGTCAGATCGCACTGGATAGTGGCCTTTTCGAAGTGCTGGCTGGTGACAGCGGAACTTGGGACTGTTGGCAGGCTGATGGGGTAGCCATACTTCTTCAAACCGCCTCCCTTATCGTAGTACGCCATGATTGGGCCGGAGATACTATAACCAGTATAAATGTAGTAGCGACCCCCATCTGCCGTCCGGAGGGTGTTCTCTTTCTTGTCGCTGGCAAAGTAGTTCCACAGGTAGTCAAAGGGGATAGGATTCTGCGCGGTATCGAGGTCATGTGGTGATACCCATTTGAAATTGTCGAAACCCCAGTTCATCAAATTGCGCATATCAGTCCACCAGTTGTTGGTATGCATCGTTACACCGATCAGGTGATGGTGGTTGCGTGTGGATGAGATGACCTGGACAAAATTGGCGACTCCATCGAAGCCCGGTTTCCCACCGTCAACGCCGGGATACCAGAAGAGAAACTGGTTTCCGTTGAGAAGCGGTATAACTGGATGGTTGCCTCCCTTGGGGATGATATGGGTCTGAGTTCCTGAAATCTGATGAATGATTGGAATGCTCATACTATATTGACCCAGGATGGCGAGATCATGTGCGCTTGAGTAATGGCCTGTTGCTAAGAGGCCGTGTGGGTTCATATAGTGGGTATCGTAGAGGCCAAGTTGCTTCGCACGCTGGTTCATCTCAGCGACAAAGTGCGGCAGATTCCCGGCGAGGCCATCGGCAATAGCAATAGCAGCGTCGTTGCCGGAATTGAGGAGCAGCCCGTAAAGTAAGTCTCGCAGGGTATAGGTTTCGCCCTGCTTGATGCCGACGACGGTACTATCGGCGCTCAACTTGCTGATATCGTTAGCAATGGCATGGGTGATAGTAATGTTCTGATCGAGATTCACCTGCTCTACGGCCAATACTGCCGTCATTAGCTTTGTCGTACTCAACATTGGCAGATGCATAAAGGGATTATGAGCATAAAGGGTCGCGCCCGTGTCGGCGTCCAGCAGGTAGGCGGATGTTGCAGAGACTGGTGGTGGAGGATGGTCTGTGTCTTGCGGGATGATGACCAGTTCGTGTGGATCTCCCGAGTGTTGTATTCCCGGTGGAAGCCTGCTGGGAAGGTTGTTGTTGGTGATCCCAGTAGTGACCACAGAGTTCTGTGTCTGCGGGATGTGAGCGGCGTTGAAGATGACTGCGCCTACAACTACGACAACGAGGAGCAATCCGCAGAGGATGAGGACCGGTTGGCTGACACGGAAATACACGTGCTGATCCCGCTGCGCTCGTTTGGAAAGATCATGTTGGGTGCGACGAGCCGGCGGAAGTGGCGCATACACAGGTGTGGCTCGTTTCTTTGCCGCCATAATTGGGTCTGGATGTTGTTTCTGGATGCGAACAACCTCTCGTTGTTGTTGTTCTATACTTTCCTGGTCTTTTGTAATCGATTCAGGAAACTGATAGGGTGCGCGTGAGGCACGTCTGATCTTTGGAATCTCAGGGCGATCATCGTCTGTGTAATCCATCGGAGGGTGCCGGTAGGTCCGGTAGGTTACTGCCTGGCGCTTGCGCCGCGGAGGTTGATATTCGGGCTGTTCATCGTCTCGTGGCGGCGTTTTGGGCACTTTCTCCTTCTCCTTTTTTTAGCGCAAGAGCTATATCTGTTTCATATAGTGTAGCATAGTGGGTACTTCCTGTCGAGAAAGTTGGAGATATCTATCCATGATATGCCTTGCACTGTATTACCTTTGCCCTTGACTACATACAGCGCGCGTGCTACTCTGCTATCATTATAAAAACCTCATCGTTGTATAGAGTGAGGAGCCTCCAAGATGCATTTGAGAGCTGCGGTTATTCAACTTAACTCGCGGAATAACCCCGCTGAGAACCTGGCTACAGTAGAGCATTTCTTAGATCGTGCCGCCACTATGGGCGCGCAGTTCGTAAGCCTCCCAGAATTCTGGATATATCTCGGTCCATACTCGGGTTTTGATGAAGCCGCCCAAACGATCCCCGGCCCTGCCATTGCTCGGTTGCAAGAGAAGGCACGCCTGCACAAGATGATTGTCCACGGCGGCAGCATTGTCGAACGTTCCTCCACGATACCTGGAAAATTTCATAATACCAGCGTTCTCATCAATCGCGATGGTGAGATCATCGCGCAGTATCGGAAAATCCACCTCTTCGATGTTGACCTGGCCAATGGGGAGAAGCACTACGAATCTGAACGTATTGTGCCGTTTCCCCGAACTCTACCGCTCGCTGGCACTGCGGGGTGCACAGATACTGATGGTTCCGGCCGGTTTTACGCTGCACACCGGACGCGATCATTGGGAAGTCTTGTTGCGCGCGCGCGCAATCGAGAATCTGTGTTATGTCATTGCCCCCGCACAGGTTGGGCAATATCCTCCCAACAGGCAGTGTTTTGGGCGTTCAATGGTTATTGATCCCTGGGGACTTGTGCTTGCACAGGCACAGGATATGCCAACAGTCATTATGACTGAGATTGACCTTGAGCAGATTGATAGGGCACGAGCACAGATACCTTGTCTGGAACACCGTAAACCGCAAGTGTACGAATTATCAAACCGCGCCGTAAAACCCTTCGCTTCAGCGATAGGGATATAAGGCGCGTTCCTTGAGAATCAGAAAGGCCAGTAGATGCAGAAGCGAGCCTACAAGTACCGATTCTATCCAACCGATGAGCAGAAGAAGATACTTGCTCAGACGTTCGGATGTTGCCGCTTCGTCTACAACTGGG
>VBHI01000186.1 GCA_005881495.1 Chloroflexota bacterium
CACATTCCGGCCAACCAGCTCGTGCTGGCCTGGACGGCCTCAGCCAACCGCGATCCGGCTCAATTTCCCGATCCCGATCGGTTTGATATCGAGCGTGAGCCTAATCGTCACCTGGCCTTTGGGCACGGCATCCACTTCTGTGTGGGCGCACCGCTGGCTCGTCTGGAAGCCAGGATTGCCTTGCCTATGATGCTGGAACAACTCAGAAACCTTCAACGAGTGGAAGGTTTCCCGATTACAGTCCATATGGGAATCGTCTTTGTGATCAGGTCTCTGCCGATCACCTTTCAACCTCAGTAGGAGAACGACTATAGTAACTGCTGACAATACGGCCAGTTTTGCACGAGACATCCGGCCATTGTTTCGTGAAAGCGACAGAGAAGCAATGGAGTTCGCCTTCGACCTCTGGAACTATCATGACGTCTGCACATATGCTGAGGATATCCTTGAGCGACTGTCAGACGGTACGATGCCGTGCGACGAGGAGTGGCTCGAGGAGCAGATCACCCAATTTCGTCGCTGGATCGAAGCCGGGATGCCTGCCTAATATCATACAAAGTGCGGTACGACAGTTCTTACGAACCGCTCCAGGGACTCCGGATCCAGAAATCTGAACATGAAATGGGTCACACCCACTTCATGAAATTGCTCCAATTCCCGGATCACTTCTGCGCTGTTTCCAGCCACGAAGTGCTTCTGAGGATGGCGTACAACTTGATCGGGGTTCTCTGAAACACTTGCTGTACTCAAATAGGTCAGTTTGATGTCCGCCGGATTTCTGCCTACTCGCGCGCAGTGGTCTTTCAGAATGGCAACCTTGCGGGCATACTCATCAACCGGGCAGGAATTGAAATTCCACCAGTCCGCGTGGCGAGCCACTATAGCGAGGGTTGTCTCCTCACCACCACCGCCAATGAGGAGCGGAATAGGGGGATCAGGTTGTGGTTCACAGTAGGCTTCGCGAATGCTGTAATGCTTCCCAATGAAGGTTGCTGGGCGTGAGGACCACATGGCTTTCACAATGATAGCAGCCTCTTCTAATTCTTCCAGGCGCGTTCGAGTGCCTGGAAAAGGATACCCGTATGCCAGGTATTCGTCTTCTTTCCAGCCAGCCCCCAATCCCAGAATAAACCTTCCCCTGGATATCGACTGGAGGTTGGCAGCCATTTTAGCTAGCAGGGCTGGATTGCGGTAAGATTGACACAGCACAAGTGTTCCCACGCGGAATTGAGGAAATTCACCTGCAAAGAAACTCAGGGTTGTCAGGCTCTCGTGTGTAGCAGTCTTCCCTATCTGCAGATGATCCTCGGCCCAGAGTGTGGTGAATCCCGGCGACAGCTTTCTAATCAAGCGACGGTTGTAGTCGAACAATTCGGGCCCAGGAAAATTGGTGGGAGACGGCTGAAGCATGAGACCAAATTCTATTGTAGACATGAACTAATCGTACCTCCTTGAGAATGGATGCCCTTTTTGCTAATCTTAATGATATGCGAAGACGCTTTGTTCACCCCTTTCATTTGCAGGTGAGACAAGGTTATTGTACAAGAAAAAGGAGCGCAGAGATGAGTGAGATACCGATGCTGAAGAGATGTGACTGGGCCTTTGCCAGCCAACTATACATCGATTATCATGATAAAGAATGGGGGGTGCCAGTTCACGATGAACGCAAGCTCTTTGAGATGCTGATCCTTGAGGGGGTACAGGCCGGATTGAGTTGGTCGTTGATTCTCAAAAAGCGGGCTGGATACCTCAAGGCGCTTGATGGTTTTGATGCGAACAAAATTGCGCGCTATGATGAGCGTAAAGTCCAGGAGTTACTTGCAAACCCCGAGATTGTGAGAAACAGATTGAAAGTCCAGGCTGCGATTCGGAACGCACAGGCGTTTCTTCAGGTTCAATCGGACTTTGCGAGCTTCGATGCCTTCATCTGGCAATTTGTTGATGGACGCCCTCAGCAACATGCCCGGCAAAGCTTGCAAGAAGTGCCCGCGAGTACCAGGGAATCGGATGCGATGAGCAAGGAGTTGAAGCGGCGTGGTTTTACTTTTGTTGGTACTACCATTTGCTATGCTTTTATGCAAGCAGTTGGGATGGTGAACGATCACATTGTGGATTGTTTCCGCTGGCAAGAAGTGCAAGCCCTTGCTACGCATGCCGACTGAATCCGTGGAAGCAGCTATAGTTGCAAAAACGTACCATGCTAGTAGTAGTGGAGTGCATGGCACCCATTGCCCACCAGCTCAATCGCCTTGAGCGGGAGGTGCTGCCAGAGTGGAAAGACGAGCTGGCGTACGGCACTTCTTTTTGGCTGGTTGGGAGTACTGGTCGTGGTACGAGAGACTACCGGGTGATGAGAGGTGGTCGGATGAGACCCCGTCAGATAGCTATAGCGATAAATCACCTTTACCTCGGCCCCCCACTTGCTTTTGAACTGTATCAGCCCTTGATCGCCCACGCGGACATTGCCAAAGTCATAGTAGCGAACGCCAAGAGCGCATGCCTCCTGGATGGCGTGCCAGTTGAGCAGGTCGTTGGGCCGCAAGCCGTGATCCGCTCGTCGCCATCCGGTAAAGATATGCGAGAGGGTGTGCCCCCATTGCAGGAAAAGAAATCCCGAGACCATCCTGCTTTTTCCCGCCGCGACCTGTTCGGCCAATAACAGTCGCAGTAACCCTCGCGCATATAGTCGTCGCCAGGCCGCCTCAAAGAAACGATACGGCTTCGGCACTGCCACAAGCCTACGCATCGTCTCGAGATAGAGTCCATACCACTCCTGCAATTCGCCTTCGGTCTCCGCCGGTCTGATCCGCATGCCTAACCTGGTCGCCTTGTTGACTGCCCACTTAATGCGTGAGTCGAAATGTAAGCGATCAGGTTGCTCTGGCAATGCCAGCTCATACGTCTCAAAGAGGGGGACGCCACTCACGTTGTCCACCAGTCCATCAAGACTCGTAGAAGTGACCTTCACCTGGAGCTGGCGACCATGCTCACTACGGGTCCGCTCAATGGCCGCCTGAATGAGCGCGGCGCTTGCCTGGCTATCGCAGGCAAGGGGACCGGCGATGGGTGAGTCGAACAGAGAAGTACAGAGGCGTCCCGTCCGCAATCCCCAGCGCGAGAAAAGTGGGAGCACACCGCGCAGTTGACCGGTGGCGTCCTCGCAAGCCATATGTAGCGGCTTATATCCGTATGCCTCTTGCAGCACGCTTAACCAGGCTGGATGCTGATAAATCACACTACCAGGCTGGCTCTTCATGAAGGTTTCCCAGCGGGGATCGGTCTGAGGGTCAAGGTCGACGATGCGTAGCGACGAAGGTGCTGTAACTTCATCTGGCCTCTGGTCTGCTTTCATGAGGAATTCTCCTTTGTCCTATTCCCTCGAGAGCGTCTGGCACCAGAGGAAAAGCACTTTCTTCTTACATAGCATAGTATGACGAATTAACATACTATTGTCAATAGTACTACCGTCTATAGAATACTCTTCGAAGAGGTACTGAGGACCTGTAAGTGTTTTTGGAATAGTATCCCGGCTTGATGACTTCACTTGATGACTTCAAATGAATCAGGAAACCGAGTCAAGCAACGGAAACGAGGAGGTGTAAGCAGGTAGGAAGTGAGCAGGTCTGGCTTTCCACGTCAGGGTCCACTCGTTGTCATGCTGCCCGCCAGTGTTCTGCTCCTCCCCCTTTGCGTCTGATCGGCAACAGGCGAGAACTCCAGGCAATGAGTTCCTGCATACCATCCGTTAAAAAGAGCGTCACATCAGATACCAGAGCCACTCGCTGGGCCAGCAGATGATTTCAACACTCATCAAGATCAGCCCCACCAGGACAATAGGCAGCGTCACACCAAGCGCAAGGCGGATGCCAGAAAGACTGCGCTGCACTGTCTCACG
>VBHI01000187.1 GCA_005881495.1 Chloroflexota bacterium
AGCGTATCGTTTGCTAAGGGTTGAGAAAAAGACGTAGCGCACGTTCACCGGTTTGCCTGACCAATGTTCAGGAAGTGCGAAAACCCTCAGGCGTGCTCTTCTGGCCCAATACGGTTCCATAGGCCAAGGCGTATAAGCTCATTGCGGGCCTCGAAACCAAACATCTCCGGGTCCATCGAGCGTCCATGTTGAATTACGAGGCCACGCAACATTTCTATTTGCTCGGATTTACTGGCCGCGTCCCGTTCAAAAGGAATATGTTGGGCAAGCTGCTCAATTGCCTGCCTGTTGTACCATTGTTCTTGCGTTTCTGGCATAACAAAAGCCTATGGGCGACCACAAGCCTCCTGGGCGACCCAAGGGTCGCCCCTACATTGCTATTCGAGCTTGTTGGGCCTGGTATTTTAGGTGTGAGCCGCGATAAAAGCCAGGACGCGCTGCCAGGCGTCAGCGGAAGCAGCGGCATAGTCCATGGCGCGTCGATCAAAGAAACTATGGGGAGCGCCAGGATAGATGACGATCTCGTTTTCAACGCCTGCTTTCACCAGTTGCTCTTCAAAGCGGTGCACATTTTCGGTAGGGATGGCCTGGTCAGCTCCACCAAATAGGCCGAGTACGGGATATTTTATTCGATCAGCCTGTTCTAGCAACGTTCCCCGGCCGCTGAAATTCCTGCTCATCCCGGCATAAAAGCCCATGACACCAGCCCATCCGAAATCTTGTGTGCCGCTGACAAATGAGAGCATGCCACCCATACAAAAGCCAACGGTGAAGGTGGCTCTAGTTGCGCCTTCGCCTGTCAGCAAATACGCGCGAGCGGATGCGACATCTGCAAACAATGTCTCCAGCTGTATCTGTTGTACATGCGGCATAAAATCAAAGGAGTCATCGCGCGAGCCGATACCGGCGGTGCGACCAAAATAGTCTAGCACCAGCGCGGTGATACCGACCTCGGCGAAGCGCAATGCCAGTTCCTTGTAGAATTGATGCAGTCCTCGCACATCGGGAAATATGATAATCTGTGCTCCTCCCGGCGTGCCAGGCCGGGCCACGTATGCAGCAAAACGGTTTCCGTCCGCCGCCTCAAGTATGATGTCTTCTCCGTGGGCTTCCCCAGCCGTGCCCGGTGGCAGCGGTGGTCGAGCATTGTCGTCATAACACATGTGTTGTTGCTCCTTTACGGTGTTTTGGCGTGTCCTAGAAACTATGTTGTATTGTAGACCAAAGGGCTCTGTTTCTGCCAGTGGTCATATGGATTCGACAGTTGGCCAGATGACTTTGTTAAAAGTCATTATTGCGCACGCCTGTGAGTTAATCTCCCAAAGGCAGACAATAATACACGTGCATATATATTGAGCATAGCCATTTTACCCTATGGCCGGTCAGCATATTTGACCATAGAGGGATGCCGGTGTTACCGTGGCATCATATGAATAAAAATACACCGGTATCTGTTAGCTGTTATCGCACAAAGGTAGATGAACAACGATGCTCTGTACATTCTGTAATTCAGCAAGGTTAGACAATGAAGCACCCTGCCCCCATTGTGGCGCACCTTCGCCTGTACCTGGTAACTTTATAGCAGCCGCTCCGCCGGCAGCTCAGTGGGGAAGTAACGCGGCAGCCCCGAGCAATTTACAGTCGAGCAACCAACCACTATATTATCTGCCACAAACACCTCCAACACCTCAAGCACCTCCACGACCTGAGCAACAGCAGCAGCCAATATCCCTGTTGCCTGTCCCATACCAGCCCCAGCAACCTTTTATGAATATGCAGACAAGCCAGATGATGGGCGGAAACGCAATGATACAGGTTCCTTTGCAGCAAATGGGAGGTCTGGTACCTGCACCTGCCATTCCTGGCGACGGAGAAGACGGTAAGCTGTATGTTCCACCCATGTATACCAAGCCGCGCGCAATCATCCCACGCTACCGCGTAATAAGTGGATTATTGAGCCTGCTGATCGTTGCCGGGCTACTGTGCAGCGGGGTAGGCTACTATTTGAATACCAGTGGCAAGTTGGCAGCGTTAGGCCAGTTCTACGGCCTTGTCCCTCCTCCTAGCGTCAAACCGAAAGCAGCGCCTATGCTGGCGGACCCTAAATCAAATCCTGACTTTGGGCCAGGGTATACTATCATCAACTCGGCCTCAACCAACGCGCGCATTGACCCCGTCTCGCATGCTTCGGCGCAGCCAGCCAATGTCTTCCAGGTCAATCAGACCATCTACCTGACGTACAGTGTGCAGCGTCCAAAGAGACCTGGTGTTATGACCATCAAATGGTATACCAATGGTTCGTTCTACCAGTCTCCTACGCCCATCCAGGTGCCGACAAGCGCTATTACGGGGTATACGACACAGAAGTACACGCAACCTGCCGAGGGGACGGTGGAGTTGTACTGGAATGATCAGCTGGCGATCAGGTTGTATTTTGTGGTGAGGTGAGTAACACCGTTTCAGGTGCGCTCGGTATTTTGGGGAAATAGCGCGCAAATCGCGCGCTATTTTTTTGGAGTTGCGGAGCTTATGTTGACGTTTGTTGGTGTTGATGCGGTAGCTGGTGGTCATTCTGGCTCCTGGACATTTTTTTTGTTTCTCTCTGTCTTTCTTTTTGCGAGGTGGAGAAAGGGTTGTGAATCATCCTGGGGACTGCACAATGCCTTTTTCTCACCCAGAGGTGCATATATATGAGCAAATTCGGATTGTATGGCAAGATCACTACCCACCCGGGCCAACGTGATGCCCTGGTCGCGGTACTCCTGGACGCGGCAGCCTTGATGCAGCATGTCTCGGGCTGCGAACTCTATGTGGTAAATGTCTCGCCCACAGAGCCTGAAGTCATCTGGGTAACCGAGGTCTGGAGTAGCGCGGAGGCCCACCAGGCTTCCCTCACATTAGAAGGCGTCAAAGAGACTATCAAGCGCGGCAGGCCGTTGATCGCCGGCGGCGAGCGCATCGAGATCGTCCCCATAGGCGGCAAGGGGCTCCCTACAGGTTAGTCCATTGAGGCGGAATAAACCTCCTGAGAAGCACCAGCCAAGTTGGGCGTACCCCAGCAGCGCTTAGCATGGACCTGTTTCCGCCTCAGTGGCCTCGTGCGATGCGAGAGCGCGGCAGCACGGTCCTACTTGCATGGTCCTGCTGAGCGCCGTCCTGTCATGCTGAGCACATTCGTGTATGGATTACCTACATCGTCACCTGGTCAGGGCCAGCACATCGTAGCCAGGCATCGCTGCGTGGGGCCGCCACCAGAGGCCGAAAAACGGCTCTCGGTGGGCTACGATGTGCTGACCCTCCGGGGGTAACGATGTGGGTAATCCGTACACATTCGCTCCGCTCAGTGTCAACTCCGCGAAGCATCTCCTGCGCCACGGGAGAGAGACCCTTCGCTGCGCTCAGGGTGACACCCGGGGAAGCAGCCAGGGGGATACCCAGCGGAACGCTCCGCCGATCGAAACAGACCCTTCGCTGCTCTCAGGGTGACATCAAAGGCAGGGTGACACCAAAGGGAAACACGAGTCCATTGAGGCGGAATAAAACCCCTGACAAGCACCAGCTTCGATTGCAGCAGAAAC
>VBHI01000188.1 GCA_005881495.1 Chloroflexota bacterium
AGTTCAAGGCCTGATGTTCTTTCATGAAACCGATCTTTACTTCAGGAGAGCTTCTGGGATCATATTAGCCGAGGAGATTACGCGACTCGCCGCTGATGCGAATGTTGATAAGCAACTCATACTCTTGATCGCGCACCGCTATAAGAGACTGTGTGCAAAGGCTTCAGGAGCTGTTTTGTGCCACACGCCTGAGCATGAGTCGGATCATGGCAAGGCAGATCCAGGCTTCTTCACTGCTGGGGAGTAGCTCATAGTCCTTGGCGAGTCGACGCCAGGTGGAGAGCCAGGCGAAGGTTCTTTCCACAATCCAGCGCCATTTCAACACATGGAAGCCGCTAGGACGGACCTGCGCCGGATCGATAACGGTGTCCTTTGGGGCCCAGACGCCACGCTGGCCAGTCCAGGGGTGCTCCACCGCCTCCACCGCCCAGCCGAACGTCTCCTTCACCCACTCAATGAAGTCACCTTTCTTGTACGCACTGTCGACCCAGATCAGCTTGAGTCGGGGAAAGCAGCCTCCCAGCGGTTCCAGGAGGAGTTTGCCGCCTGCATGATCCTGCATATCGGCCTCATGCACCAGCACCTGCAGGATCATGCCCGTGGTATCCACGAGGATATGCCGCTTGCGCCCTTTCACTTTCTTGCCGCCGTCATACCCGCGAGCCCCCCTTTTTGACTGGTTTTCACGGACTGACTATCGATGATCGCCGCGCTGGGCGTTGGTTCGCGTCCCATACTCACGCGCGTCTTTTCGCGCAAGGCCGTATGCATGCGCTTCCAGGTGCCATCGTTGCGCCAGGTACGGAAATAACTCCAGACCGTAGACCACGGGGGAAAGTCGTGCGGCAAGGCCCGCCATTGGCATCCGGTGCGATCCACGTAGAAGAGCGCGTTGAGAACCTCACGCATGTCCGTCGTGCGCGGATGCCCGCCTACTTTGGCCGGCGGGATCAACGGTTCCAGGATCGCCCATTCCTGCTCGGTGAGATCGCTGGGGTAGCCGCGCGATGAGCGTTTCTGGGGCGTTGGGCGTTTCAGGGACGGCGGCTTCCTCCGTTGCCGCCCAGGAACCGCCTCCTCGTGAATCCGCAGGCTCTCAGGGGTGGGAGCAGGACTGGAGGTGGGCTTGACACGAGTAGTCGGCTTGCTCCAGCCCTGTCGATTGAGCAGGCGATAGGTGGTACTATCATCGACCGGGTGTCCCACTCGCTCCTCAAGAGCCTGATGGATCTCGGCGACCGTCGCGATCTCTCCCTGAATGGCGCGGGCCACGAACGGCTGGAGAAAGGCGTGTTCTTGTTCCAGTGTGAGGTATTGATGACGCCGCCCCCCTTTGCCAGGAGTCTCGATGGCAGCCACTCCCTCCCGGTTGTAGGCGGCAATTACCCGGTGAACGGTTGAGACCGACACTCCCACCGTTCTGGCAATGTCCTCGGCTGGACGCGGGGCGGTCAACGCTTGAGAAATGATCTCCCACAGCTTTCGGCGCCAGGGACGCGGTTCCCTTTGCATTCGGGCGTACACTGCGTCCTCGGACAGATGCGTGGCGGCACGTGTCACTCGATTTCCCATCAGCTTATCCCCTTTCCTTTAACTTCCTCCTTTCTAGAATACCACGCAGAATGCGAGTCGGCTTGGCTCTTTAGACACAGCCTCTCATACCAATTCGCGTTCTAAGAGACCATTCTAAAATGGGGGAAGTAGGTCAGAGAACGGAGACGCTCCGGGTCGGCTTCCAGTTGATTGAGTCCATCACACACCTTGTCAATCACCTCATCAAGTGAGGAAAGAGCCAGATTCGCGAGCTGTTTTTCGCGCAGCTCTTCCCAGATATGTTCCACCGGATTGAGCTCGGGACTGTAAGCAGGCTGAGCAATGAGTCGAATATTGTCTGGGATCCTGAGGTCTTTGGCCCCATGCCAGCTCGCCTGATCCACTTGCATCACCACCAAGTACTTGGCATAGGTGCTCGACACATGCGAAAGTCAACAGATTCATCATCTCGGTATCGGCAGACGGAAGGAGGAGTGAGGTCATTTTACCCTCGGCGGGAGCCACGGCGGCATACACGTAGGTATACTCACGAATGACCTGACGTGGCGCATGAGGCCGGATGCCAGGGGGAGCCCAGGCTCGTCTGGGGATGCTCAGGCGGCCAAAGCAGCCTTCATCTTCGGCCATCTTCAACACCGGTCGCTCATCGGTGGGCTCTCGCGTGCTCAGGGCTGCCTGGACCGCTTGCTGGAAGTTTTTTTTTGCAACGCGGCCTGTTCTTCCTGGTTGGCCTTGGGATGACGCGCACGCGGAGCCAACTGGCGCCAGCCATGTCGATGCAAGAGACGGTAGATGGTGTTGGTATGCACTTCCTGCTGCACTTGCGTTTCAAAGGCCTGCTGAATCTGCTCGACCGTGGCAATCTCGCCCCGTTCGGCTCGCGCGAAAAACGGCTGCAAAAAGGCCTGTTCTTGCTCGAGAGTCAGATATTCATGATGGCGTCCGCCTTTGGCTGACTGCTCGATGGCTGTCGGTCCCAAACGATTGTATCTGGCGATGACCCGATGCACCGTGGTGGCTGAGACTCCTGTATGCAAGGCAATCTCCTCGGCTTTGCGCGGCGAAACCTGCGCATTGTAGATAATCCACCAGTGTTGGCGCACCCATACACGCCTCTCTGTTTTCATGCGTTCTTTGACCTCATCCACTGACAGATGGGAGGCCGCTCGTGTGATTCGATGTCCCATGTATGATGTTCATTCCCTTCCACATGTGTTTTCTCGTATTCTCTTTTATTCTATCACATAGAAAGGGGATTGGTATGAGATGACGAGTAACAGGAAGGTGAGCGAAGCTCCATACAAACCCTGGAAGTGGCCTGTCGATCTGGCAACGTATGATCGCACACCTGAGCTCAGCACGACCGAGCGCGAGGAAATTGAGCGTGCAATACAATTCTTGCAGCGAGGATACCTTCGTTGGGCTAGCGCATCGTATCCCAGTCTGTATCGTCTCCTGAAGCCGGTTCATGACGCGCTGAGTATCGTTGAAGCCAGGGGGGAAGTTGGGCGGGATACCATCCATATCCTTTTGCTGGAAATGCATCGGAAATCTACTTCGTACTGGGTCTGGCAGCATGATGATTGGGTTGACATTCTGGGCACAAGTATCAGGATATTCCGAGAGCATTACCACCTACCAGACGTTTGTCGGCAGCAGTTAATGATCATTGGGTATCTTCTACAGCGCTTCTCCGACTTCTACGCCCTCGGTCAATGCAACCTCCCGACGCTTGCCCACAAAGTGTTTGGTCAAGAGCAGGTAGAACAAGCCCAAATGCGCCTGCGGGAAGAATTACTCCGTTGGGGACATGCTACGCACCCTGCAACAATACAGCTTAGGCGCGTGCTCTGTGCTGCCTTTTTGAAGAATGGAAGCCCTTACCTGGAAGACCTCTCCCAAGAGATCCTTGAGGTTCTGCGCCAAGGAAACATTCCCGAATACCAGAAGGCAGGAATCTTCAGGATATCCCGTGTATTGGCTTCCATGGGTATTCTTAACAAGCCTCTCTCCTACGCACCCAGAGCAGATAAACACTACGGGAATCATGACCCACTGGAAGATGTGCCTCCTGTTTGGGCAACGTGGTGCCAACGCTGGCGTGACACTTCGACTGTCGCTCCACGCACCCGCATTCGCATCTACTACACTCTCCTTAAAGGAGGCCGCTGGCTTGCCCAAGTTCACCCGGAGGTAGTCGAACCAGCACAATGGACACGCGAGTTGGCTGCTGAATATGTCGCGATGGTTGATCGAATGACGGTAGGGCAATGGGCCAAGGCAGACAAGATGCATCCACAGAAAATCGGCCATCCCGTGGCTGCAAGAACGAAAAATGCTCACCTCTCTGCTATGCGCACTTTTTTCAAGATTGCCAGGAATGGAATTGGATACCACCTCTCTTTAG
>VBHI01000189.1 GCA_005881495.1 Chloroflexota bacterium
CCAGGGTTTAGAGCGTCAACTGCGGCGACCGATAGCCGGTTTCAATGACACGCGGATTTTTTACTTCTTTCATGTGTTTGTTATCCTCTGCCCACTCCATCGTGTACAGCGCCAGCTCTGTGTCTTGATATTCGATCTTGAGCGTGCTGGTGTAGATGTGAACCGAAACCTCTTGCTTGGCAAGCCCCGCCTCAGCGTAGAAGCGCCATCGGCGAAAGCGGATATACCCTGATCGCGTCCCGTTGGCGGGTAAACTCTGTGGCAAAGAAAATACGGGCCAGGGTTGGTGCTGGAAGAGTACGCGCCAAGACGCCGCGCAGCACGTGCTTCCGGGCTATGGCGGTTATCCTGGCGCTCTCGATGGACGAAGTGAATTTGGCAGTTGTAATCCTGAATAAATTTGCGATGGGCCTTCTTCATCTCATCCAGCGTAGGAGCTTTATTTAGGTAGTAATCCGCGAGACGCCGCATTATCCCAATTATGTGGAATTGATCTCGCTTCTTTTTTAGCACAAGTAACTCAACCTTGTAACCACTTCTGTAAATCTGCTTGGAAAATTTCAAAGGCATCATCCTGAGGAGCATATCCGAAGAGATCTCGTGCGGCAGTGATATCAAGACGCTTGAAACAGTTGTTAGAAATGCCATGAACGAGAGCAAACTGCACGTCAGGCGTTTCGATACAGCGAACCAGTAAGTGGTTCAGATCGCGCTCACTGATATATCCGCTCAGATGAAGCGGATTGGGCGCTGATCTGAGCCAATTGGCGTCGTCTGCATTCACATCATAGGATCCAATGCGGATAGCAATGCTGGAGAGTCCCTCAGCATAAGCAAAGTAGGATGCGACGGCTTCTCCAAAACACTTGCTGACCCCATACATATTCATAGGTCGAAGAGGTGATTCAAGATNNNTCCCTGGTCCTTTGCTGCACGAAAGATATTGTAGGTTCCTTGGATATTGTTGTGGAGCAGAAATGCAGAGAAGTCGGCATCAGGATTGGTTGTTGCCGCGAGATGGACAACGATATCGATGTCTCGGCAAGCCTGCTGGCAAGCGTTCAGATCAGCAACATCGAGCCGATAGTTCTCATGCTCTTGACTCCTCTCTCCAACCAGAGAAGTCGTATCCCTATCGGCTAAACGAAAGGTGTACTGTTCAGCCGTAGCACGAAAAAAGGCCGAACCGATTCCTCCCGCCGCGCCGGTCAACAAGATCCTTTTTCTCGATATGGACCCTTCTCCTGTCATACCACTGTTGTCCTTTCATTTTCTCCATCAGAGCGAGCGGCCCCGCGCTTCGCAGGAAAGCTCCTGCTCACAGGAATGACTGGCTGCTTGAGCTGTTGGCACTCGCTAGGAGTAGGCACCTCTTTCAAGCGCTCTTGGGCTGTAGCCCCACTGTGCATTGACGGCCAGGATCGGCGCAATGGTGGCCTCGACGCGTTCGCGGCCAAAGACTTTGTACACCAGGCTCGCCATCTCGATCCCTCCCAAGGCCTGGAAGTCGCTGAAGCAGTTGAGCAGGTAAGCCACGGCGATGATATATTGGCGCAAGTCGGTCGGGTTCCCTGGCTTGTGCATGGCGAAGAAGCTGGCGGTGGAGGTACCAAGGACTCGTATCCAGGTCTCTTGCTCCCAGGCCCAGAACGGACGGCCATCGCGCGCGCACATCCGCAAAAAGAGATACATGCTGTGGATCTTGAACCGCTCTTCCCCTTGGGTGACGGCGAGGGCATCACATAGGGGGTCCAGGAAGCGAGCAAGCGTCCCTTGTTGTTCAGCCATCGCCACGACAACCATGCGATCGCGGGGTCGTTGCACAAAAGCGGCTAATGTCTCCTGCTCGGCGGACGTGAAGATGGGAGTTCGATCATAACGCGTCTCGTCAAGGGGCCAGACCCATGGGTTGGTCGAGGAAACTTGCTCGTTCTGTTTCTCAGCACCACTGTCCATGCTCTTACGACTCCTATTGTACATCTTCAGTGGGAGTACGATCAAGGAAAGTATGCGCCAGGGTTTGCACACGCCAGGCGTGGATGTGACTCATTCCTGGGGTGAGTTGCTCCGCCAGGTCCTGTCCCGAAAGATGGATATACAAAAGTGTAGTGGCCGGATTGCGATGGCCGGCAAACTGGGCAATCTGATGCAGCTCCCAGCCGGAGCGGGCTAAGTCTGTAAGGCAAAGATGGCGAAAGGTATGAGCTGAGAATTGTGGAAGGTTGGCCTGGAGTGCTAATTGCCGCACCACTTTCGACCAGGTCCACAGGGTAATGGGCTGCGCAAAATTCCTTGGCGATTCCGAGAGAAACAGCAGACCTCGCGTTTGGGCAAGGGTTCGCCGATGGGCCAGATAGGCTCGCAAGAGTTCGCCTATGGTAGCCGAATAGGGGACGACTCGCTCGCGGCTCCCTTTGGCCACCTCGGCTTACCTCGGCGCGCTCCAGGCGTTCGACTCGGCGGGGAATTGCGAATCTCTGTTACCAGTTTCTGCGCCTCTTTTGAAAGTTTTAACCGACGAAAGTACGTGAGAAGTCCAATGCCATCCAGAGGTCTTGCCATGGTCTTTTCCCTCTCGATCAACGTTTGCTCAGCTTTCTTTTTCTGAAGCGTAACACACTTTTTTGAGCAGGGCAAAGTTGCTTCCATGTGGTAGTACTTGCGGCAAAACTTATGGCACAAAACGGCAAATCATTCTGGCAAAGGGCACACGTCTTTGTTTAAGATGTAAAACAGGCATACTCCGACGCATACATTTTCTCTGCATCTTTTATCATCTTTTGCGCACAATCATTCTCCTCCTTTGATGCCATCTGGGCAGAGCAGCGAAGTGATATTTGACAAAAACGAAGATATGGGGTGGAAACTTGTCTCTTTCACCAATCTCTGGTATACTTGCCTTTGACTCCGATTGCGGTGATCTTGCGCGAGGTTCCAACTCGCTTCTCCGAGAGAAAGAGAGGAAAAAAGACGCGATGGCCAGGCTCACAGATGAGGAATTTCGCGCTTGGTGCCAGCGTAACAACATTGGACAAGAGACCGAAGCCTACATTCAACGCCTTCGCCAATCTGAGCCGGAGCGTCGGGTGCGCAGCCGTGCCTCCAATGTGAGCGGGCGCTACCCTAGCGTGAAAATGGGTTGCTCTATCCAGTTTGAAAGCCAGCATGTGGAGCTGTGGGGTATCTACACGATGGAACGTGATTCTGATGTGTTGGAAATGTATGACCAACCCACCCGTATCCAGCTCCACTACCATGCACGCTCCGGGCGCAAGACCTCGCCCTGGCACACCCCGGATTTCCTGGTGTTGCGGCGAAATGGAGCCGGATTTGAGGAATGGAAACAAGCCTTCTTGCTCGACAAACTCGCCATCAGTCAGCCTCACCGCTATCAACGTCATCCCCAAGGCGGGTGGAAGTCGCCTCCAGGCGAGCAAGCGGCGCAGGTGCTTGGCCTTTCCTACCGCGTGCGTACCTCTGCCGAATATCTCTCTGCCACTGTCCTCACGAGTTGGGATCAGGTCTTTTTGTATCGCAGCGCCGCAGAAGTTCCTAAGACCTCCGGAGAGCGCCAAAACGGCAAAGAAGCTATCCCGCTCGCTTCGCGCCTGCTGTGGGATGGGCGACTCTGGGAAGCTGAGGTAGAAGCGACAACGGTAGTGCTTCGGCCAGAAAGCGGTGCCGTTTTCGCCCTCACCTTGCAACATTTCCAACGTCTCGTGAACAAGGGCGTGATCAAGCCAGAGCGGCTGGAGACTCCCTCACCTCTGCGCGATTCCACTTTCCGGCACTACTCCTCCCTCCGATCCGATCTCGAATGGTGCCTCGGATGTGAGTGCATCCCCTGACCAGGCCGTGAGCACAGGCAGCAAAACACGGATTGAGCGTGCTGCAACTCGCGATCCGGTAGGAGATCAGGTGAAAACGGCGAAGACACTCAAATGCACCTTTCCGGGCTCGGTCTCGATCGAACCAAAGCGTTTTCTGGAGAGTGGCGTCAAGCTAGTAGAATGTCCCAACTGTGCAAGCACACGCTCGCTCTCTCCGCGTAATGGAGTCCTCCGGTTTCCATCTCATGACAAACGCAAAACCCGTACCCCGAAAACTGATCAGCGCTGGGCTATGGAACAAACGATCTGGGAAGTCGTTGGAGGAGAGAGAACATGACGCCCATTCTCGCCACGAAACTGTATCTCCCTCGGCTTCGACCGAACGTTGTCAGCCGCCCCCGCCTGCTCGAGCGGCTGAACGAGGGGCTGCACCGCAAACTGACCCTCATCGCTGCCCCCGCTGGCTTTGGGAAAACCACGCTGGTCAGTGAATGGGTCGAGGGAATCGAGCGACCGACCGCCTGGCTGTCGCTGGATGAAGGGGAGAACGACCCCGCACGGTTTCTGGCTTACCTGGTCGCTGCTTTACAGACGATTGCGGCCACTATTGGGGAAGGGGTGTTGGGTGTGCTTCAATCCCCTCAGCCACCGCCACCCGAAGCGATCCTGACGGCCCTGCTCAATGAGATCACCACGCTCCCGGACCATTTCGTCCTCGTCTTGGACGACTACCACGTGATTGATGCCAAACCGGTTGACATGGCCCTCACCTATCTCGTCGAGCACCTGCCGCCGCAGATGCACCTGGTCATTGCGACCCGCGAAGATCCACAGTTACCCCTGGCCCGGTTACGCGCCCGGAGCCACTTGACCGAACTGCGCGCCGCCGACTTACGTTTTACCGCCTCCGAAGCCTCCGAATTTCTCAGCCAGGTGATGGGTCTCAGTCTCTCTGCGGAAGACATTGCCGTGCTAGAAGATCACACCGAAGGCTGGATTGCCGGCCTGCAATTAGCCGCGCTTTCCATGCAGGGCCACCAGGATGTTCCCGGGTTCATCCAGGCATTTGCTGGAGACCACCGCTACATCATGGACTATCTGGTCGAAGAGGTCCTCGAGCGTCAGCTCGCACCTGTCCGCAGCTTCTTACTCCAGACCTCCATTCTTGACCGGTTGCATGGCCCGCTCTGCGATGCCGTCACC
>VBHI01000076.1 GCA_005881495.1 Chloroflexota bacterium
TGCATCAAGCTGCGGCGATACCTCGTCCGCTACGCCCGGCTCAAGCTCATCTCGTTTAGTAGTTCCCGCATGTTTGAGTTTATTCAATCGCCAGTAATGAAAGGATAATCGCAAGTATCTATACGCTAGGAACCAATCTACTTGCTTCTCCTGGCTAAGTCGCAGCAGGTTGCCAAGGCCGACGATTATACGACGATCCCATTTATACTTAGGAGCAGGAGCATCAGAATCCATCAATACCAGCAGATCAACCGCCTGGCCTTGCGCGTGCAGTTGCCGGGCCATCTCATAGGCCAGAAGCCCTCCATTGCACCAGCCTCCTAGTAGGTATGGCCCTTCTGGTTGAACACTCCGTAGCGACTCAATGTGAGCCGCCGCTATGGCTTCTAATGTGGGCGGGACCGCCAGGCTCTCAAACTTATACGGTTCGAGCAGGTAAAATGGCTGGTCTGGGCCCAGATAGCGTGACAGTTCCAGGCTATAGAGTGCACCACCTCTCCACTGACCGTGCAAAAAGAAGAACGGCCGCCTGGACCCACCGGCCTGCACCACTACGAGCGGAGCCCGCGAGTCGGTCTTGGTTTCCCCCTGCAGCGCCCTCGCCAGCTGTTCTATCGTTGCACCAGCAAAGAGGGTGGAGAGGGGGAGTTTCTTGCCGCAGACCTGCGCCATCCGCTCAAACAGCCGCACGGCCAGTAACGAGTCTCCTCCTACCTCGAAAAAGTCATCGGTGATCCCGATGGGCCGCACACCCAACAGCTCTTCCCAGATTTGCACGAGTTGATGGTGCAGGAGCAGCACCGGAGCCACATAGCTGTCCTCGGCCGTACTCCTGCTCAACTCAGGTGTGGGCAGGGCCCGGCGGTCAATCTTGCCATTGGCGTTCAAAGGTAGGGTGTCCAAGAGCATAAAGGTGCTGGGGACCATAGACTCGGGAAGTTTTTCCCTGAGCCAGCTCCGTAACTCTTCACTCGTGGGGACCTGATCCTGACCTGGAACTACATATGCTGCCAGGTACTTATTGCCGCCTTTGGTCTCTCTGGCCATGACTACCGCCTCTCGTACGACCGGATGTCGTTCCAGCAGGGCTTCTATTTCACCCGGTTCAATACGCACACCATGAACTTTGATCAGGTTGTCACTGCGACCGAGAAATTCTATATTGCCATCTGGTAGATATCGTGCCCGATCTCGTGTTTTGTACAGCCGTGAACCCGGTTGTTGCGCAAATGCATCGGGAAGAAAAACCTCGGCTGTCCGTTGGGCATCGTGCAGGTATCCACGGCCTACTCCTCTCCCTCCTATGTAGAGGTCACCTATCACTCCGATCGGGACTGGCATCAAATGGTGATCCAGGATGTACGTCTGCATATTCTGAATTGGACGGCCAATCGGCATTATTGGCAGAGGGTAGTCTAACGATGGAGGCTGGTCGATGGCATAGTGACATTGATCATCGGAACATTCAGTCGAGCCATAAGTGTTCAGCAGCGGAATAGCGGGATATAACTTTAGCCATTGTCGACACAGTTCCGCAGACAATGCATCGCCCGTCGGCACAGCCCAGCGTAAATTGGCCAGCCGAGGGCGCTCTTCATTCAGCATCTCAGCCTGCTGGACCACTGCCCGTAATATTGATGGTACTGCTTGCAGAATCGTAATTTTCTTCTCCTCGATTTGTTCGAGAAGTCGCATGGGATCATGCGCGATCTCATCCTTAAAAACGTACACACATCCGCCTACCAATAATGCTGCCAGACATTGCCATACGACTATGTCGAAGCAAGGTGGGCCATTCTGTGCTACTCTGTCTTCCCTGTTGAGGGCCAGGTCTGCTATTTTAGCATAGATGTGGTTGACCATCCCCAGCTGCTCGACCATCACTCCCTTTGGCGCTCCTGTTGAACCCGAGGTATACATTATATAAGCCAGGTTTCCTGGGACACTCCGCAGAGGGAGATTTTCTCCGGCTGCTCTTTTTTGTAAGAGCGTCTCAATGTCTATAACTTGTGGTCGCTGACTGCCATCGATTTCCACTAACGCTTCCGCGAGTGTTGACCCATACTTGTCTGTAGTGAGCACCAGCTGGCATCCGCTTTGTTGCAGAATCTGGGAATGCCGCCCGACTGGATGCTGTGGGTCCAATGGGAGGAAAGCGCCGCCCGCCTTAAAAACAGCCAAAATTGCAGCTACGAAGTTCATACTCCGTTCCATAAGGAGTGCTACCAATGTCTCTGGCATCACTCCCAATTCCTGGAGATGGCGTGCTAATTGATTGGCACGGGCGTTCAGCTCGTGATAGGTGAGGTGGTGCTCCTCGCAGACCACCGCCACCGCCTCAGGGCTCCGTTCCACTTGCGCCTCAAAGAGCTGATGGAGACACTGCTCCTGCGGATACTCCACCTGGGTGGCATTCCACTCCACCAGCAGCTGGCAGCGCTCCTGCTCCGTCAAGAGGGGCAAGTCCGCCAGGCGCCGCGTCGGATCGGCGACGACCCCCTCTAAGAGGGTCTGCCAGTGCCCGGCCATGCGAGCTATGCTCGCCTCATCAAACAGGTCGGTGCTGTATTCGAAGCGACTGCTGAGCCCGTCGGGTCCGTCTTCCAGGTCGAGGGTCAGGTCAAACGGGGAGGTCCCCGTCTCGACCTCCATCTGCGCCAGCATCCACCCCGCTGGCAAGGCGGGCGGCGCCGCGGCCAGGCGCAGCCGCACCTGGAAGAGCGGATTCTGCCCCAACGCGCGCGTCGGGTGCAAGGCCTTGACCAGGGCCTCAAAGGGCAGCTCCTCATGCCCCTGAGCCCCCAGGATCACCGCGCGCACCCGCCCCAGCAGCTCAGCAAAGCTGGGATTGCCCGACAGGTCGGTGCGCAGCACCAGCGTGTTTTCCACTAAGCCGATCACCGCCTGGACCTCCGCTCGCCGGCGACCCGCCGTGGTGCTCCCAAGCACCACATCCTCCTGCCCGCTGTAGCGATACAGCAAGGTCTGAAAGGCGGCCACCAGGCTCATGTACAGGGTCACTCCCTGCTGACGGCTCAGTTCCTTCAAGGCAGCGGTCAGGGCCCGGGGCAGCCGCAGGCCATACGTCGCGCCCCGCACGGTCGGCACCGGCAAACGGGGGCGGTCGGTGGGCAAATCCACCCCCGCCGGACTACCAGCCAACTGCTGCCGCCAGTAGGCGAGGGACTCGGCCAGCAGCCCCCCTGAGAGCCTCTCGCGCTGCCAGCGCGCAAAATCCGCGTACTGCATGGGCAACTCCGGCAAAGGGGAGGGCTGACCGTTTGAGCAAGCCTCATACAGGGTGGCGAGTTCCCGCAAGAACACCCCCACAGACCAGCCATCGCAGACGAGGGGGTGCAGGCTCAGCAGCAGCAGCTGCTCCTGGGCTCCCCCCTGCAGGACCGTGGCGCGCAGGAGTGGCCCCTGCTGTAAATCAAAAGGGGCTCTCGCCAAGCGCAGCACCTCGGCCTCTGGCTCCCCTTCGGGCAGGCCGCGCAGGTCGCGCAGGGAGAGCGGGAGAGCCAGGGGAGGGGCGATCACCTGCACGGGTTGTCCCTGCCTCATCCCAAAGGTGGTGCGCAGGGCTTCGTGGCGTTGCACGATCAGGTGGAGGCTGCGCTCGAGCGCCTGCACATCGAGCAGCCCTCTGAGGCGGAGGGCAAGCGGGATGATGGAGGCAGCGCGAGCAGGCTCCAATTGGGCAAGAAACCAGAGCCCTTCCTGGGCCAAAGACATGGGGAAGACTTGTATGTCTTCTTGTGATGGAGTCTCATAGGAAAATGTTGTTGTCATAAAATTATCCTTTTTTTCTCAGTACGCGAGCCCTCGAGCCCTCACTGTGCCTCTACGCATAAGTTTTATTCCTCTCCTTCCTAAAGAGCCGCCCGCACATACCAGAATGCTTTTTTAAGTCTCTTTACTGAAAGCCCTCCAAGTACCATCAGGAATACACCGTAAAGGATAAGGGCGGCTATGTAGATACCCCAGCTTATTAATGGTTGCTGATTATGAGCCAATAAACTGCTTCCAACATAGAGGGCAACACCGACAAGCAGCCTCAGGATAAAAGGGCTAATCTCAAATCCTATAGGATAAATTTTTTCATTCACGATGCAGGATATCGAGGCAAGTACTGTGTAAGCAATGAGTGTTGAAACGGCGGCACCCATAGCTCCAAAGCGTGGAATAAAGAAAAGATTGAGGAGTACATTTACGGATGCCGCAATTGCCATAAATACAAACTCGAGGATCGTTTTTCGACGTAGATTAACTCCTATCATGAAGATATAGTAAACACCTATAAACAAAGTTGATAAGGCGATGACCGGGATAACGGGCGCTGCCGAAAAATAGGTAGGTGGGAAGAGCGTCGCGAGCACAACCGTACTGAGGAGTGAAAGAGCAAAAGTGGCAAGGAGTAAGACGCTGCTCCACCAGCGGAAGACAAGCCGATAGATACGGGCTGCATCCGCTCTTTTAGCAACAGCATACATAATGGGGACCCATGCTAATCCCCATGGTGCGAGGAGCACAGGAGATAACACCCCGCCCAGGGTATAGGCCACGCTATAGCTCGCCGTTTGGGCTAATTGGCACTCCAAAGAAGAGCATACTCCGCATAATATCGGAGCGCAAATGCAGGCTCCTCCGACGAACAAGGAGTAGTAGCATAAGCGGGTATGTACAGGCGATCATGATGGCAAAGCCTGCTCCTTTTGCGATCAAGGCTCCATTCGCACCCATTTGGAGCGCACCCACCAGCACAATATTGGTGCCCAGGACAAGCAGCAGATTGGCTATTGATAAAGCTGAATAGAGGATCGCTCGCTTTTCTGCGCGCAACCACGAGATCCCCGGCAGGGTGAGATTCTCCAGCACAATAACCAGAGCAGTAAGTCTCACGGGCTCACTGAAAGCCGTGCTATTGAAGAGGAATTCCGACAGCCATGGAGCTGCTAACATCATCGCGACGGCTATAGGGATCGAGGCCAGTGACAGCAGGATGATAGAGGTTGCAAGGACGCCTAAGCGATCGTGCTGGGATTCATAATCACTATTATACGCACGGAAAAAAGAGGCGCTAAGCCCAAGCTGTGTTATGACCGTCACAAGGTCAATTACAGTGTACAGAACAGCAAGGCCACCATACTCGGTACGGGAAAGATGGTGAGCTAAAAATGGCGTAAGTATAAGGGAAACAAGTGGAGATGCCAAAGCACCCACGGCATAGATTCCAGAGCTTTTAATCATGTCAAACGCGAGTGGAAGATAGCCTTGAGTATCCGAACTTGTTTGTCCATTTTCTGTCGCATTATCTTGAGTCGCTGGTAGGCCCACATGGTTGCCAGACCTCCTTGGCCCTGGTATCACGGGCAACTCCCAGGTCGGCTGATCAGCGATCGAGCTACCGTCTATGAACGGCAGCGATAATCGGGATGAAATGGAGATAGCTTGCACTCCTTTCTGAGTCGGTAGTTGCGCATTATCGACAACAGGCAACTCTGCTGTCACAGTTTCATCGAGCCCTGTGGCATCGGCGGAGGTTGCAAGCGTATCAGCATAGCGTCTTGTTTTCTCCAGCGCAGGTGTTGGCTCGCCCGTCATCTCCAGGCCGTCTTCACACATATCACTCATGCCTTTTTGCTCACGTACTCATATGGCCCTATATCCCAGGCCTTGCCTTGAGGCCTGGGAACACAGTTGGAAGCCTCACCTCTTGCCACGGCAGGACAAGAAAGCCGGTAAGAAAGCACGCAGCAATCAGAACTACAAGCAGCAAAGGACAGGGCAGGCGTATGCGGTTTGAAGGTGTATCAGCCATAGGTTACCTCGGTTCGGTTGCCGTATTTCCTTTCTTAACTGCTGAGAGCTTGCGGAAAATTGATGCCTGTTAGCTGCTGCGACGGGTGACGGATTATTAGTGCAGCCATTACGTTCGCAAGCAACTTCTGCAAGCCGGGCACCACCGGATTCTGATTGGCACATGCCGGGTCGAAGGTAAACCGATAGCTGTCAAGTGCAAGAGTCCAGTTAATGGAGCCTGCAGCAAAGACCATTGCCCCGGAGCGTGCGATGTAGTAGGTGGTATTACTGACATCTGGCATGTTAACTGCGTTTACGGTTGGTGATGCACCGAGAACCTGCAGGCCAGCCGGGGCAGCAGCGTTATTAACGACACGGTCCCATTCACTGCCTACAATACCACAGCCATATGACTTCCCGGGCAGTAGACCAGTACCGTCCAGAAGGGGTGACTTTGCCTGCGGACTCACCCGCCAGGGGAAGTTCTTGTTATGGTTGAGCCCGGAGTACAACATTCCGACCAGAGAGTACTCTGGAAGACCCAGTACGGGATCGCGCCACTGTGAGGTAACACGAGTATTATTCTGCCCATAGAGCGGATCAAGTGCATAATCGTTATCCGTTGCCAGAACCTTATAGCAGACAACAGTTCGATCTGGAGTCCCCGCGCTATCCTTCTCTAAGCGAATCTGCCAGTAGACATCGTTCCCTGCTAAGAACGCGAGGCCCACACCCCTGTCGCGAGCCCGCACCACCGCATCACGCTGCTCTTTCGACCAGTACTCATCGTGACCGATTGAGAGGTACGCTTTATGATTCAGCAATTCCCCGGGGTTCTCATGTACATCGACGTCGCTCATGTATGAGAGATCGTAGCCCTGGCGCTCCAGCCAATGGATAGTGTCGGCCTCTCCAGCTAGCAAAGAGTACGCACCGTCCCCTGTTGCATATGGTCGATCGAACGAGACCTTGACTCCTGCCCCTCGATTCACTGCTTCACTTACTATCCCTAGACTGGTAGGCGCTTCATAAAGGCTGAATCCCCCCCAGACGTTGTATGCGGCGAACGTTAAATCCGGCGTGACAACGACATATGCGGAACTGGAATTGCCCCGTACATCGAACGGCGTATAGATCTGCAAACCATTGACGTCAACGAATTTGGCCAGATAGATTCCGGTGGTCCAGTCAGATGGTACTGTCAACGTGTAGGAAGCCCTCCAATGAGCCTCCACAAGGCCTGTCTGTAAGTCCACCCGGCAAGAATTGCAACCTACAAGGATATGCTGATTATGGTCAAAGTATCCCTGTGCGTGACCGACCAGATTCGCCTGGTAAAATTTCAGCCGTCCTCCAGTGCCCTCATACCAGCCGAGACGGTAGATACTGATTGAATAAGGAGTACCTTCTTTTTGAGTGCTTACGTAAAAGGTCAAGGTATGCCCGGGCAACACTGACGTCGCACTGGCGTAGGCCTGTATCTCTGTGGTAGCATCTTCGCCATTGGGGATCTGCCAGCCTGTTGTCCCTAGCAAAGCATTCTCACGTACAATGGCGTTGTCCGCGGAAGTCACTGCCCGTGGTAAGAATGCCTGGGTCGGGCCACCTCTTGCGAAGGGAGAAGGTATCAGATCCAGACCAAAAAGTAGGATAATCAGTGCAACCCCAACAAATGCAAACAATCCTATGTCACGTTTGCTCAATCGCATGTAAGCACCTCCAAATAACTGCTTGCATATCACTCATAATTGCGAACCCTGCTTTGCTTTGTCCATCCAAGATGCCCCGACCTGGACATGGGCTGTCTCTGCCATCCCATCGACTGGTGGCACTGATTGGGATCCCAGGCAACGCCTAATTAACGGTGAGGCGACTACACCAGCTATCAGCCAGCCGAGGTACTGTACATCAATTGGACTCGTCCAACCATCTACAGTCAAACTGTTAATGCTAAGCGCAAGGAGAGCAACTATTCCTCCTGCGAAAAGAGGGCGATAGCGGGTATCTATAGCCATCCAGTTGCGCCACGAGAACCAAAATACCAGAGCTAGCAATACAAGGAATATCAGCATGACGGGTATTCCTGCTACTGCTCCCCACTGCAAGTAGGAATTATCTGGTTCCGCTAAAAGCTTCGTCTGTGCAGGCACACGGAAATGTTCTGCAACACTTAGATAGGCCTGATTCCCCAGACCAACACCAAACAGAGGATACGCCGCGATGACTCGCATAGCCGTTTGCCAGGCCCCAAGGTGCAGCGAGAGATTGCCCTGGTCCTGAATGCGAGATAGTTGGACGGCGACAAGTGAAGGAAAGACAGTGAGCGCTACCACTGCCAGTGCCGTGACCAACAGCAACAGCAGTACACTGTAATGCACACGTCCCACCAGAAATATGAAAACCAACAAGCCTGTGAGTGCAGCTATCCATGATCCATTACTGTAGGTGAACATTAGTGCCAGCAGGATCGACAGCATTTCCAGGAGATAGATCATCTTTGCCCACAGCCTTTCACTTTCTATAAATAACCCTAATGGAAGGAAAAAACAGGTGGCAAGGAAGATCCCATCCCCGTTTGGATTACCAAAGAACGAACTGGCGCGGGAGATACCTCCCCCTATTTGAAAGTTCGAGGCCTGGAGAAGGTTAGCATAGCCCCGCGCAGATTCAAATAAGAACTTGCCGGTGGTTGCCTGAATAATTGTATGTATGGCGAAGAGCGCTGCCAGAAAGGACAGCCATTGAAACACACGCCGCACAGCCGAAGCATCCTTCGCGATTATGTTGCCTAGCCAGAACATGATGAACGGACTGAAAATGATTTCAAGATAATAGCCGATGGAGTTGGTGAGACTGAAAGCAGCGCCCTCCATAGCAGGGACGATCGTCAGGATGAGAAACAAAAGCCAGAGCCAGACCCAGCGCGGCCTAGTCCAGGGATGGTTAGCAGATTGCCCAAAGTAGCAGGCAAAGAGCAGTACCAGCGCCATGAGCAGTGCAATCTGGTACACAGCCAGGCCGAGGTAGGAGTCAACCAATATATGCACAGCGATAACCAGCATCACAATAAGTTCGTCAAGCCTGAGCAGAACGATGATCGCCATCACGAGAGCCCCAGCGACAATAGCTGCGTAGATGGGGTTAAACAGACCAATGGCTACTCCCAGGCAAAGCGCGGCTGGGAGTGCCAGAATCAAGAAAATCGATGAAGGAGAAATCAGTTCGGCTACCTTCATGCTATTCACCTGTCCTTCTTTTCTCGACCACAGGGAGCGAGTTCGTCTGCTCATTGTCAGCAACGGCATCTATAGAGGGAGTGGACGAGTCAACATTGTTTGCGTCATGCTCTGCCTTACCATTCTGTTCTTCCCGGTTTGGCTGAGGTGATGTTTCCGATGGCTTCGGGTTCGCTAATGGAACCGTTGAAACGGTAGAAAGGTTCGTATTCTCCGTACTATAATCGCTCCTACCGCTCCGCTTTCTAGAGCCATAGTTGTACGAATAGGGAATGTACTTGTAGGGCATGTCCTTGCGCTGACGATGTTGTTTATTTACCACACATCCAAGAACACGGGCTCCAGCCTGCCCCAGCAGTGCTTTCACCTGCTTGAGATTCTTCTTCCTGGCACGCGTGGTATCGACCACAACCAGTGTGCCATCAACCTTTGATGCTAGAATGCTGGCATCTGACAAGCCCAACAAATGAGGAGTATCAAAGATCACCACCTCAGCTCCACAATTGCTCAGTGCTGCAAAGAAGCGTTGCATAGCTTTTGAGTCGAGTAGCTCCAGAGGATTTGGTGGTAGTGGCCCCGAGGGCATGACACATAAATGTGGAATGTTCACTGCTCGAACGAAAGGATCGAGAGATAGTTGGCTGGTAACGGCAGGCGTACTTGACGGCCCTGTGCGCGTCGTAGGAGTGAGAACCTGCTTATCAGCAGGTGCGTTAGCAGTTGTCGGCGAGCTGAACGCCAATATGGCATTGCTAAAACCCAGTGCGTGAGCCGGGATACCGAAGTGATCATGCTGTATTGGATGACGCAGGTCTGCGTCGATAAGGAGGGTATTCCTACCGGCTTTGGCCATAAAAATCGCCAGGTTGGCCGCGACGACGCTCTTGCCATCGCGAGGCGCGCCACTCGTGACCACTAGAGTGTGCAATGATCTATCTAGCGCTGCGAACCCAATATTCGTACGCAAGATACTATAGGACTCGACGTTGGAGTTGTGGCCGATTGGATTAATAACATCTTTTTTAGGTGCTGCTTGCCAGATCGTTCCCAGAACTGGCCAGTCCAGTAATTTGCTGAGAGCCTCTGGAGTGCGGATGCGTTTATCTAAAAGCTCAAACAGCACTGCCAGTAATATTCCCAGCAATACGCCAGTCACCAGCCCGGCAGCAGTATTGAGACGTACATCGGGTTGGAAAGGAGATAAGGCGGGCTGAGCAGGCTGGGCTATGAAGAGGGAAACGCTCCCCTGACCCGAGGGACCCAAGGTTTGCTGAAACACCTGGAGCTGCTGTTTTATCAAGGTTGCCGCAACATCGTTAGCCAGGGCTGCCGCTCGCGTCGGACTCGGGTCCTTTACATCAATCTCAACAAGTTGCGTATTCGTAATGGCTGTTGCTGTCACTTCTCCCGCAAGTTGCTCAACAGTCAGACCCCGATAGTGCGAGGCAACTTCACGCAGCACCGGACCACTGGTTGCCAGTGGCGCTTCGGTTTGAGCGAGTTGCTGGCCGGCAAGCAAGCTATCATAGTTTGATTGAGTGTTTCCCGGAATAAAAACAATCTCTACGAGTGCTGACGACTGGTAGAGAGGGGTCATTTGTTTAGTACCGAAAAATGCCCCCAGTCCGACCAATAAAGAACAGATTACAACGAGCCTCCAATGTTTTATCAATATCCTATAGAATTGTTCAAAAGTCATCTCATTCCTCCTTTATAAAGCAATATAGCACATAGCGCAGCAACCAAGAAAAATACCATACATGTTACCCTTGCTTTTTGTAAGGCGCTAATGCCGATGTTGCTATGTTCCACGGAGGGACAGCACTTCGGTCACTGTCTTCAAGATGATAAACAGATCAAGCATGAACGACTGCCGTTTGATGTAGTAGAGATCATATTGCAACTTGATCAGCGCATCATCGCCTGATCTACCATAGCGGTACTTCACTTGAGCCCAGCCTGTTATTCCAGGTTTGACTGCCAGCCGGTAACGGTAAAAAGGAATGGTTTTTTCCAATTCGGTGACGAATGCTGCTCTCTCGGGCCTTGGACCAATCAGGCTCATATCACCCCGTAAAATATTGAACAGTTGTGGCAACTCATCTAAATGCGTGGCGCGCAAGAACCGTCCAACCCTTGTTACCCGCTTGTCATACTCGCTAGCCCATGTTGCGCGTCCCCCACCCTCAGCATCAGGGTACATGGAGCGAAACTTATAAATGCGAAATGGTTTTTCCCGAAGTCCGACTCGCTCCTGGCTGTAAAAGATCGGGCCTGGAGAATCCAGGTAAATGCATAGCGCTATAACAGGGAGCAACAAACATAGAACCAGGAGGCCACCGAGCCCACAGACAAGATCCAGGATTTTTTTCCAGCAGAGGTAGAATAGAGACACCATGTGCTCTGATTGCAGAGCTACATACCATTGATCACCGACATGCTCCACTGGAATTTTGCCCGTACTGTTTTCATAGACCACCGTCATAGGAAGCACTGCTATGCCAAACTGTGCTGCTTCAACAGCTTCTTTTAATAGTTCGGGATTAGTTCCGTACTCAAGCGCTATAATGATCATGTCAATCATGCTATTATTCGCTAAATCGCGCAGCGCACTTCTGCCACCCAAGATCGGCAATGCATTCTGATATGATCTCTCTCCGGTGCCTTCACCAATATATCCCAGGATGTTGGTACGGGAATGCTTAGCGCTCTGTATTTCCTTAGCAACAGTTTCCCCAGCAGAATTGACTCCAACAATGACCGCCCGAGGACGGAAACGCGGCAAATGCATGACCTGCGCAAGCAGGAAGCGCCAGGTAGTAAAGACTGGTATTGCTAATGCCAGGAAGAATAACTCTAACCAGGCTAAAGTTATGAATTCGACGCCAAGAAGGAGGTACGAGAGTACTATCCAGAAGATACACATAAGCACAAGCGCAAACAATGCACAACATGGACTTTTAAAGCGATTCGATGCATAGCTTAGATTTTGTGACTGAGTCACATTGACCGCGAGACCCCAGGATACCAGAGCAAGACATATCCACAAGAGTTTCACATCTCGTATTCCTAATGTGTCCTTTGATACCTGAGGTATCAGATGGAAGAATAGTATCGATCCGAATAATGCCACGAGCAAACTCACATCACCGAACACGAGAATAAGATGCCATACTGTTGAAGAAGGTCTTTGTCGTCCTCTTACCCTTTGCTGTTTGTTAGTTTGTGACTTCTGAAGAGTTCCAGAGAAACCCTTGCCATCCTCAATATCATAAGAAACTCCCCTTTCAGAGATTACATCCGTTGGTTGAGGGTAAGGGATATCGTTCTTCGACAAAGCCTCCTGTGCCTCATATAGGGCTTGTGGAGATATTGCTGGCATGCGCGGTTCAGAATCGGTCCGCATGATTTACCTTCTTGTCTTCTTTCTAATACTGCTTCCGTCTAATATATCCAACCCTCCTCTACTACAGCATCAGGAATGGGTGCCACCGATATAGAGACGGGGATCTTCTTTCCAAGCAACCTTGCAATATGCGCATCAAGTTCTGCTGTTAGTTGATCGCGATCAAATCTCGCCTCTACATAGGCACGACCACACAGACCTAATAACTTTGCTTCTTCTTGATGCTCCTGTAAGTAGAGAATCCCCGATACTAACGCCTTTGCATTCTCTGGCTCCACATATATTGCTGCACGTGCCTCTTGCTCCGCAAGTCGACGTGCTTCGCCTTCTACCCCTAACAAAATGGGACGAGCACAGGCCATCACTTCAAACATTTTCAAAGGTAATCTACCTTCAAACAATGGCAGATTCCGCATAGGAACCAGGCAAACATCGGCTCCCGCCAAAACCACTGGCATTCGGTCATGTGGTTGCGAATCTAAGAAAGTGACATTCTTGAGATCGCATCTCTGGGCTTTCGCGATCAAATCTGCCTTTTCAGAACCATCACCGACGAAAATGAAATGTATATTTTCACGATCTTGCATTTGCTCGGCAGCATCAAGTACAGTAGTTAGTCCATGGGAAAGCCCAAAGGTACCTGCATAGAGAACTGTAAATCGATCATCCCACCCAAGGTCAGCTCGAGCTTGCATCTGAGGCAACGGGTGAAACTTGCTGAGATCAGCGCCGTTTGTCAAGAGAAAAACACGTTCTTGTGGGAGTCCACACTGGATGATTCCGTTGCGAATCCCTTCCGACAAAGCCCAAATCAAACTTGCTCGCTCATAGGTTGACCGTTCTAACCATTCTGCAAGCCGGATCAAAATTCTATTACGCAGTACACCCAACTCGACTGCTGACGCGGGCCAGAGGTCAGACACCATAAAAATGAAGGGGCAATGTTTACGTCTTGCTAATATACGTCCCGCAATAGCATTGAAGAGCGGATGTGATTCGACAATAATCACATCCGGATGACCGACCTCTTTCCCGCCAAGCAAAGGAGCGAGACATCCAAAAGAAAAGTGAGCCAGAATACGGCGCAGAAAACCTTTGTTCGGGCTGACGTAGCTCCAGACCCGAACAACAGAAACTCCATCAAGGTTTTCTCGCTGAAGCACATGACCTCGATATTCAGGCGGAACAATACCAGAAGGATAGTTCGGGAAATTAGTAAGCACTGTCACATCATACCCTCGCTTCACCAGGCGTACGGCAGTTTCACTAATACGCACCGGGGCAGCTCCTTTTTCTGGAGGATAATAGGGAGTGACAAAGAGTATGTGGGTCATTTTTTACCTCCTTTCAAAGAGAACCGCAGAGGTGGGTTGCTGTTCACCTCTCCTGTTCTTTGTTTTTTCATAATTGCCGTCCCCAATAGTGATATAGCGCATGCCAAGGGCTTCGATCTGTTCGCGGCAGAGTGCTTTGCGTCCATCAAGCACCACCTGACAGCGACTAAAGCGGCTGAAATCGAACAACTTGTATGCCTGATGATCTGCCTGTAGAATGATGGCACGAATCTCGCTCTCCACCTCAGGAGTGAGAGGCGTATAGCCCAGTGTATGTAACTCGTCTAAGCTAAACAGCGGGTCATCGATGTACACTGCTGCATCGCACTCTAAGAGGGCTTTCTGGAGCAGCTTCGCGCTTGTGAACGCAACTTCACGTACATCGCCCCGATAAGCTACCCCCAGAATAAGCACGGATTGGTGAGCTAACGAGCCGATAACGGCTCCAATCCGCTGCACCGCATACTCCGCCATGGTGTCGTTGATACGACGAGCATAGCGGGGCAACATGAGCATTTGAAGTTCGGAATCATAGGTTTGGATGTAGCTATCTTCCAAACCCGCAAAAAGAAAGTAAGGATAGATGGGGATACAATGACCACCAACGCCGACACCAGGAGTATGAATATGCGAATAAGGTTGGGTATTCGCAGCCGTGATTGCCGCTGCAGCATTGAGTCCATGGGCATCAGCGTAGTAGGCAAACTCATTGGCCAGTGCAATATTGACATCGCGGTACGTTGTTTCAATAAGCTTAACAAATTCGGCCTCATCGGTCGAAGCCATGGTAATGATCTCGGCGTCAAGCACCGACCGGTAAAAGGCGACAGCGGCGGCAGTGCTCTTGTCATTGATGCCGCCCACCACTTTGGGGTAGATGCGCAGATCGCGGAAGATGCACCCGGAAGATACTCGCTCTGGGCTATAGGCAAGGAAAAAGTCCTGACCCGCTTTGAGGCCCGATGTACGCTCGAGCATCCGAGCGCTTCGACGTGATGTTGTACCCACCGGCAGGGTCGTCTCATAGATCACAAGGGTACCCGGTTGCAGTCCCTCTCCGATGGCGGCAGTGGCGGCATCAATCGCCGTAAAGCTCACTTCGTGCTTCGCATCGATTATAACTGGTACAATGACCACCACAGCATCAGCCTGGCGCACTGCTTCAGCAGTATTGGCTGTGGCGGAGAGCAATCCCTGGTGGACCAGCCTGGCAACCTCGGTAGCAAGCCCTGGCTCTTCCTGAACATGACATAACCCAGCGTTGACCATTTCAACTACTTGTGCATCGATGTCACAGCCAATCACATGGCGACCATGCAGAGCATACTGCACAGCAAGGGGCAAACCAATTTTGCCCAGGCCAAGGACGGCCACAGTAGAGGACTCTGGGAGAGAGGAGGGCGTTGTGTTCAAGCTATACTTCTCCCTTCACAGCTGCTGGGGGCTGGTGCCTGCTACGCCCATTTTGTCGCGTGGACTCAATGAGCTGCTGGACAACTTTCAAGACAGCTAGCCCATCTTCGCCTGAAACCGTTGGCAATGCATCATCATCTATGGCGTTGATGATATCTTCATATTCCAACCGCAAAGGTTCCGCCTTTTGAATCTTCAGGCGCGTCATTGTTCCTTCACTCACCCCTGTAAGAGAGCGTAATGCATCCCACGTCGTGGGCGTATAATCGTTTTCATAATAGTAGACATCTTGGGTCAGGTAGTTGACGAGATACATTCCTCCTTCACCTGTGATGCTCAGTTCACGTACCTTTGTAGGTGTCAACCAGTTCACGTCAAGCATGCCAATGGCGTCATTGGTAAAGCGAAGGACACCAAGGAGCAAATCTTCATACTGGCTGGGTAGGCGGCATTGGGTTTCCGCATATACCCGTTCAACCTCGGCATCTGCTAAATAACGCATGACATCGATATCATGAGTCGCGAGGTCGAGCGTAACGCCGACATCACGTATGCGAGGAGGAAATGGGCCGAGTCGTCGGGCATGGAAGTGAAAAATCTGGCCGAGTTCACCAGCAACGAGACGCCGCTTTATCTCGATGACTGCAGGGTTAAACCGTTCGATGTGCCCCACCGCAATCTTGGCACCAGCGAGACGAGCTAGTTGAATCAGCGTGAGTGCTTCCTCAATGGTACTTGTTATGGGTTTTTCAATAAGTACATGGATGCCCCGATTCAGCAGATATGAGGCCACTTCAAAATGCAAGTGAGTAGGTACAACCACTGTAACAAGATCAGGCTGTGTTTGCTCGACCATCTGGCGGTAATCTGTGTAGCCTGCAACATGGAATCGACCCATTGCACGCTTCAGTGTTGGTTCATGGATTTCTGCAACACCCACGGGCTGGATCCGCTCCTCGTCAAAATCTGTTAGCACTCGCAGGTGATTCATCCCCATGGAGCCTGCGCCAATCACTGCAACTTTCACTCGCATAGAGCAACTACCTCCCTTGCAATGGTTGAGAGATCCTCCTCGCTCAGTGCTGGATGCACGGGGAGCGACAATACTTGCTGTGCAGCACTCTCTGTTATAGGCAGACGAGCGGAAGGATGTTCCCCTTTCACACTTGACCTTCTACCTGGGCTTAAGACGCGAAACATAGAGGGCATACGCCGATAGTAAGGTTGCTGATGAATCGGAGTAGGATAATGAATTGTTGTATCGATTCCACGCGTACGCAGCTGCGTCAGGAATGCGTCCCGACGAGAAGGGACCCGGATGGTATATTGGTGATAGACATGACGAAATCCAGGACGCACCATGGGGGTTTGCACTACTCCTTTTAGGCGTTGCGTCAAGAAGGCCGCGTTGGTAATGCGCCGCTTCGTAAAGTACTCCAGTTTCTCAATTTGAGCAATGCCAAGGGCTGCCTGCAGCTCAGTCATGCGCATGTTATACCCAAGAGCTATTTGGTAGTAACGTGCTTCTTGCCCGTGATTACGCAAAAGGCTCACCCGTTCAGCGATGGCAGGATCATTGGTCGTGACCATCCCACCTTCACCCGTCGTCATATTCTTGGTCGCATAGAACGAGAAGCATCCAGTCCCAAAACTCCCCACAGGCCTTCCGTCTATTGCGGCTGCGTGCGCCTGAGACGCGTCCTCGATAAGCACAAGAGAATAATTCGCCGCAAGTTGCTCCAGGCGTTTCATATCACAGGGGTGACCATACAGATGCACTGGTATAATCGCTTTCGTGCGGCGGGTGAGAGCCGTCTCCACCTGGGTGGGATCAAGTGTGTAGATATCCGGCTCAATATCGACAAACACAGGAGTAGCTCCAACGTGCAGAATAACATTGGCGGTTGCAGAGAAACTAAAAGCTGTGGTGATCACTTCGTCACCACGGCCAATATTATGCGCAAGTAATGCAAGATGAAGCGCAGCGGTTCCTGAGGAAACAGCGACAGCCCTTTGCACATGACATAGCTCGGCGAAGCGCTGCTCAAAAGTTGCGACACGCTCTCCTTGTGCAAGCTGACCCGATGTAAGAACTCGAAGAAGGGCAGCTTCCTCCTCAGTTCCCAAAAGAGGATGTGCGATGGAAATCATAAAACCTCACGCTTCGCGTAAATGTGGACGCGGTTCAAAGATTCTGATAAGCTGTGAGCATGAAAGAAGCAGATGACTCCCCTTTCTGTTCTGCAGCTCCGCATTTTAGCCCTGCTGGACTTGCCGCTGCAAGCAGCAAAACCAGCTTTCAGGGCGTTTCCCTTACCCTTGCCCGCCTGTTTGATGATTCGAATAGTCGGGAGTAGTTGCTTTGCCACTGCAATAGTATCATCAGTTGAATGTCCATCGACCAGGATGACCTCACTAACAAAGGATGGAATAAACGGTAGTACATACTGAAGATTTTGGGCTTCGTTCAGCTGCTCAGACCATAATATTGTTGTGCTCGTTGTCCATCCATTTGGCCCATGCCTACCTTTCATCAATAAAGGGATAAATAGAACATCCTCTAGAGTACGATCAATACATTAGCATGTTTCTATGCAGACTGAGGTTGCATTCCAGTTAAGAAAACACAGCGAAACCCGATTTGTGGTTACATTCCTTCAACCATGAAAGCCTCGCAACCTATGGCCATGGCGATTAACGGTTATCAGAAATCGTGGAGAACGCGGATTATCCTCGATCTTCCTACGAGCGCGCCCCACCATTGCGTCCAAACGGTCATCATCGATCTTTACCTGGTAGGTACTCTGATAGACGGCCCGAACAGTCTCTTCTCGCGAACAAGTTTCTCCATTGCGCGAGGCCAGATAGAGCACCAGAGTACATTCTTTCTCTGTTAATCTCCCTGGTCTCAATTTGCCATCGACCCAGACACGTCAACTCGCTTTATCAATAAAGTACCTACTCAGGTACCCTTTTCAAGTCGCCTCCAAAGTCAGGCAAGTCAAAGACGATGATAATAGGGATACCTCATGATCTGACTTGAGAAGAGCCTTCACCATATTGCCAACCTAAACATTTATCCTACGACAAAATCACTGAACGATGACAGCCTACTTTTCATCGATTGACAGGCCGGGTCGGTAATGAGACAATTTGCTTAGACCTTTGACCTATTCTTGCTGAGCTGGCTACAATCAGTACAAGGGAGTCTGACTGTCCTACACTCTCTCTGTTTTGGACGGCATAGCAGTGCAGGACAAGTGAAAAGGGTTGCTGGAAACGCTTAGGTTAACCATCTAGGCGTTTCTTGAAATGAAGTCATCCTTCTACCTTCACAGACAAAAACACAAGATTGACCATCCACAATCACGATTTCTCATCAGTCGAACGAACAATCTACAAGTAGTCCACAATACATGACGATATCTACAGAAGGACACTCCGTGTTACGGTAACCGCCACTCGCTTATGCAACCTGTATGTCGTGGTCCCTCCTCAATCAGGCTCACCAGGCGGCCATACCACGCGTCCTGCTCCAGATCGCTTTCTGCCGCCTTTGCTAGCTCCTCACTTGAGAAATACGCGATAGCGATGAACTCGCGGGGAGCATCGACCTTTCTCAGGAGTTCCCACGAGAGATAGGCTTTAGCCTTAAGGTCCTGGTTGCGCTGCAAGTCCTCATGTAAGGCAATAATGGCATCATCCTCACCAACTTTGGCCCGGTAGGTGGACACGATTACGAACATCTCCACGTTCCTCTCTCCTAGCGAAAAATTCTAAACTATGGTTTTGCAGCTACTGAGGACGCTTGAGTGCTTAAAGGTCTATCTATGTATCAGAAGTATAATCTCCAATACCTACTCGTGCATCGGAGAAACTTCCCATATTTGGTAGCATTTCTAAAATAACGAAATGTCAATGAAATAGGAAGAAATACCTATCCCCGCCGATAAGACTCCCAGGTCGTACCTGGGAAGCCAGACCAGGCTACATTGTCGAGCAAGAGCGGGGATAGCCAGGGGATAGGAAGAAATATCCACAATCAAGCATAGAGCAGCAGGAAAGAACGTTAGGCGATTCTGTGACGAATGGCGAAGGCTGCTGCAGCTGCGCGGTTTTCACTATTGGTCTTATTGAAGACGTGAGTGAGGTGATTCGCAACTGTTTTTTCACTGAGCCCCAACACCTGCGCGATCTGACGGTTGCTCTTCCCCTCAACGACGAGTTGGAGCACCTTCGTCTCACTCGCGGTGAGATCAGCTGGTAGAGATCGAGGTGACGACCGATGCGGTTGGCGCGAAAAAGTGTGCAGTTGGTTACGAATACGACCAACCGCATCGGTCATTTGCAGTTCCTCAAAGAGGGTCAGCGCTCGTTTGAGGAGGTTGGTCGCCTGGGTGATGTGCTCCTGACCGCCGCGCGCCAACTCGCAGGTGGCCTGTGCCCACAAGGTGCGGGCTAATTCAGGGCGAAGGCCCTCGCTTTGACTCTTTTCCTCCGCCGCCGCCAGATGCACCATGGCCATATCCCAATCTCCACACAGGGTAGCAATCTCTCCCAGAACGCGGTCAACCAGGAACCAGTAGTGCTGGCCACTGAAAGTCTGGAGTCGTAGATAGAGGTTTGCAGCCCGCTCCTCATCACCCAAGGCTATTGCTATGAGCGCAAGGCATATCATGGTTGGTACGGTTGGCAAAGTACCGGGTGGGAGTGCGGCCAGGAGTGCCTCTAGCTC
>VBHI01000190.1 GCA_005881495.1 Chloroflexota bacterium
ACCACCGGTAGCGAGACCGTCCGCCCGGACTTTCGTCCGGTCACTTCCAATGTCATCAGGTAGGTGGACGCGACGCCCGAGGAGCCTACAGCAGCCCACGCTCTATTCAGCATCCTCGCGATCCAGTTGGGTCGCTGCCCACGGTACAACCATTGTTTCCCACGGTACAACCATTGTTTGAAGTCGCTTCGAGTCATCTCAGCCTCCGTCCCTTCTCTCTTGAACATTTGATGTGAGAGAACACCAGTGTATAACTCTTCCAATTTACCGCTACTTTGTTGACTCGGGAAATCGCGCCTGATTCGGACATATATCCTGAGCAATTTGAGCTCAGATCGACACTATTTGATGGGTTTAAACCAAGGCAAAATCCCGAGTCAACAAAGTAGCGTTACAGCAGTGTGCAAAAGCTTTGAGCCGAAAAGGCAGTGGGAGAGAGCAACTCGCATCACCGCTGCGGATAATTTTCGCTAAAGGAAAAGATACCTCATTGCTCTCACGAAACTGTCTCCTTCAGCTGATAGAGCATCACAGGAATATCACACTCTTCAATGTGCTCTTCACTAGACAGATGGCTCAATCGTTCTCAGTTCCGCTGTATATGAGGTTCCCGTAGCAGGCGGCAAAAAACAACGGTAAAGTCTCGATTCATCTGATGAGTCGTCCAGTTCCCCTGTTTTCAGAAATGAGCAAGCCGATGATCAGGCAAAAGCTGCATCCAATCTGGCAGAGAGCTACGAGACCGCAATAACTTGCATTTTACTATTCTCCTAAATCTCTTGCGATAACCCTCGCAATACGTTACACTAGTGCCGTTCGTTGCACCTTATGTATCTACCTCCTGTCTCTTGAAGAAGAGAGGCACGGATTTCCGAAAAAGGGAAGGGAACAGAGAACTCTTACATAACGGTTTTGGCGTGAGAGGAGAACGATGATGGGTGCTTTGCCATCTCCAATTTCTCCTCTTTTTGATGTGGGGCTGCTTTCTTCTTCCGATTTTTCACTTTTCAAAGAGAATGAAAAGGAGTAGGCATGACTCAGTATAAACCAAAGGAGGATGTGTTAATGACAACCAATACGAACAATTCAGCAGGAAACTACGCTTCTGTCAACGGAATCAACCTGTACTATGAGATTCATGGAACTGGCAAGCCTTTGATCATGCTTCACGGTGGCTTTGGAACCTTTGAGATGTTCACCGCTCTTTCGCCCGCGCTCGCTCTCGACCATCAGGTCATTGGTGTCGATTTGTATGGACACGGACGCACAGCCCTCACGGATCGCCCCATCCGTTTTGAGCACATGGCTGACGATATTGTTGGCCTCATCCACCATCTCGGACTCGAAAAAGCCGACCTGCTTGGCTTCTCTCTTGGCGGTGCCGTGGCTCTCCAGACCGCCATTCGCCATCCAGAACGGGTCAACAAACTCGTGGTGATCTCCACACCTTTCAAACGGACTGGCTGGCATCCCGAAATGCAAACCGGCATGACATCCATCGCCCCTGAGTTCTTTATGAGTACTCCCATTTATGATGCCTATATGCGTGTTGCGCCAAAACCAGAAGATTTCCCTCGCTTTGTCGCCAACATGAAGGAAGCCCTGGGTCAGGACTATGATTGGACAGAGCGTGTTTCCGCTTTGAGAACCCCCACGCTGATTATCGCTGGCGATGCTGATGGTCTTCCTCCTTCCCATGCGGTAGCGTTTTTCACCCTCTTTGGCGGTGGCTTGAAGGATGCCGGCTGGAATGGTGAACACCTCATCCCATCACAACTCGCCATCTTGCCTGGTGCCACCCATTACAACATCGTTTTCCGAGCTGATCTCCTCCTCCCAGTTCTTTCTCCCTTCCTTGACAGCAAGCCAGCGCTGAACCAATAAGACTTGAGGAGCCGCACCTATTCCTTCAGAGGAATCGAGAAGCCATCTGGCGAGGGTTCTGGGCCATCCGTTCCCTCACCAGATGCCCACACAAAGCTGCTATTTCATTCGAGAAGTTTTTTTGACATTTTCATGCTATGATGATCAAGAGTCGCATCTCGCACGCCGCCTCATTGCCACGCGATGCGTGAGCAGCGATGGCCGCTTTCGATGATACTCGTGAGTGTTATGTGGGACGATCCATTATGTTACGAGAAGGAGCGTTTTCAGTGGAACATACAAAGCAAAAGATCACGACGTTTTTGATGTTCGACGGCAAGGCTGAGGAGGCAATGAATTACTATGTTTCTGTCTTTGACCAGGCAGAAATAGTGAGTATTCAAAGGTATGGAGCCAACGAAGCTGGTGCTGAGGGGACCGTGGTACATGCTACCTTTTCATTAAATGGACAAGTGTTTATGTGCATGGATAGTAACGTGAAGCAAGACTTTACCTTTACTCCTGCCATCTCATTGTATGTCGCCTGTGCTACTGAAGATGAGATTGATCGGTTCTTTGAAAAGTTATCTCAAGGTGGCGCAGTGTTTATGCCGTTAACGGCCTATCCATTTAGTGACAAGTTTGCTTGGGTTGCAGATAAGTACGGTGTTTCATGGCAATTGAACCTGGAAAGAAACTAACTGTTCGTTCAGGGTGATTGCCGGGATCCGCCAACCATCTGTGGCGAGGTTTGGAAGAGCTAAGAGGCTTCACTCCCTTCGTGCACACGCCGTATGCGCCGGGCAAGCGCCTCTCCCGCTGGCCGTCCTTCGACCAGGCGCCACAGGAGAGCTATGCCCTCCGAGAAGGACTGCCCTTCAAGGGCCTTGGTGATGAACTCGTAGAGCGCTGCCTCCACAGCGCCCACACGAGTAGCCATCTCTTCCCCTTTCGCGGTCAACGTCAGCGTCACCATCCGGCCGTTCGTTGCGGATGGCACGCGTTTGACGAGGTCTGCCTCGACCAGCCCGTTGACCAGTCGACTTGGGCTGCCGCTCTCACAGACGAGCAGCTCACCCAGTGCAATCAGAGACAACGGTTGATGCTCCTGAAGCACTCGCAGCACCTCTGCCTGCGAGGGGGTGAGATCAAGGGGACGCAGCGCTTCTGTTAATATCCGGTTCCCTTCGCGTTGTGCGGCAAGCACGAGATAGCGGAATTCTTCAGCAAGTTGCACTTCTCTACACCTCTCTCTGTTCATGGCTCTTCTGTTCCTCACTCACGCTCTCATCAAGCGTTCACGGGAAGAGCTACATTGCGTGTTGCCAAACGATGGGCGGCCTCAGGATCATGACTGGGAAGGTAGATCGTTGGCACGGATTGCAGATATGTCCGAATCTGCTGTGACGTTTGTTGGTAGAGCGCGACATCCCTTGTGACCCCATCAACCGCCTGCTCAAGCAGCAATTGCTGGGTATACGACGTATCCCCCGCGAAAAAGAGCGCGTGCTCATCTTCCTGCACAATGACCGAGTAATGCCCGGATGTATGACCTGGCGTCGGTATCAGTTGGACATCACCCGCCCTGGTGAGCGCATAGCTGCTTGGAAATGGCCCAAACGGCTGAGGGGCAAAGTCGATCAAGCGTGGCGCGAACCAGGTCGGCCAGTGCTGGGGCAGATAGCCGGAGGCAGCCCACCGGCGTGATCCGTGTGGAAGTGCGTCAGCAGCACCCAGCGCACATCGGCTGGTGCGAAGCCCAGGGCGCGCAGTTGCGGCCCAATCTCCTCTTCAGGACGTACCCATTCGCGCACGCCCAGTTTGTAGTAAGGATGCCACCAGGGGAAGTAGCCTGGTTCTGCCACCCGGGCGGTCTCGCCGGTGTCAACCACGATCAGGCCCTCCGGGTGCTCAACCACCCACGCATAGATGGGCAACGGCTCTGTCCAGGTCGGGTCGAGTAGGGTGATATAGGGCCGCAGGGCACCACGTCCCCGGCCACTCAACTGCCGTGTTTTGATGGCAACAGTTCCTGTTTGAATAGCGTGTATACGCATTATCTATCTCCTTCTTTTCGTAACACATTCTCAATGATTCGTAACACATCATCAATGTCATATCATCAATGACCTGTCATTAATGATACATCATGAATTTGATTTTGTCAATCCCTTCTGGCCTCTCGGTGTTTTTTTGACGAAAAGATACGACGTACCATTTAACTAGCAAATATAGACACAGAAAGCGGTTTTCCTATGTGGGGGGTGGATCATCTGAGGCGGCCGCGAGAGCAGATCGGATCATCACGACAAGAGGCACGCTCCTTGCCAGTGAGCCTTCGCTTTGGTATACTTCTTGGTGTTGGGAGGAATTGAGGGACCGTTGGGAACAAGGCAGACACAGGGAAGGTCCGATGTCCAGAGCACCTCTTCACGCCCTTATCTGGTCCGCTGAGCAGCGTCTGTATGGGCTGTACACGCGCGGCCAGCTGAAGCTTCGGTTTCGACCAGCCGAGGAAGCCGCCTGGCTGGCCTGGCTAGGCTCTGTGTCCTCCTTTGCCTTCCACGGCAAAGGAGGCTCGCTCAATGTCTACCTGGAGAAGAGGCCACGTGGGAGTGCGTACTGGTATGCCTACCATACCAAAGAGGGCCGCACCCGCAAGCGCTATCTCGGACAAACGGAAAGCCTCAGGCTCTCGCGGTTAGAGGAGACGGCGCGCTCGCTCTTGCACGCGCAGCAGCCCGCGACCACGACCGAGCAGGGGATGATGCTGCTCTCCAGCCGACTTGCTCCGCCGCGACTGCCGAACGCCCTGGTGGAGCGCGAACGCTTGCTGACTGCACTCGATGAGGCGCTTTCGACACCGCTGACCCTGCTC
>VBHI01000191.1 GCA_005881495.1 Chloroflexota bacterium
ACATTCCAGAGGTTTGTCCTTGGCGGTCCCGAAAAAGTCAGCGGCCCCTCGAGCCTGACGACCGACAGTACAGGCACAGTTATCGCCAACGTCGCTCAGAACAAAGGCGCTATTGGCTACGTGGCCACTGGCCCGGCAAAGGCGAATAGTGGCGTGAACATTGTATCGATAGATGGGAATGCTCTCACCTCAGCTAATGTTCAGAGCGACACGTATAAGTTCTGGAACATCGAACACATGTACACCAAGGGCCCGGCGCAAAGTCTATCCCAGGCACTCATTGACTACATGACGAGTTCTGATGCGAAGATGATTGCAGCACAACAGGACTTTATCGCGATTACCGATATGCAACCTGCTGCACTTACTGCCCACCTTGCCGTGCCGTAAGCTAGTAGTCTCGCGTGGCGTAGCGCGCTGTATCGCCCATGGCTATTCTAGTCGGGGATGCAGGGCGTTGCGCTTTGTGAATTCTACCGCTATTGAGGAAGGGGTAAACCTGTGCAACATATGCAGCGAGCACGCCTGGCTGACCGCGTGGTTAGCGTAGTGTTTTTTCTCTGTGCGCTCTTGCTCGTAGCAGTCATCATCAGCGTCATTGTCTTTATCGCCTCGAAAGCGTTCCTGGTATTCGGTCAGGGCGCGACCGTCAAAGGGGTTCTTTTTTGGTACTTACTGGGACCCCACAGGGCAGTCTGATCCCACAGGCAATGGAAATTCTTCTTACGGAGCTGGAGGGCTTATTCTCGGCTCGATCATTATCACGGTATTTGCAACGATTATCGTGGCGCCGTTTGCTATTGGCACAGCGGTGTTCTTCACCGAGGCTGCTCCTCAATGGCTCGTCAGAATCATGCAACCGCTTATCGAAATCTTTACCGGCATCCCCTCAGTAGTAGTCGGCTTCCTGGGATTACTCGTCATCGTACCGCTTTTGCAGAAACTATCAGCTCCGCTAACAGGTAATCTCCCTACCGGTGGCTATGGCTGGGGTGCCGCAATCCTGGTACTGGTGATTATGGTCCTGCCTACTACCATGAGCATCTCAATAGATGCGTTGCGCGCGGTGCCAGGAAGTGTGCGCGAGGCCAGCCTGGCCCTGGGTTCGACCCGCTGGCAGATGATGAGCAAGGCTGTTCTTCCGGCTGCTGCGGCACGCCTGGGAACCGCCGTTGTGTTGGGGTTCACACGCGCCATCGGAGAGACGCTAGCTGTTGCTCTGGTGCTCGGCGGTTCCCAAATACCCGACAAACTTTTCACGCTCAAAGTATTCTTCCAGCCAAATGTGAATATCACTGCTCCCATCGCGTCGGACTTCGGCGAAATGTCCGGTGCGGCTCAAAACGCCTATTGGACGCTTGCTTTCGTCCTGCTTGTGATCACGTTCATCTTTGTCAGTATTAGCCGCCTCATGGCTAGTAGGAGTGTTTATCAATGAGCATACAAGAGGTGGTATCATCTCAGGCTGAATTAGAAAAACGTATTACAGGTCTCAGGCGACTCACGCGGCGCCTGGCTGTAAGAAATTCTATTGCGTTGGGATTGCTCTGGGTGATTACGGTGTTGGTGGCGGCACTCTTCATATACATTATCATCCGCCTGCTTGTTTTAGGCGCTCCTACGCTGCTATCAGCTACCTTTTACGGCACCGGTCAGGCAGGTATCGCCCCGGAACTGTTCAATACCTTTTATATTCTTATTCTTACTGAATTGTTTCTGTTTCCCATCGGTCTGGCGGCTGCCATCTACCTGGTCGAGTATTCTCCACAAGGACGATTTATAACCGTCATTCATTTCGCAGCAGAAACCCTGGCGGGTGTCCCGTCACTGGTGCTGGGTATGTTCGGCTTCCTGGTATTTGCAGTTTACGCTCATATGGGCACAAGCAGGCTTGCAGGGGCGCTCACTTTGTTGTGTTTCAACTTCCCACTGGCTTTGCGCCTTTTCGAAGATGCTCTTGCCTCGGTACCGCGTGATCTGCGCGAAGGTGGTCTTGCCCTTGGCTCGACCAAATGGCGTATGATTCGCACCGTGGTGCTGCCCTCAGCGCTGCCTGGCCTGATCACAGGCCTGATTCTAACTGCAGGTAAAATCATTGGTGAGGCTGCGGCCTTAATTTTTACGATGGGCTTGTTCAATCCTAGTAACGTGTTTACCTTGAACCCGTTGATTGCCAGTGATACTCTCACCACGCGCCTCTATTATATAGAGGGACCAGGTGCGGGATCCATAGGCTTAACTTCGCCCCAGGAGCAAGCCCTCACGGCAGGGCTAGCAGCAATACTGATTGTCCTCCTCCTCGTTATTAACCTTTCAGCACGCGGTATTGGTCGTGCTATTCAGCGTAGAGTAACCGCAGCATGATTGTAGCAGTGATCTGTTTCAGTAGCTGGGCGCCTGTCAAAGGGTTGCCATCCTACCAGACAAGGGGATAGACTATTATGAACATGTCATTAGAAGTGCCTATCGAAGGATATGTCAACATTCCAGAGGGAGCGAATATTTTCTCTCGAAAGGTCGCGCGTAGCGGCCACATTTCCTTTGAGGGTCGTCCGTTCTTCATCAGTAAGGCGCTGGCTGGTCGCTATATAAGATTGGTAGTATTGTCTGACCGTCTTATTGTTGATACTTCCATCCCTTTACATAAAGATTACCGGTTGGAGTAAAATAAGCTAAAATGAAACGCAAAATGCTTATGATTACATACTTTCTAAAGAAGGAGGGAAGATGGAGACCGACATAAATAAGTCTACTGAGAGGATACAGGCAGAAAAATTTGATAGCGCCGCTCCTGGCATTCCCAAGATTGAGATGAGCGAGACTGCTGCTGCTGGTAATATCGACGCCCCGGCCAGGATAGACGTCCGGCAAACAAGTTTCTGGTATAGTGCCAAGCAAGCCCTGTATGACGTGTCAATCCCGTTGCGCGAGTGCAAGGTCACTGCGTTGATTGGGCCATCGGGCTGTGGTAAATCGACCTTCCTGCGCACATTGAACCGCAGGAATGATCTCATTCCTGGTACGCGTACCGAGGGTGAGGCAATCCTGGACGGCGAGAATATCTTCGATAAGTCAATGGACGTTGTACTCCTGCGCCAGCGCGTTGGTATGGTGTTCCAGCGCCCAAACCCGTTCCCCAAATCAATCTTTGAGAATGTCGCCTATGGCCTGCGTGTGCAGGGCAAATCGAATAGCTATATCAAAAACCGAGTAGAGGAAAGTCTGAAAAATGCAGCCCTTTGGGAAGAGGTGAAAGATCGCTTGAAAACATCGGCAATGGGCCTCTCTGGCGGTCAACAACAACGCCTATGTATTGCTCGCGCCTTAGCAGTCAGACCAGAAGTGCTACTTATGGATGAACCCTGTTCCGCGCTTGACCCTATCGCAACGCTCAAAATCGAGGAATTAATAACTGATTTAAGTAAGGAATATACAATTGTGATAGTGACGCACAACATGCAGCAGGCGGCGCGTGTTTCACAGTATACAGGTTTCTTCCTGGTTGGAAAGCTTATCGAGTATGCTCAAACGGTCGATATCTTTGAACGCCCAAAGAGGAAAGAGACCGAGGATTACGTCAGTGGCCGTTTTGGTTAATAACTATAGATGTTGCGGGCGAGAGGGGAGTTAGCTGTGACACGGAAGATTTTAGTCATAGACGATGAGTCAGTGTTAGTAGAGACGATCGCATACAATCTGGAGCAGGCAGGATACCAGGTTATCACCGCAGGGGATGGTACAAGTGCGCTGCAAGCCGCTTATCGTGAACTGCCCGACCTGATTATCCTGGATATCATGCTGCCAGAAATGGATGGATTAGAGGTTTGTCGCCAGTTGAGGGGTGAGAGTAGTACTGCTACCACGCCAATTATGATGCTCACTGCCAAGGGCGACGAAATTGATAAAGTCGTCGGGCTGGAAGTCGGTGCGGATGATTATGTGACGAAACCCTTTGGACGACGTGAATTGCTGGCACGAGTACGCGCCTTACTGCGGCGTGTCGATTATGCGCCTCTTGATGCGGAAAAA
>VBHI01000077.1 GCA_005881495.1 Chloroflexota bacterium
CTTACACCGTCTTCATTGACCCGCAACTTGGACGTGTTGGACTGAGCGAAACAGATGCACGCGCGCAAGGCCGCAACATTAAGGTAGCCACTTTGCCGATGAATTATGTGGCTCGTGCGCTAGAGATGGATGAGTCCCGAGGTTTCATGAAAGCGGTGGTGGACGCCGATACGGGCCAGATTCTGGGTGCAGCCGTCCTGGGCATTGAAGGGGGCGAGATCATGGCAATCCTGGAGGTGGCGATGATCGGCAAGGTCCCCTATACCGTCTTGCGTGATGGCGTTTTTGCTCACCCGACACTGGCTGAGTCGCTGAATAATCTGTTCTCGACCCTCGATCAGTAGGGGTGAAGGACAGAAGATAAAACCGAGATTGGCGCAGTGAAGTAGCACAGCAAGTGGGTATCTGTACGGATACCCACTACAAAAGGTAAGGAATATAACCATGCATAAAACCACTATCCTCTTTGGATATCCAGCGGACCCAGCCGCGTTCGACCGCCATTACCATGAGGTACACATCCCTCTGACCAGGAAGCTCAAAGGAATCAAGGGGTTGACGATAGGAAAGCTCGACGCTAGTGACAATGGCGAGAAGGCCCCGTACTATGTGATCACTTCCATCTATACAGACTCTCGCGAGGTGCTGGATGCTGCACTTGCCACACCTGAAGGGCAGGCAGTCCTCAAAGATACACCAAACTTCGCGACTGGAGGATTCACCCTCTTACATGACGATGAAGAGGTGCTCATTCCGCTGGCCTTGTCCTGATGTTCTTGCCATCTCAGAGGCCAGAAACCAACCACTATGCAAAGCGCCTTAAGCTTGCCGAGTTGCAAGTAGGGCTAGCCTTCTTTGCGTTTATCTTGATCGGTGTCAACGATGGAGCATTGGGGGTCCTTATACCCAGTCTGCGTACCTATTATGGCGTTGATAAAGCGACGATTGGTTTGCTCTTTCTCTTTCAAACCATTGGCTATCTTATTGCTGCCTTCAATAGCGGGCTTCTCGTTGAGAGATTGGGGAATCGACGCTTCCTGATGTTGGGCGTGGCGAGCTTCCTCCTCGGCGTGGTCGCTCTCAGTCTGATGCTCCCTTTTAAGGTCATACTGATCATGATGCTGCCACTTGGCTTCGGCATAGCAATCATCGATGCTGGCCTGAATACGTATATTGCGAGCATGCCTCGAAATGCAGCGCCACTGAATTACCTCCACGCTTTTTATGGAACCGGCGCGTTGCTTGGTCCAGTGATAGCTTCTGCGTTCCTGGCAATCAGGTGGGGGTGGAATAGCGTCTATATCGTGTGGATAGGAATGAGCCTGATCTTGTTGATCGGCCTTAAGCTGGTCTTCAAGGGACAGAACATCTCGCCACAAGAAGACGTGGCGACCAGGCCCAAAAGCAACGTCCTTGTGGCCGCGCTCAGGGAACCAGTAGTCTGGATTGCGGCTCTCTTCCTGCTCATCTACGTGGGAGCCGAGGTAAGCATCGGCAGTTGGAGCTACAGTTTTCTGACAGAGGAACGGCATGCCTCTATTCTCCTCGCAGGGTGGATGGTCGGCGGCTACTGGCTCGGGCTTACACTTGGACGCCTGGCGCTGGCGAAAGTAACACTGTGGGTAGGGAGCGAGCGATTGGTACAGGGTTGCCTGGTGGGAGTAGTCATAGGTCTGCTCCTGGTCTGGCTCGTGCCGGTCCATGCAGTTTCTGCGATTGGCCTGGGGTTGATCGGTTTCAGCTTCGGCCCGATCTATCCGACCGCGATTGCCCTCATATCGAACAAGGTAGCCGCCCGTATTCTGCCAAGCGCTATTGGTTTCATGGTAAGCCTGGGCAGTATTGGAGCAGCCGTATGCCCCTGGTTTGTGGGTATGGTGGCCCAACACATAGGCCTCTGGTCGCTGATGCCCTATGCGATTATCCTGACTGCTGCAATGGTTTGCTTTTGGCAAGTCTTGCAGGCCCGTCCCGGTATTTCACAAATGTCCTAAAAGGGACCTGGCAAGCTCTGCAAAAGGACCTCGCCAGTCTCTCTCCCGGGGCCGTGAGATGCTTCGCTGCGCTCAGCATGACATGATCCCGCACAGCATGACAGGACTGCACTCAGCATGAGCATGTCACCCTGAGCGCAGCGAAGGGTCTCTCTCCCGGGGCCGTGAGATGCTTCGCTTCGCTCAGCATGACATGACCCCGCTCAGGGTAACATGATCCCGCTCAGTATGAGCATGTCACCCTGAGTGCAGCGAAGGGTCTCTCTCCCCGGGCCGTGAGATGCGAAGGGTCTCGTCATCATCGGCTATAATCATGCTCCTTGCCATTCTTCACTCAAGTCTCGCCAGTCGGGATTCATTGACTCGATCAAGGCAATCTTCTTTGCGCGCAGCCATCCCTTTATTTGTTTCTCCCGCGCGACAGCGGCGTACACATCGGACGTTTCTTCAAAGTAGACTAAGCGGGTAATATGGTACTTGCTTGTAAAGCCCGCAACCAGATGATGCTTGTGTTCGTACATGCGACGCTGTAGGTTATTGGTGACGCCTGTGTAGAGTGTGCGGGAGTGATTAGTCATGATGTAGACGTAGTATTGCTTCATCTGCTGCTTCCCCTTGCTGTTTTCTCTTGGTATCACCCATGTTGCTTCCCCCGATTGTCACCCTGAGCGCAGCGAAGGGTCTCTCCCGGGGCCGTGAGATGCTTCGCTTCGCTCAGCATGACATGACCCCGCTCAGCATGAGCATGTCTCCCTGAGCGCAGCGAAGGGTCTCTCTCCCGGGGCCGTGAGATGCTTCGCTTCGCTCAGCATGACATGATCCCGCTCAGGGTGACATGGCTGTACATTGCCGCGCCATGGCTATGCGATAGCGTCCCGCCCGGTATCACTTGCTTTTCTGTGTATCACGATAGTGTCCAGGAGGAGTGTAGCTCAGGAGGTTGAGGGTCCGAACTTTAGCGATAGCTTGTGTGCGGCTTTGTACGTTTAGCTTGCCACAGATGTTCAAGACATGCTTCTTGACAGTGTTCACGCTCAGCACCAATTGGCGGGCAATCTCGCGGTTGGACGCGCCATCCATCAATAGCTGCAACACTTCGCTCTCACGCACAGTGAGCGACTCCATGAGCGTACCGGAGCGCGAGGAAGAGTGATAAAGATCCGTTGCCATCGGCTCACCCGCAGCCTCCAGCAAGGTTGTGACGTACTCTAGTGTAATCTTGTGTGCATAAGCCTGGCGCAGCAAAGTGACCATTGGTACTCCTTCATCAAGGAACAGACGAATGTAGCCCTCTGGTTCGGCCAGTGTCAGGGCACGACCCAGAGCGGTTAGAGCCTCTGTATAGTCGCCCTGGGCCTGTAACGCCAGTGTACGCAGCAGAAGGACTTCAAGCACACTGTGCATGCGCATTTTTGCCTCAGCGTCCCGTAGGAGCCCCTCCAGCAAAATCAGCGCCTCTGAAAGGAAAGGACCTGTTGGAGTTTCTCGTCCCTGGGCAATGCGTACCCGTACCAGGGTCAGGTACTCTCGCTCACGCAGGTAGCTCAGTTTATCCCTGGCAGACAAGCCGCATGCCTCTGCCCAGCGGATGGCGGCCGCCAGGTTGCCCTGGGCCAGATCCATCTGTGCCCGCACAGCCGCCCCATGGGCCAACAGGGCGGGAGCAAAGCCGCGCTGACGACTCAGCAGCGCGAAGGCATCCAGGGTCTCGCGTGCCTCGGTGCTCTGCCCACAGGCCTGCTGGAGGAGAGCCAAAGCCAAGTAGCCCCGCATGATCATCTCGGCGTCCGCCGTCGCCGTTTCCTTGACCAGGTCCATACCCTGCACTAACTGCTGCCCGGCGCTGTCGAACTGGTTCCACTCACGCAGCAGATCGCCGCGGATGAAGTAGTAGTCTGCACCGTTGATCAGGGCCTGCAGCCCCCCGTGCTTCGGTGCCAGCTGCGTTGCCTGCTCAATGGTGACGGCAGCCTGGCGCAGCCTTCCCTGCAACACCTGCAGCCTGGCCAGATTGGAGATACTTCTCACGGTTGTCGGGAGGTTGCCCAGGGCACGCACGGATACCACCGTCGTCCCGACGAGGTACTCCGCCGCGGGTGTCATATCCCCATCAACAAGATAGGCGTTAGCCGCAGTCACAAGAGCACTCGCACGTAACATGAGCGTGAGGGACATCTCCTTCGTTTCCGGCAACAGCTCGAGCGCCTGGTGCGCAAGAGGGACACACCGTTCGTGATCGCCCACGAGACGAGCCAGTTGGCTGCGGAACGCGGCCAACTGGCCCAGAATGGTATGACGCTGTTCGGCTGGCATCTCCTTCTCAAGACACCTTTCGGCATCCTGGATGCGAACGGAGGCCTTTTCCAACTGATGCGTTAACATCAGCGTGATGGCGTGCATGATGCAGAGGGAGGGATAGGCACGGACGAGCGCATCGGGAAGCCTGTTCAGCCAGCCGAGTAATAGCTGGAATTGACTGGGAAAGTTGGTGAAGTGGGCGTACTGTTCGATCAGGCGGGCAGCTAGCTCGACATCAGAAACAGCGAGCGCATGGTTCACCGCCTCGTCGAACAGCTCGTGCTGCTCGAACCAGAAGCTGGCACGGCGGTGCAGCTCAGGAACCACTGCCGGCTGTAGTTGCTGCAGACGACTTTGCAGCACCTCAGCAAACAGGTGGTGGTAACGGTACCAGCGCCGCTCGTCGTCGAGCGAGATGAGGAAGAGGTTGGTTTGCTCCACCTGATCCAGTAACCTCCGGCTATCGTCTTTTTCGCGCACTGCATCACACAGCGGGCCACAGAGCCGGTCCAGCAGGCAGGTCTGCAGTAAAAAGTCTTGCACTTCTTCCGGTTGGCGCAAGAGGACTTCTTCGACCAGGAAGTCAACCACGTAGCGATGGCTGCCCGTAAAGGCAGCGATGAAGTCACCCACATCGTCGCGACCTTGCAGGGAGAGGGCGGCCAGGTGCAGCCCGGCAATCCAGCCTTCAGTGCGTGCCTCCAGGGCGGCCACCTCCTCTGCTGACAGCGGTAGTCCCATGACCTCCGTGAGAAAAGCCGTAGTTTCCTCAGAAGTGAAGCGTAAGTTGGCAGCACGCAGCTCGGTCAAAGCCCCCCGTGCACGCAGACGCGCCAGGGGCAGGAGTGGATCGCTTCGACTGGCGAGTACCAGGTGCGTGTTCGGTGGCAGATGCTCCAGTAGAAAGGTGAGCGCATCGTGGATGGATTGGGACTCGATGAGGTGGAAGTCGTCCAGCACCAGCACGGTTTCCATAGGAAGCTGGATCAGGCCATTCAGCAGGGACGTGAGCACAGCTTCGATCGGTGGCGACGAGGAGGCGTAAAACAGCGCCAGGGGGGTCTCGCCCACACCCGGATGCAGCGTATCGAGCGCGGCGATGACATAGGTCCAGAAGCGAATGGGGTCGTTATCACTCGCATCAAGCGAGACCCAGGCGAGGGGTAAGGTACCGTGGCTGGGATCAGCATACCAGGCGCTGAGCAAGGTCGTCTTGCCCCATCCGGCAGGGGCCACGATGAGGGTAATTGTACCCCTCACGGCAGCGTTCATCCGTTGCAGGAGTCGTGGGCGCGTTACCATATTCAGGCGGGCGGGCGGCACGGAGATTTTCGTCGTGAGCAGGTGGAGGGACGTTGTGCCTGTGAAGGAGGGGGGCGGAGTGGCAGCGGGAGGTTGAAGAGGACGCAGCGTGCCGGGCGGCTGCGAACTCGTTGCTCGCTCTGCTGACAGCAAGGCTGCGGCTTCATGAAGCCGCACCAGCGTGAGTTCCTCGGACTTGCCGAGGTAGGCTTTGTGGAGGCGACCGTCCTGGGTACGGTAGGCATACCAGTACCAGGTGCCATGACGTTGTTCGCGGCGAGCGGTCAAGGCGCCCTGGGGGCTGTGAAAGGCAAATGAGCGGGTGGCAGGCTCATTGAGCCACGTATACCAGGTATCTGAGCCGACCTGAATCGCCAGGAAGCTCTGACTGGCACCTTCAGGTGGTAGCAGGTGATCTTCGATTATCCGGGGAATAGATTGGCGTGCCATAGAACCTATGCACCTCATCGTTAAGCGGATAGTGGCACAAGCGGACGGTGCCGGTGCCCGGTTCTTTCCGTTATTGGGCACTGAGAGCGGAGGGCTGCTTCGAGCGAACCGAGTAGCCGCTGATCTGCTCGAAAGCATGAGCGGCGCGGAGCACGGTCGCATCTTCTCCTCTCCTGCCTACCAACATCATACCGACGGGTAAGCCCCCTGAGAGACCGCAAGGCACCGTCATGACGGGATGACCCGTGACATTGAAGGGGCAGTTGTTGGCATTCAACCCTCCGTTCATCCCCGAGGCTCGTACGACCTTTTCTTCACGCGGGGCATCGATCTGCGGTATCCTGGTAGCTTTCATGGGCGTTGTTGGCATGACCAGCAGGTCAACGGTCCGCAGAGCATCGTCGTAGGCGGCAGTGAGCGTGCGGGCCAGGTTTTGCGCCTTTGCATAGTAACGCCCGTGATACCTCTCTTGCATGTACTGGCCCAGCAGCGTAGTTAACTTGAGTGTATCGAAGAAGTCGTCGGCCATGGTGGCACGTCCCCGTGCATAGGCATCCAGCAGCGAGGTACTATAATGGCCCTTCCAGTTGGTACCCATGCCATTACCGCGTACCATGAGCATCGCAGAACCCTCCACCTTGATGGCATTCCAGATATGCTTTCCGTCGCGATGCATGGGAATAGAGAGCGTGCCGACCTGGGAGCCTAGTTCGGAGAAGCGCTGCGCCGCTGCCCGGACCAGTTCATCCACGTCTTGCTCAGAGAGCTGCGGCCACCCGAAACCCTCGCTTACTATGCCAATGCGTATCCCTTCTGAATCGTTGCTAAGGACGCTTGTATACGCCTCAGGCTTGACCCCTTTCTGGCGCGGATCAAGCCCATCCTCGCCCGCGATCACTTCGAGCAGCAAGGCCACATCGGCAGACGTTGCGGCGATAGGGCCTGTATGGTCCAGCGTCAGTTCTATAGGAAATACGCCCGTATAGGGAACAAGGCCATAGGTGGGTTTGAGGCCATACGCGCCGCACCAGCAAGCTGGTATGCTAATCGAGCCTCCCTGGTCGCCTCCGATAGCCATATCGCACTCACCCGCTACCACCAGTGCCGAGCTCCCGCTGGATGAGCCGCCTGCCGAGCAAGCAGGATGGTGCGGGTTAAGCACCGGACCTGTATCAGCCGTGAAGCTACTGCCTGAGAAACAGAGACTCTCACAGACCGCCTTCCCGACGATTTCGCCGCCCGCATCGAGGATACGTGTCACGATGGTAGCATCGAATTCCGGGACATATCCTTCCAGCACCAGGGAACCATTCATCATTGGCACCCCCGCGACACAGACATTATCCTTGATCGCAATCCGTTTCCCGACCAGGGGACCACTCGCCGCTCCTTTGATTGAGCACTTTTGATACCAGGCGTTCAGCGGATTCTCTTCTGCTGTGGGACGATAGCCCCTGGTTCGAGCATAGTGCACCGGCAGCGCGGGCTCGGTAAGCTGATCGATGCGGCGGTATGACTCGAATATTGCATTCATCAAACCACGAAACGATTCGAGGTCTGCATCGCTCATATGCATAGCATACATGTGCGCGATTTCGCGTAATTGCTCAATGGTGGGCTTCGTTGGCATATCGGACTCCTTTTCTTGATCCTTAGTAAGGTACAATGCGCATACGTGTAAGGCTATAATGAGAGCAACACATGGAATTACCCACATCTGAGAAAAGAATTACCCATACTATGATACACGATCTGGTATTCCCTTGTCGAGGTTAATTTCCTGCCTCATATCAAGCCAGGTAATTAGCCTCGACAAACGAGCGCCTCATCATGTATTATGTAGAACCACTGCACTCACCCGCAATTGATGCTTTCTCACCCACATACTCTGCCAAAAATAACCTTGCAAATACTCCTTTGGTGTACTGCCTTTGCCCTCTCTTGCATGTACACTCCTCCTAGACACCATGGCAATACACGAAAAAGCGAGAGGCTCTTGGGAAGGAGGAGCGATGACTACCTACGAAATTCGCGTCAAAGGACATCTCGATCAACACTGGTCGGCGTGGTTTGATGGGATGACGATAACCAATGGGGCAAACGGTGACGCCATCATCTCTGGCCTACTGGTGGATCAGGCCGCGCTGCACAGTCTGCTCACAAAGGTATACAACTTAAATTTGACGTTGATATCGGTCTTGCACGTCGAGACTGACCCGGGCCACGTACAACCTGAACCCAACCGAAAGGAGGAGCCGTGATGAACAAAGGAACGTACCAGCCGGAAAATCTATTTGACGTGGCCACCGCCCAGCGAACAATCACCGGGGCAAACCTGGCAACTGTTGTGGCATCAGCTGATGATCTGCATTTGATTGAGCAACTACGCAGTGGCAATGAGGCTGCGTTCGTGTCATTGATTGATCGCTATGCTCCCACCATGCTGCGTCTTGCGATGGTCTACGTGACGGCATGGGCAGTGGCTGAGGAGGTGGTCCAGGAAACCTGGATGGCGGTTCTTGAGGGCCTCAATCGCTTCGAGGGGCGATCCTCCCTGAAGACCTGGATGTTTCGCATTCTTACCAACCGTGCAATAACGCGTGCACAACGTGAAGGCCGCAGTATTCCTTTCTCCTCGCTGTCAGACCCTTACACTGTCCTCGCCGAACCTGCTGTCGACCCTGACCGATTCTTGCCAGCAGATCACCAGTGGTCAGGACATTGGGTATCGTTCCCCGCCAATTGGCAGGAAATGCCTGAGGATCGCCTGCTTTCACAGGAAACGCACGCATGTGTTGAACGGGCGATCGAAGCCCTCCCGCCAAATCAGCGGGAGATTATCATCTTGCGCGATATCGAGGGATGGACGTCTGAGGAAACCTGTAGTTTCCTCGGCATTTCCGAGGGGAATCAGCGAGTACTCCTCCACCGTGCCCGATCAAAGGTGCGGGACGTCCTTGAGAAGTACTTTCAAGAATAGAAGCCATCTGATGGTGAATTTGCCCTATTCTCACATTCCAGCCACCTGTTCTGTAACGAATCGAGGTATTGCAAGACCATAAGATGCACACAAGCACTACATGAGAGAAGAGCCGTTGAATGGAACAGTGCGTCAGTGTCGACGCCTCTTCCTCGATCAAAATACTGACTGACGCTTGCGTGCCATGTCATTCCTGGACGGTCATGCTGCTTGTGGCCGTCCAGTACAAGAAAATTGATGTTGAAACGACGAAAGAGAGAGTATACGATGAAAGCGATAGCGGTCTATCCGGGTAAACCCAATTCGATGCATTTGGAAGAGATACCGATGCCAAAAGTGACAGACATTCCACATGGGCAAGGCGTACTGGTGAAGGTACTGCGAGTAGGCGTTGACGGCACAGATAAGGAAATCAATGCGGCAGAGTATGGTATGGCACCGGAGGGCTATAACTACCTCATTACCGGTCACGAAAACTTTGGCCAGGTGATGGAGGTTGGGCCACATGTACCAGATACTATTCGACCAGGAACGTATGTTGTAGCAACCGTGCGCCGCCCAGGGCATAGCATTTACGATCAAATTGGCCTCCAGGATATGACCACCGATGATGTGTACTATGAGCGCGGCATCAACCTGCGCCATGGGTATCTTACTGAGTACTATGTTGAGGATGCAGCGTACATCGTCACGCTCCCTGTTACTCTACGCGAGGTCGGGGTGCTGCTAGAGCCGACGACAGTGGCACAGAAGGGCCTGAACCAGGCCTATGAAATCCAAAGGCGCTTGAAAGTCTGGCAGCCACGGCGTGCAGCAGTAGTCGGAGCGGGCACGATTGGCTTACTCGCGACCCTGGGGATGCGCTTGAGGGGCGTGGAGGTGACCTGCTACTCGCGTCGATTGCCACCGTACTTTAACAGCAACCTCATGACCGAGCTTGGCGCTCACTACGTCAGTTCACAGCACATGACGCTGAAAGAAGCGAGTGAGACGTATGGCCCGTTCGACATCATCTTTGAAGCCTCTGGCTTCAGTCCGCTGGCCTTTCAAGCAGCTGAGGCGCTGGGCAAAAATGGGGTCCTCGTGCTCTCGAGTGTGACGGGAGGTGAGAAGAAAGTCGAGGTGAGCGCGGACATGATCAACCAGGGGTTCGTGTTGGGCAACAAAGTGATGGTTGGAACCGTCAATGCCTCTCGTGCCGACTTTGTTAGCGGCGTAAATGACCTGGTCAAGGCGGAAGCCTTCTACCCCGGTTGGCTGAACAAGCTGCTCACCACAAAGGTAAGTGGGCTGGAAAACTATGCCGAGATGCTGCGCCACCTCACTGAGGATAAGGAAGCCATCAAGGTTTATGTCGAGGTCGCGCAAGAAATGTAGGGATGCTCCTTGCACAGCCTGCATGGCCTCCCTTGTTAGAAAGGATGATGACAAAGATGGTGAGCAGCAAAAAAACTCTCGCTCAGGCTCCGGCCCTGGAACATAACGCAGAGCGCCTGAGACTTGCCGAGGCGCACCAGCATACGAAACCCTGGTATCGCTGGGGACCGTATCTCAGCGAGCGCCAGTGGGGGACCGTCCGCGAGGACTACTCAGCCTCTGGGAACGCCTGGGACTTTTTTCCCCATGACCACGCTCGTTCCCGTACCTATCGCTGGGGCGAAGATGGCCTGCTGGGAATCAGTGACGAACAGGGTCTGCTGTGCTTCGCGCTCAGCCTGTGGAATGAGGCCGACCCGATTCTCAAGGAGCGGCTCTTCGGCCTGACCGGTCCAGAAGGCAATCACGGGGAGGATGTCAAGGAGTACTACTACTTTCTTGACAGTACCCCCACCCATTCGTATATGAAGGCCCTGTACAAGTATCCGCAGCGCGCCTTCCCTTACGCTGAACTGGCGGCGGAGAATCGCCGTCGCGGGCGAGGCGAACCTGAATACGAACTGATCGACACAGGCGTTTTTACGGAGGATCGCTACTTCGATGTCACCGTCGAGTATGCCAAAGTCGATCCACAGGATATACTCATCCGTATTACTGCCGCAAATCGCGGTCCAGAAGCAGCGCCGCTGCATGTGCTCCCTACGCTCTGGTTCCGCAATACCTGGGCCTGGGGGGATGAGCACGACGAGGGAAACCGTCGCCCGGAACTACGAGCCGTAGAGACACTCTCAATGCAAACTGGGATGGAGAGACAGCACCTTGTGCATGCCACCCATGCCACACTGGGAGAGTACTGGCTGGCGTGCCAGCATGGCGAGAAGGAGCCGCAGTTGCTCTTCACCGAGAACGAGAGCAATGCACAACGGCTATGGGATGTGCCGAACCGCACCTCCTTCGTCAAGGATGGCATTAACGACGCCGTGGTGTACGGTACCCAGGGTACCGTCAGCCCAGAAGGTGTCGGCACGAAAGCCGCGGCACACTACACCTTTGTCGTTGCTCCTGGTGCGACTGCGACGGTCATGCTGCGCCTGTCCGCTACGCAGCACGACGACCCTTTCGCGGATGCCGAAAACATCTTCGAGATGAGGCAAGTGGAAGCAGACAGTTTTTATATGACCTGTGGCGCGAAAAATTTGTCTGAGGACGCACGCTCCGTGCAGCGGCAGGCCTTTGCTGGACTGCTGTGGAGCAAGCAGTTCTACTACTACGACGTGGATATGTGGCTGCATGGCGACCCGGCCGGACCACCACCGCCAGACTCGCACCTGCTTGGGCGCAACAACGAATGGCGGCATCTCAACACCGCCGACATCATTTCCATGCCCGATACCTGGGAATATCCCTGGTACGCAGCGTGGGACCTGGCATTCCACTGTATCCCATTGGCTTTGGTGGACCCCGATTTCGCCAAGAAGCAGCTCATCCTGCTCCTGCGTGAGTGGTACATGCATCCCAACGGCCAGTTACCGGCCTATGAATGGGCCTTTGGAGATGTGAATCCTCCGGTGCATGCCTGGGCGGCGTGGCGCGTCTATAAAATAGAGAAGCGCACCACCGGAAAGGCTGATCGCGACTTCCTGGAGCGGGTCTTCCACAAACTCCTGCTCAACTTCACCTGGTGGGTCAACCGCAAGGACAGCGAAGGACACAACGTCTTTCAGGGTGGTTTCCTGGGCCTGGACAACATCGGGGTCTTCGACCGCAGCGCACCCTTGCCGACTGGTGGTCACCTGGAACAATCCGATGGGACTGCCTGGATGGGGATGTATTGCTTGAATATGCTCAGGATCGCCCTAGAATTAGCCCGTGAGAATCACACCTATGAGGATGTCGCCACCAAATTTTTCGAGCACTTCCTCTACATTGCTGACGCACTCAACAACATCGCGGGCGAGGGCATTTCGCTGTGGGATGAAGAAGACCAGTTCTTCTACGACGTGCTGCATATGCCAGATGACTCGCATGTCCCGTTGAGAGTCCGTTCGCTGGTTGGGTTTATCCCCCTCTTAGCAGTGGAGACGATTGAGCCTGAACTGCTTGATATGCTGCCCGAGTTCAAGGCGCGCCTGGAATGGTTCCTCGAGCATCGCCCACAACTGGCAAGTTTGGTTTCACGCTGGCACGAGCCAGGAATGGAGGAACGCCGCCTGCTAGCACTGGTGCGTGGGCATCGCATGAAGCGCCTGCTCAAACGGATGCTCGACCCTGAAGAGTTTCTGAGTGACTACGGCATCCGTGCGATCAGCAAGTACCACGCGGAACATCCCTATGACTATAGTGCGCATGGCATGGACTACGTCGTGCGGTACGAGCCGGGTGAGTCAAGCACTGGACTCTTCGGTGGCAATTCCAACTGGCGTGGGCCCATATGGTTTCCGATCAACTTCCTGCTCATCGAAACACTTCAGAAGTTCTATCACTACTATGGCGACGATTTCTTAGTGGAGTGCCCCACGGGTTCTGGCCAGAAACTCACACTCCATCAGATAGCCGATCAGCTCTCGTGCCGGCTCACGCACATCTTTATGCGTGGAGAGGACGGACGCCGCCCGGTCTTCGGCACGAACGAGACCTTTCAGACCGACCCGCACTGGCGCGACTACCCGTTATTCTACGAGTACTTCCACGGCGATACAGGTCGAGGCGTCGGTGCCAGCCATCAGACGGGTTGGACTGCCGTTGTGGCGAAGTTGCTTGAGCAGACCGAGGGTAGGTAGACCGCTTTGTGTTGAGCATTCCTACAATGACGAGCCCGAGCATGCAAACAAGATGTATGAGATACCTATGAAATGCGAAGGAGAGAGATCATGAGTAACTTGCCAATTGCCGATTATGCTTTACTGTCAGACTGTCGCTCAGCCGCGCTGGTCAGCCGCGCGGGTTCCGTTGACTGGCTGTGCTTTCCCCGCTTCGATGGGCCGTCGGTCTTTGCCAGACTGCTGGACGAGCAAGCGGGACACTGGTCCATCTACACGGTTGATGCTACTGAAGTAAGCCGCCACTACATTGAGGAGACGATGGTACTTGAGACGACCTTCCGCACCCCAACGGGCAGCGCAGTGCTGGTCGACGCCATGGCTATCGGGCGCAATGAGCGCGGACACGAACTGGGCGTCGACTCCCCTGGAATAGTGCTCCGCTCTGTATCGTGCCAGAGCGGCACGGTGGAGCTAGAGCTTGAGTATGCGCCCCGCTTCGAATACGGCCTCATCTTCCCCCTGCTGAGACCAATTCAGGGAGGCATTGTCGCCCGTGGTGGCGCAGATGTCCTGGTCCTCTCCTCACCGGTAGTGTTGTCTATAGAAGGCTCGATTGCACGCGCTCGCTTCACCCTCCAGGCAGGTGAGCAGGCGAGCTTCGCACTACAGCACCGGGCTAGCTGGGAGAAAACTCCGGAGGTGTATGCTCAGGCGGCGATCACCGACTACCTGCATGACACCACTGTGGGATGGCGTACCTGGTCAGACCTGCATCAGCGATACGCGGGACCGTGGCGGGACCTGGTCCATCACAGTGGCCGTGTGCTGCAAGCACTCATGTTCCGTCCAACGGGAGCACTCGTCGCCGCACCCACTACCTCCTTGCCCGAGTCCATAGGGGGAGAGCGCAACTGGGATTACCGCTACACCTGGATTCGTGACGCCTCCCTAACGCTGGAAGCACTCTGGGTCGCTGCTTGCCCTGATGAGGCATACTGGTTCTTCTCCTGGATGGCTGGTGCAGTAGCTACCCAGATCCGGCGAGGTGTTGATCTTCAGATTATGTTCGGAGTCGGTGGCGAGCGCGATCTGAGCGAACGCTCGCTCAATCACCTGACTGGATGGCGTGCCAGCCGACCGGTGCGGGTCGGCAATGGTGCCTGGAATCAGCGCCAACTCGACGTCTACGGGGAGCTCCTCGATGCGGCCCACCTCCTGCAAGATCAGCTCAGTGGACTCGACGAGGTCACGCGCAACTTCCTGGTCGAGGTTGCCGACGCCGCGGCAGCACGTTGGCAGGAGCACGACCAGGGCATCTGGGAGGTGCGTGGAGACCCGAGAGATTTCCTTTACTCAAAGCTCATGTGTTGGGTAGCACTTGACCGCGCTATCAAGATTGCCGATCTATTGCATGCGCATGACAGGATTGATAGCTGGACAGCGACACGTGAGCAGATCCGCGACGCCATCCTCAAGCATGGATGGAGCGAGAAAGCTGGAGCGTTCGCCCAGGCGTTTGGCTCCGATGACCTGGATGCCTCCACGCTGATGATGCCGATTATGGGGTTCTTGCCCGCCACCGACCCACACATGCGATCCACCATAGACGCGATCGCTGAGCGGCTCACCGATGAGCATGGACTGGTCTACCGCTACCGCGCATCCGATGGACTGGCCGGTGAAGAAGGGACCTTCCTGCTCTGCACGTTCTGGCTTGCCCAGGCGCAAGCGCTGGCCGGGGAGGTCGAGCAAGCCAGGGCGACCTTCGAACATGCGATTGCCTATGCGAATGACGTCGGCTTGCTCGCCGAGGAGGTAGATCCAGCTAGTAACGAGTTGCTGGGCAACTTCCCGCAGGCCTTCAGTCACATCGGCCTCGTGAATGCAGCCTGGGCCATCTCGCAAGCGGAGTAACGATTTCGTTGTAGGAAGAACGACACAGAAGGGAAAGAGCAATGCGCGATCACACCTGGTGGAAACACCTCCATTGGCCTGAATATGGAGCAGAACTGCTCGGAACAGCATTTCTTGTCTTTGCAGGCGTGAGCGCAGTTGTCTTCGTTTTTGGCACAGGCTCACCACTGGCTCAAATCCTCCCCGATACAAGTACCCGTCGACTCATCGCGGGTCTCTTGTTTGCGGGGTGTGGGGCGCTCGTCGCCATTTCGCCCCTCGGGAAGCTCAGTGGTGGTCATATCAATCCTGTCGTATCGCTAGCATTCTGGATGCAAGGGAAGATGCATCATTTTGATCTGGGAGGGTACATGCTTGGTCAGTTGCTTGGTGCGATCCTGGGTTCGCTGCTGCTGGTGCTTGTCTGGAGAGAACATGCTGCCAGTGTAGGGTATGGAACGACAGTACCCGGAGCAGCTTATCCCCTCTGGATAGTTTTCCTGGCAGAGGTGGGCCTGACCTTCGTGCTGGTACTCTCCATTTTCCTGTTTGTGAGTAGCCATCGTCTCATGCGTTGGACGCCGCTCATGGTCTGGATTCTGGTGGCGGTGATGGTGTGGCTTGAAGCGCCCATCTCCGGTACCAGTCTGAATCCAGCACGAAGCTTTGGGCCTGCCCTGGTATCCTCGCTCTGGCAGGCTCACTGGCTCTACTGGGTTGCTCCTTCCCTTGGTGCTCTGCTGGCTGTAGGCGCCTTTCGCATTCTTGCGATTGGTAAGCGCGATGTGCTGACAGGCAAAATGTTCCACGTCCCGCACTATCGGAGCGTTTTCATGAACGTCACCGCACCTTGTATGCCCGCCGATGGCAGGCTAAGGAAGACAACATAGGTCATATTCACTTTGCCGTGAGTACAAAGACTATTGGTCCTTTGAGGAAGAATAGGCCGAACATGACGATCGATGACGCGCTTACCTGCCAGGAAGTCGTGGAACTGGTTACCGAGTACCTGGAGAACGCCCTGCTTCCAGAGACGCGCAAGCGGCTTGAAGAGCATGTCGCGGAGTGCCCTGGCTGCGCCATCTTTATTGAACAGGTACGACTTACTATCGGCATGTTACGCCAGCTCGCAGAGGAACCAGTCTTTCCCGCGACGAAGCAGGAACTCCTTCGGCGCTTCCGGAACAGGAAGAAGGAAGCGTCGTCACAGAAGCCAGATTCTCTGTGATCCTGTCCCTATATCTCCTGAACATTACGAGCAGTGAGGCCAGTTTTGCCCTCAACGATCTCAAACTTCACCGGGGTACCAGGCCTGATGGTGCGATAGCCCTGGCCAGGAAGCGCGGTAAAGTGAAAGAAGACATCGTCACCGGAGCCCTCCCGTGCGATCATGCCAATGCCCGCATTGAGATCGAACCAGCGTACTACTCCCCGTGCCACCGGCAAGCCGCTCGCGCCTAATGGCGGCGCACCACCGGCCCACTCTTGCTGGGGAATGCGAATCTGCCGCACCTCCGGCGTGTCATATGCCTCGTAACGGTAATCGGAACGCGTTTCCATGATTGCGCGCAGGTCGTGCCGCAGTTCCTCATTAGTTGGCCGACCGACGAAGTACCAGCCGTTATAGATAGCATGAATGCGCAAGTCGGGGCGCAGCACAAACGTGAACGGTTGCGCGCGGTAGGCATATTCGCCCTCCGTCTCATCAAGAATATTGATCAGCTTGATGACGGTACGCTGCTCGTCGGACAAGAAGGTCCACTGCGCTCCCAGCCCAGCGCGAAACGCCGCCTGGACAAGTGGTGGGTCCGCACTCACGGCCACGAGCTTTCCATAATTTACCGCCAGTTCGTGCTGAAATGCGACCAATTGTCGCATTTGCTGCTGATCGCGTGGGCAGAAGAACCCGCGAAAAAAGACGAGAATGAGCGGAGCGCCATCCAGGAATCCCAGGTGTTGGTCGAGGAGGCCGGGTTTCGTGAAGTGTGAGAGCCGCCTCAGTTCGTTCTGGTGATCCGGCAAAGCGATATCGGGAAATTGATCGTTCACTTGAAGATGAGTTGTCATGAAAGTACTCTCCTTTTGAGGGTAAAGCTGTGCCGTCTTCTCATCAGCGTCCGGCATAGACATATCCATCCTGTTGTGTAGTCCTGGCGAGGCGGCAAACGTTACGCATCTGCCAGAGGAAGCTGTCAATGCTCTCTGGCGTGGATATCAAAAACATTCAGAAGATTTATCGTGACCCTACAGAGTTGTCAACACGGAGACTCGTGATAAGATAGCAAGAGTTCTCAATGTGGATGTGAGAGAGCTACCTGAGAGCGTACCAGAAGATACTACAGAAAATCAGGATAGGTAGAACAGGCTATGGTTACACAACAGAAGCCAGAGGCGATCGCCGCCAAAGGCACGGGACTCGTCCTCCTGACTCTCGCTTCGGGTCAGTTCCTCATGACCCTGGACAGTTCGGTCATGAACGTGTCGATTGCGACGGTCGCCAGCGATCTCGGCACGACGGTCACCGGGATACAGACCGCCATCACGCTCTACACGCTTGTGATGGCGACCCTGATGCTCACCGGCGGCAAGATCGGGGCCATTATCGGACGTCGACGCGCTTTCTCCATCGGCTGCGCGATCTACGGAGCCGGGTCGCTCACGACAGCTTTGGCCCCGAACCTCGGCGTCCTGCTGTTCGGATGGTAGCTCCTGGAGGGAATCGGCGCTTCGCTGGGCACAGCCCTCGTTGGCTCGGTGCTGATCGCGACCCTGACCTCGTTGTTCCTGCAGGGCGTACTCGCTTACCCGAACATCCCCGATAGCCTCAAGTCGCAAGCGCAGGTCACCTTCGGTGCGGGCGTCCCGTTCCTCTCCGACACTGACCTGCAGAAGGCTCTTGCAGCTAATGGGGTCTCGGCGGAGACCACCCAGGCGGTGTTGCAAGTGAACGGCGATGCGCACCTTGCCGCGCTGCGGGCAGCGTTGTTCGTCGTTGCGCTCGTGGCAGCCATAGCGCTCTTCTTCACAAGATGGATTCCCGCCCAGCCGCCAGGCGCGCCTGCCGTGGTTCCCGAAGACCCTCAGGCCGGGGACCCACAGGGCTTTCAACAGTAGGTTTTTTTGGGGCAGATCGTCACAATCGTAGGGGCGGGAGAGGGGCGCAGTGGAGTGGGGACGCTTGCGTCGCCCATGGGGGGCAGGGGCGAAGCGGCAGGGGAACAGGACGCCGGGCGACCCAAGGGTCCCCACCCTACTTCCCTGCCACCTCCGCCCCTACGAGGCGAAGCCGCTTCCCTGCTCGTTTCACAAAATACCTACCCTTGAGAGGACCCACAGGGCCAGTCGGAGTAATATGTGCCCTTGCTGGCATTAT
>VBHI01000078.1 GCA_005881495.1 Chloroflexota bacterium
AATTCTGCGTGCCGCACGGTACTGGGCATGGGCCCCTGGGCGGTCAGCACCACCACGCCCAGCAGCTGGCGCAATTCTCCCGACAGGTAGCGCAGCCCCTCGCAGACATACTGCGCCTGGGCCAGTTCGGCGGCATGAGCGTCTACATCGCTTCTGGGACACTTCCCACGCGGACGCTTGCCTGCCGCCACCCGCGCCGCCTGTCGTGCCACCACCGGCGTTCGCTGTCGCAGCCCCTCCACCAGCCGATCCTGTCGGGCTTGCACTTGCTGGCAGGCGTGCAGGATGTGCCACACATCGCGTTGATGCGGGCAATCGGGAGTGACCGTCGCCACCGCCTCCCCAATCGCTCTTCCCCCATCACTGACCGCGCTCTGCCAGTGCAACCCTTGCTACTCCAGTTGCCACAGCAACAGGGTCCAACTCTCCCCATCCACTCCAACCAGACTGGTGCTGGCCCAGACCACTCCACTGTGGACATCGACCACATTGAGATAGGCTTCGCCATGTGTCGGGCCATACAATTCGTCCAATGCCAGCCCACGCGCCGTAGGAGGAGCTTGGCGACTGATCCACTGCTGCGCTCGCTGCTCTGCGTTCTGGACGACGGCGGCAATCTTGCCCACACTGACGTGCACCCCCAGCAGCATCTCCAGACACCGCTGGATGCCTCGATAGCTGGCATGTCCTTCGACCAGCAACGTCAAGATAGCTCGTTCTACCTGCACGTTCGACTCGTCCTCGGCTTTGGTACGCACTGGCCTCAACGCTTGCTCCAGGGCTACCTCCCCTTTGGCTTTCCAACTGTAGAGCGTCTGGCGCGACACGCCGATCATCTGACTAAGGTGGGTGACCACTCCATAGGTGTCGCTGTGCGCCACAAGTTGGCTCACCCACTCCACTCGTTGGCTTGCTGTGCTACAATGTCCTTGGCCCATTGGTTTCTCCTTGCTTGGTATGGTGTTGGGTTTTCTTTACCATACTCTCCAAGGAGCCCTTTGGCAACTCCTCCTACTCACACTGTCAAGTCGGTTCATTCGTCTTTTGAACCTTGCCTTAAGAGCATAAGCAAGTGGCATTGTGCAGAGGAATAGTGCCCGCATTGTATACAGCTCTACAGAAAATGTCTCAAGCACAAGTCAAACCAATAACCTTTGAGGTGGAGTCTATGTCAAGCAAAACCAGTAGTTTCATTCCTGACCAGCAAGAGCAGGATATCCAACATCTAACGTTCGAGGAACGTGTACAGCGTGGTGCGGAAAACGCGGTACGCTGTATGGGTGTGACCGCGCAGGATAGAGTGTTTATTATCACAGACTATGAGCGTGAAAGCATTGCTCATCGCGTGGCGGTAGCTGCTCTCACCAAACATGCCGATGTCACGGTGCATTTCCTCGAACACTATGGTGAACGGCCACTTACCGTTTTATCAGATGATTTACGTAATGATCTTATTCAAGCTCGACCGACTGTCACGTTTTATATCGCAACAGCTCAACCAGGAGAAATAGCCTTTCGTATCCCGTTGTTGCCCTTCCTGACGCAAGAGTTAAAAGTGCGTCACGGCCATATGATCGGCATTGACGACGCATTAATGGCTGATGGTATGTGTGCAGATTACGATGAGGTGTTCAGCTTGACCAACCAGGTCTATGACCTTGTGCGAAACGCTCAAACTATCCGTGTCACTTCTGCCAAAGGCAGCGATGTAACAGCAACATTTCACAAAGAATGGAAGTGGATACCCTGCCATGGACGATACCACGAGCAAGGGAAATGGGGGAATTTGCCCGAGGGCGAAGTCTTCACTGCCCCTGCTACAGTCGATGGTACGCTAGTCTGCGAAGTACTGGGAGACTACTTCTCTGAGAAATATGGCGTACTTGAACAGCCAGTTGTCATCACTGTCAAAGATGGGTATATCACGGAGATCACCAGCCAGAATGAAGCACTCGCAGAAGAGCTACGCGATTACCTTTTCTCGGTGCCCAATGGTAATCGCGCTGGCGAGTTCGCTATCGGTACGCTTGCCAGCCTCAAGAAACTGGTCGGTAATCTCTTGCAGGACGAAAAAATGCCTGGCCTCCATGTAGCCTTTGGCAATCCCTATCCACAATTTACTCGAGCCGACTGGGATGCAAAAATCCACGTGGATGTCATCCCAACGGACTGTACGATTGAAGTGGATGGACGCACTATCATGCGTAATGGGGTGTTTACTGTCTAATCGGAAGTAGAGGAAGAAGCATTTCAATTGCCTGCAAGTTTGAACATGCGGGCAATTGAAATGCTTCTTTATAAATTTTTTATTGAGCCATTGACAGTAACCTGAGATTCTTGTTAGAATCAATATAGTTTCTTCTTGTATCACCGCAAGCTTTTATATCCCGGGTATTACACTTGCTCACTCACTCTCGCTTGCGAGAAATTGAGAGGATTTCAAGTATGTCTACGACCAGGGGACACCACCTCATCGGTAAAGAGCTGGGCTCGTGCGTTATTGAACAACAGTTGGGGTATGGAGGAACCAGCGCCGTTTTCCTGGCCCAACAGCACACACCTGAACAGAAAGTTGCTATCAAAGTCTTTTTGCCCCGTTCCAATATGACTGTGCAAATGCAGAAAGATTTTTATATCCGTTTTCTTCGCGAGGCTGAGGCTGCGAGCCAGTTAGATCATCCCAATATTTTACCAATCTATTCCTATGGTGAACAGGACGGATTGCCTTATATCATCATGCCGTATATGCCGGGTGGCACATTACGTGAATACATCGCCGCGCATGGGTGTCTCACCTTGCATGAAGCACAATGGTATCTTGAGCAAATTGCTTCCGCTTTAGACTATGCCCATGAGCATGGCTGTGTTCATTGTGATGTCAAACCGGCAAATATTCTACTGGATAGCGATGGGAGTGTCGTGCTTTCAGACTTCGGTATCGCTCACATGATGCGCAGAGATATCATTTCCGGAGAGCCTTCAACGAGATCTCTAGGGACACTGATGGGAACGCCCGACTATATCTCGCCGGAACAAGCACTGGGTCAACCTCTTGATGGTCGCTCGGATATCTACTCGCTTGGTATTACGCTTTTCTATCTCCTGACGGGCCGTCTCCCCTTCGTGGCAGATTCCTCTATTGCTGTCGCTCTCCTTCAGGTGCACGGAGCGCCACCTGCGCTCAGCTTGGTGCGTGCGGACATCACACCCTATACTGATAAGGTCATTCAGAAAGCACTTGCCAAACGGCCAGAGGATCGCTTTCATACCGCAGACGAGTTTAGTGCCGCCTTTGCCCAGTCCATCCACATTGCAACTCAGTTGAATCAAATTGATCCTGATTTCAGCCCAGGACAGATGCTTTTCCCCATGAGAGGCTTAAGTAGTGCCAGGCTACGGGCCTTTGATGCCTTTAGACCCATTGTTCGCGTGAAACCTGCTACCAAACCAACTGTTGGTCTTTCGCGAACCATTATCGCTGTCATCCTGGTACTGGCCTTGACCATTAGTGCAGCTGGTATCGGGGGATTGTTCTTCACCCGCCTTGCTTATGACACCACCAGCGTGCAAAAACAGGTGACCATTCCAGCTAATACCCTGGTTGATGGCCTATCAAATAGTAATGATTGGCCTACAGGTGGCGCCTTTTTCTTCACAAATCAACAGTATCATATTCAAAATAAATCAGCGCGCGATGTTGCCCTGGCCCTTTATGCCAATCATCAATATCACAATTTCCGTCTCACGGTAACGATATCTGAAATTCATGGTTCGTCAGACGGCGCCGATTATTTTGGGGTCGCCTTTCGCGGGAGCGTTGATCAATCGCATTACTACCTTTTTGAAGTCGCTGCATGGGGCGGAGGACAGTATCAGTTTCTGCGCTACGATGGCGATGGGCACTGGAAAACCTTAAAAGGAGGGCCTACTTCTTTATTGCTGTCCGGTATCGGGAAAAGTAACACTATCACTATTGTGGCTAGCGGAAATACTTTCAGTTTCTTGATCAACGGCAAGCCCGTCAGGCACTCTGTCACTGACTCTTCATCAGCCGCCTTGACTGCTGGCGAAGTTGGTTTCTCTGTGGAAGAAGAAGGCACAGAGATCGTCTTCTCACATCTCTACATCACTGACTCCATAAAATAAAGTTGACCTGTGACGCCCATACCCGCTACTCATGAGAAGAGAAACGCAGCCTCTCGCATAAGGTACCAGCGTTTCTCTCATCGCTTCACTATCCCAATGGTATCGCCCACGAGGGGCTTGATGGGAAGAGCGTCTTGAGCAATAACTCGCTGTCGTTATTAGCCCACACATCAGGGTAAGCGTAGCGCAACTCATCCAGGCTGCGATGGCCAAACAGCAACTGCAGAAAGACCAGTGGCGGAAATCCTGCGTTTTCGTTGGTTTCCCATACCTGGCTCCGCCAATGCTCCGCAGTTATCAATCGACCATTTTCGAAAAGCACTTGCAGACCACCGCGATAAAAATTCAGTACCAGTCTTCCACTGTATCCAGCCATTGGCGAGTCTGCCAATCGCCGCTCTAAAGCAGGAGCAATATGCAGTATAAATCTTGGAAGATTAGGTACTCGCACGTACCACGCATAAGGAGGACCCTGTGCAAGTTCTTTACTTAGCACCTCGTACGCCGCGTGTTTTCGCCCAAATGTGAAGATAATTTTTTTCGCGGGTTCTGTACCTGGTGGAGGAACCATTTGCGGCCCCTGGGCCTGCAATGCCCGTAAGACCGAAGGCATTAGCGCATAGAAGTTTGCACCAGGTATTACAGAGAGGTGAGATACATAAATTGCCTGCGATGAGCGCACCATGGGCAAAACGACATACCCCAGAGGAGTGCCCTCCCTATCGATAATTATCTGGATATGCCAGAATCCATCATCCATAACCTTATTCCATGTCTGGATCTGATAGCGCCACCATCGCTCATCGATGCGTGTCGTTACAGCGTAGATCTCCTTCTGACGATCATAGAGCGCTTGCAGCAGAGGGATATCTTCAAGTGCCGCTTCTCGCAACACGTATAGCTCGGGATCACCCTCTTTGATTTTCGGTATCTGGGCCAGGTAAAGGGTATTTCCCAGGTCCAGGTCTAATGCATATTCATAGCCAAATTGGCGATAAAAATAGGGAATACCGGTAATGCCCTGTGCCAGGTGCCCTTCGAACTCGCTGCGAGCATGAATCAACTCGAAGACTGCTCGCACCAATCCCCGCTTGCGGTATTCGGCTTCGGTGGCAACAATTTCGGGACGACCAATCGTAAATGGTAGACCTTCGTACTCCCATTGCTGGCGCCAAAGGCACGTACCGCATATGATAGCGTGCTCCTTCCTTTTCGTGTCTTCAACCACTGCCACGTCACCTATGCCCATCACAGGGTGATTCCCGCTCATGAGCTCCCTCATCAGAATACCCATATTGATATTCGCAGGAGCATCAGCATGCTGACGGAAAACGGAACTTGCCAGGTAGGAAATATCTTCAATATCATCTACGCTGGACCAGCGCAAGATGAGTCCATCGCCAAGATTTCGGCGGTAATGTGGGTCAATAGTAGCCACTAGTTTTGCTCGCATCATTTAAACTCCTCAAGAGAGTATAAAAACGGCCTGCCTCCTTTGTCAACCACGGAGTACAGTTCAGAGGACGGGGAATAGGGAATTGACAATGCTTACGCAAGGCTCTATACTGAGGCTGGCCGAAAATTACTTTGCTGCCACGTATCCAGTTTTAACATGGCGTAGCAAGAGGAGGATAATCTTAACATGACATACGTAATTACTCAGCCCTGTATCGGTGTAAAGGACGCATCCTGTGTGGATGTATGCCCTGTTGACTGTATCCATCCTACACAGAGCGAGGCAGGATTTGAAGAGGCTGAGATGCTCTATATTAATCCTGATGAGTGTATCGACTGCGGAGCTTGCGAACCCGCATGTCCCGTTACTGCCATATTTGAGGAATCGGCAACTCCTGAAGAATGGAAGCATTTTATCAAGATTAACGCGGATTTCTTCAAATAAACAAAAAGATTGTTTGGAGCATATTGTGTATGAGCCTGATACCCGTGGGCGTCAGGCTCATACACAATATGCCCCACATTACCTTAGACTTTTCTGCAGTGCTGTGATATAATGCTGCTTGCAAACGCAGTACTCACACACTACTTCTAAGGGAGCGGCCCCTATGCCAATTACACGACGCAGACGCGCTAATCCACCCGATCAGCCCGAAAATAACAACCACCTTGCGGAACAAACGGAAAATGCTTCGCACACAACAGAGCAAGATTCTGACGCACCCGCGAAAGAGGAAGAAGCACCAGGAACAGGTGCACCTGTTCCACCTGTTCCTGGTGCAGATCAGTCCGTAACCTCCTTTATACCTCCTCTTCCTCCCATAACCGTGTCAAATGGGTCAGAACAACAAAACTATACTCCTCCCATAGAAGGAGGGAGACGAACTTCTCGTGGAGAGCTCTTCCGCCGGCCACCACAACCGCCAGCATCTCAACTACAGCCACTCGTTCCAAATGCTGCCGTTTCGCCTTCAGCAGCGCCCTTACAGCCACCTACACATGAGATCTCTCTACCGTTGGGTAATCTGCTTCATCTCGCCTATAACCCTGGTTATACTGGTGCAGATGAGGCCCGTAGCGCTCTGTTGCACCAATTGGAGAGTCAAAGCAAAGCAGGGGGGCGTGCTCGTTGTTGGAATTGTGGCTCTATTGCCATCGCATATGATCGCTGGAATACGCGGAGTAAGACCTTTGGCGAAGTTGGCATTGCTTACTGTGAAATTTGTGGCGTTTGGAGTGTTCTCTAATCTTTCTGGCATCTTGTGATACCGTCAGTTTGAGCTGTTGCAGGAGAATCAAACATGGCTGAGGATCAAGTGGAGTTTGCGCCTCGTCGCTGTCCCCGCTGTGGAGGACTCATGGTAAAACGTGGGGGAAGCCCATTCTATTGGCATGCCGATTATAATCACCCTCGCTGCGATATTACGAATATGGTAGATCCTCCAGTGATTGTGCAAAATGCTGACGAGCCGTCGCAGCAGAACGAGCCACCCAGGAAGAATCACAAGCATCAAAAGAAATAATCGTCAATGAAGCCCTCTCTTTTGTGGCGAGCATGTAACCTTTAGCCCATTATTTCGTAGAAAGTAGTGATACATGCTCTTCAGTTCCTCTGGAGATCAGCATCCAATTGTGAGGATTAACATGAATTATCAACAGAATAATGGACCATTTGGTCAAAATCGCGGGATGTTTGGTTCCCCTCGCTATCAATATCAGACGTTACCTTACGGGTATGAAGGTACTCAGGTAAGCGGTCTCATGAGTAGAGTCATGGGGTTGTTGGCTTTCTCCTTTCTCTTTGCCGCTGCCGGTACCTTTGTTGGCTTCTTGGTCCCTATTGTAAACCCTGGGACCTATTGGATTATTGCTCTTTCTGGCCTCGTTGTTCTTATCATTCTCCAGTTTGCCATTCAAATTCCTAGATTGAATCTCTTCTTGCTCTACCTGTTTACCTTTTTAGAAGGGATGTCGCTTTCTCCTCTCATTGCCTATTACCTCACTAATCAGAGCAATATCCTGGGTCAGGCCTTCTTGATTACCGCCATCTCAGCGTTTGGACTTGCGGCGTATGCATGGCTCACAAAGCGTGACTTTTCCCGTCTGGGTGATTACCTTTTCTTCGGCCTGATCCTCCTCCTCGTTACTTCGCTTATTGGCCTTTTCTTCGGTAGCTTTTTTCATACAACGTTGATTCAGCTTATCATCTCATTCTTTGGCGTCGCCCTTTTCTCTGGCTATGTCATCTACTATGTCCAGCGCGGTAAAAACATGGCGGATACCATGCCCAATGCGATCGGTTTAACCATTTCCCTTTTCCTGACTGTGCTCAACCTGTTCCTCTTCATTCTGCGGATACTCTCCATCTTGCAAGGAAACAGCCGCAGATAGCTTGTTTTTTATCAATACGCCCGGTGAATCAATAGGCATGCCGGGCGTTTCCATGTTTACCTTTCAGTCTCATTTCTCGTATAATTAGGTAACGGGGATGCGGAATAAGAACAGGGACAGAATTGTTACATATAAATAAGAAACAGAATCTCTTGCCTGGTTGCGAAACTAACAGGAGTCAGATATATATGCTGTCATGAAAGAAAGAGAGTGAGAACCGTAACGTATGACTACACATGCAAACCTTGTTTATGTCGACGATAACGATTTTGAGTCAAAGGTCCTGAAATCTGAGTCGCCAGTTGTTGTTGATTTCTGGGCCGCCTGGTGCGGACCTTGTAGGTCTATTGCCCCTTACTACGAAACATTGAGCGATGAGTATCGTGGCAAACTGATTTTCGCTAAAGTGGATACCGATGAGAATCCTCGTACTCCAACTAACCTGGGCATTCAGGGTATTCCTACATTTGTCATCTTTAAAGGTGGCGAGGAAGTTGGGCGTGTAGTTGGAGCGGACCGCGTTCGGCTGAAGAGAGAGATTGATCGCGTCGCAAACAAGTAAGATTCCAATCTATTCGCTCTAAAGAGAAATTGCGCATGTGACTGAGATGTTGTCATTATGCGCTGTTTCTCTATTCTGTCTATTCCCTCTCGACTGCTCGTGTCATTTGTGATATGTTTTCCCGGTTTTTTTTACTATTCTACATACCGTTGTCTGGACATAAGGGAAACCGCATATGCCAACGTTAGAACGTTCAAATCCACTTCCACTGTATTATCAATTGAAAGAAGTGCTGAAACAACAAATCCGTTCAGGACATCTTGCACCTCATATGGCCATACCATCCGAGCCAGAACTTGTCTCAAGTTACCACGTCAGTCGAGCGACCGTGCGGCAAGCTCTTTCAGAACTCGTCCACGAAGGTCTGCTCTATCGAGAGCATGGCAAGGGTACGTATGTCTGCGAGCCGCGCGTTCAACAGACAGTAAGTGAACTAACCAGCCTTACTGAAGAGCTCCGCCTTCGAGGTAAACACCCCGGTGGTTTGCTTCTTGTAAGTGAGCTTGTACGTGGATCTGAAACAGTGCGTGAACAACTCGCCTTGACAGACATCGAACAAGTTATACGCCTCGAGCGTCTGCGTACAGCAGACGGCAGCCCTATCGCTTATGCAATCAACTATTTGCCGTACCCTCGTGCGGCCAGTATTTACCAGCGCGCGCAGGAGGTAGCGGATGGTTCACTCTACAGCCTCATGATATCTGAGGGATTGAACCCCTTTATCGTTGAGCAGACTATCAAAGCTGGCCTCGCTGCAGCCCGTGAAGCCGAAGTTTTACGTATCTCACCCGGAGAGCCGGGTTTGCGCCTTACTTCTACAACCTTTGACCTGACAGGCTCACCAATCGAATTTTCCGAAACGTTTTTTCCAGGCACCCACTATGATTTTCACGTTACTTTGCGCGTTGCAAAGTAATGTAACCGGGATGATTAGGGAACCTTGCCGCGATAGAAGTCTCCATATCGCTGAAATTGCTTCGAATAGTGCCGGAAAATACTAGTCGAAGCACTCTCAGCATGCTATACTAGCCTGAGACTAACAGCCTATTTTACGTGAAGAAAGTATTCTTGGATTGCACGGGAACATGTGCTTATGAGATATGAAACGGAATTGAGGAGAATCATTGAAACATATGGATGAGATGCAAGAGGAAAAAACGAACAATTCGAACGGAACTGCGCCACAGGCAAGTGATCCTGAAGAGCAAGCGTGGACAGATAAGGGCAATGCCGCGGCTCAACGCAGCGACTTCGAAAGCGCGGTGGAAGCTTTTGAACAAGCTGTATTGATTAGCCCCGATGACGCCAGGGCGCGTTATAATTTAGCGCTCGCTCAGCAATATCTTGGAGACACTGAATTGGCCATCGCAGGCTATCGCAGGGCTATTGATCTCGACCCACAACTGATCGATGCATATGTCAACCTTGGCAATCTCTATAGTGAATTGGGTTTGCAAGAGGACTCGTTAGAGACGTTTCAGCAAGCGTTAGAACTGAATCCTGAAAATGATGAATTGTATTTAAGCGTTGGAGATGCCTATCGAACTCAAAACTTGTACCAGGATGCCATCCAGGCCTATCGTCAGGCTCTCATTCTGAACCCTGAGAATACTAACGCCGACGGTAACTTGCGAGATGTTCGTGAGCGTATCAATGACCAGATGCGCCGTCTGATGGAGCAAGAGCGACGTATCGATGAAGATCCAAGTGATGCCTCTCGTTATGCCGAATTGGCAAGCCTGTATCTCGATATGCGCCGTTATGATGAGGCTCTCTCGGTTGCGAACCAGATGCTGGCCCTCGATCCCTCCAATCGCGCAGGCTATGATATGCTTGGTTCCGTCTATGAGCAGATGGGCGAGCGTGATCAGGCCGCTGAAACCTATACACGTATCGTTGAACTATCACCCGACGATGCTGAGGCCTGGGAACACCTGGGTACGTGGCGTGCCCTTCAGGGAAATAGCAGCGATGCAATACGTGCTTATAACCGTTCGCTGGCACTTGAACCAGGTCGTATTAGCGCTCGCTTCAGCCTGGCAGAAACATATCTTGAAGCTGAACAGTACGATGAAGCTATGAAAGCCTATCAAGACCTGGTTCTGCAAACAGAGGAACTGCAGAGCGATGATCTCGCCGCCGCCTATGCTGGCCTTGCCGACACGTACAACTCGCTTGGGCGTTATGATGACGCGATCGAGACATGTAAGACATTGTTGGAACAATTTGAGGACGATGCAGAGGGCTATTACCAGCTTGCTACGGCCTACGATGCCCTTAACCGCTACGATGAAGCTATTGACAACTATCAAAATGCTATCGACAGCGATCCCCTCAATGCTGACTACTATAACGATCTCGCTGATACGTTCCGTCAAGTGAAGCGCTATAACGAAGCCCTTGAAGCAGCCCAACAGGCTATTGCCATGGATCCCTCACTCGTCATTGCCTATGAAACTCTCGCGCAAATCTACGATGAGATGGGTCAACCAGAAGAGGCGGCTGCTGCCAGAGAACAAGCCAATACTCTTCATCTGGTAACCGATTGAGCTGGCCGGATTACACTGAAAAGAGCTGGTACTCACGAGGTACCAGCTCTTTTCAATTTCTGGTAGTAACTACCCTTTCCTCTCCTCCACCGTATCCGCGAACATTTTCAAATCATCCAGGCGCTGTCGTAAATGGTCATAGAGCAGGTCGCGATTAAGCGTACTGGGATCATGCAACAGGGAGTCACGCAAGTTCGTCAGAACTTCCAGGCGATACGCTAACTCCTGTGGAATGATCTTTTGTGCAGCCACAATGCTCAGAAGTTCGTGATAGCTCTCAGGGCGGCGTAATCCAAAGGAGGCTACCAGCGTTCCACAGATTTGCAAGCAGGCCTCGATAGCCAGTTGCAGGTATCGTTCTGCCAGGCCGTAAATGCGGTAATCAGTGATAAACTCTTCGCGCTTCGTTTCTCCCAGACTACGTAGAATTGTTACCGCTTCGCGCAGTTGTTTCATGTGCCGCTCTACCAGGTCTTTATCGATTGGTATCACCTGGCCATAGAGCCGGCGGCTCAAAGCCTGGTTCTGAATCTCGTCGTATTTCTTGAAATCCAGGTAATCCATCACCGCCTTCGTCTCAAACATCACACGCTGCTTGTCATCTCGGCTAAACAAGATCTGCCCATACTTGATTACCTGCAACTTGAGTAGCAGGGAAGCCTGGTTCAAAATCACCACGTCGATGGTATCGGACTCGAGCCGCTTGGCCAGTTCACTGAAGAAGTACAACTGGTAGTCAAGGAATAGGTCCGACTTGATCTGATCCATCAGTAAAATCGCGATATCCACATCACTGAGGTGTCCAAAAGAGGTACGATTAGTGAGAGAGCCGGCAAGATAGGCAGCATTGACGGGACTTTGTGTGAAGAGTTGGTTAAGGCGAGATTGCTTTTCGAATAGGTTCATCCACAAACTCCAAGGGAAAGGCTCTGCCGGAAGACATTTCTATGTCGGGAATGAGAAACTCTCCGTTGACCTCCCCTATCGATGTATAAGGAACAACCATCATGAATAACTATAACATATAATACGTTAACCTTCTACCCATTCTTCACCATCGGTAGCGACCTCTTTCTTCCAGATAGGGACGGTCGTCTTCAGTGTATCAATAATATAATGGCAGGCCTCAAAGGCCTCTGCTCGGTGTGGTGTTGCAACCACGATGATCACGCTCGTTTCGCCGATCTCCAGGCGACCAAAGCGGTGTGCCACGGCCACGCGCTCTACTCCCCACCGTCGTTCAGCCTCGGCTACTATCGCGCGAATCTGCTCTTTCGCCATTTCTATATAGGCATCATATTCGAGATAGCGCACCTGCTTGCCCCGCGCATTGCCACGCACCACTCCCTCGAAGATGACGATACCTCCCACACTTGCGTGCGTAACAGCCTCTACCAGGGCATTTCTATCAAGAGGTTCACGCGTAAGTTGAATGATCGGTTCCATAACAATCATTTCTCCTGCTTGCTACCACCGCCCATGGGGGGAATAAATACCAGCTCGTCATCCTCATGCAACACTGTCTCTGCCCCTACATAACCTCGATTGACTGCACACACCGAGCGTTCCATTACAGGCTGTATGCGCGGAAAACGAGCCAGTAGCTGCGCACGAACGTCAGCGACTGTCGCACCGTCCTGTACCGTCAGAATCTCCTCATTCAACCCCGTAATCTCACGGAATGAAGCAAAATAACGAATACGTATCTTCATGCCGAAAGTATAACATATATGAGCTTAACGCGCGCTTTTCTGTTCAATAACAGCTGACACGCGCTCCAACTTCTTGCTAGTTTCGCACTCTGTTAGTATGGCCAGCACTCTTTCTCTCTAAGCAACTTCTCAATATACGGAGTCACTTCCCAAAATACTTTCAACTCTTCATACTCCAGCAGATACTTCTTGTCACCCCTGCTCGTCCGTTTCACCGCCCGAATCATCAGGTTTCTATCGGTATGCTCGGTTGAGATAAACTCAATCACATCCGTGTTATAGCCCATCATTTGCAGTACTAGCGCTCGGAACGTATCGGTCAGTATATCTGCCATCCGCTTTTTCAATATGCCGTGCCGCAACACGGGCTGAAATGGAGCCCCAACGTGAAGCTGTTCATGCAGTTCATGATGACAGCAGGGTGCACACAGTATCAAGCGCGCATTTCCGAGTATACCCTGTACAAGGGCCTCATCCGTTGCCGTATCACAAGCGTGTAAAGCCAGCACTATATCAGGTGCTACTTCAGGGACATAGTCGATGATCGCTGACTGCTGAAAACATATCTTGTCGAAGCCCAGTTCCCTACCATGCTGGTTACTTTTCTCAATCAGCATCCTATCGGTATCAATTCCCACCAGCTTCGCGGGAAGTCCACGTACATCGTTCAAATAGTGATACATTGCAAAACTGAGATATGCCGATCCGCAGCCGCAATCCAGGATATTCAAAGGCGACTTCTCAAAATGCTCAAGTTCACCTGTATGTTCCAGCAGCTTTAGAAACTCATTGATCTGAGAAAACTTATCCCGCATCGCTGGGATAACTTTTCCCTCATCGTTCATAATTCCCGTTGCATGCAAGAATGTATCAGCTTTATCAGCCGGTAGCGGTAAATTTTTCCTGGCATCGTGCGCGAGGTCTGGGACTCTCTCCCCCTGTGAAGCCTTCTTGCGCGTGAAGATACCTCTACCCTCTCTGGTTACCTGGATATGCACATCTTCTAGCGTGGTCTTTACTGTTACACTACTGAACGGCAGCGCAAGCACCTCGTCCAACTTCGCGACAGCCTCGCCACCCCGGTAGTTCTTCGTAATATCTTGCCTGGAATCAAAGTATGAGAATTGCAAGTGCCTTGCCTGCTTGATCAGCACTGGTCGCACAACCACCCTACGCCACTGTACCTCATGTCCGCGAAGCTGCCCCTTGAGCGTGATGCGCAAAAAGATCTCTTCATCTAAATAATCCGACGAAACTTAAGCGGCTAACCCAGCTACCTGTCGA
>VBHI01000192.1 GCA_005881495.1 Chloroflexota bacterium
AAGGGTGGGGATGTAGTCAAATGAGCTCCCGATTGTGTCTTCTCTGGTTTTCTGTCTTCATGAAGGTACGTGTACCGTCTTCGTCTAGATCAGCAGCCTACTTTTATGCCTTACACCCTGACCAGAAAATAGGGTATACTGGAGGCGGTAAACATAACATCGAATTCCTGGATGCTGTCACGAGACGTACTTCCTGATCGCGCACGGTTGCCGCACGTTTTGCTATTGAACGCCGGCTCGTGTAGCCACTCAAGATACGTCATCGAATACGTAGTTTTTACGATAGACATCCGCTGACAGTTGTGTACACTCTCAGCACAGCCGCCTGTCGATCTCTCAAAAGCGCGGTTTGCTCTTTTCACAAGTGCCGGACTGCACCTGCACGGCGATACAAGAAGGAGTACTCTCATGCCCATCCTCGATCTTTCTATTGACGAACTACTGACCACGACACGCTCCGTGCGTAAGCGGCTGGACCTCGCGCGCCCGGTGGAGCCTGAGGTGATCCGCGAGTGCCTGGAGATTGCTCTCCAGGCTCCCACGGCGAGCAATAGCCAGAGCTGGCACTTTGTCGTCGTGACCGACCCCGAGCCTCGCCAGGCCCTGGCGACGCTCTATCGCAAAGGAGCGGAGCAGTATAGGGCGCTGATGGCCCCGGTGTTTCAGCAGCGAGCGACATCCAGTGAACAGGAAGCAGCAGCCGTTACCAGGCTCACCGGCTCCGGGCAGTACCTGATTGATCACCTCCACGAAGTGCCCGTCCACGTGATTCCTTGTATATGGGGCCGCACCGATCACCTGCCGACCGTTGCTCAGGCCGGCCTCTGGGGTTCGATTATGCCTGCCGCCTGGAGCTTTATGCTGGCTGCACGGTCGCGTGGCCTGGGAACGAGCCTGACGAGCTTCCATCTCTTCTTCGAGCAAGAGGCGGCGCACGTGCTCGGCATCCCCTACGAACAGGTGACGCAGGCGGCGCTCATCCCGGTGGCCTATACGCTGGGTGCGGATTTTAAACCGGGGCCCCGCAAGCCGCTGGAGTCGGTACTGCACTGGGACCGCTGGTGAACGCTTTGAGCATCATCACGGTCATCTTGATTTTGCTCAGAAAGACTGGCCGGGAGCAACGGCCTGGCTTTCCTGCTGTGCTGGGTGCTTGCATTTGCTGTGGTTCTCTCGTTAGTTCTACTCATCCATCGTGCCTTCCGACCGCAAAGCAGAGCGAGTGGAACCGCTGCTGGCCAAAGTGCGTGAACTGGCATGTAACCTTCTCAGGTGCGGTCAGGTAGCTGCTAGAGCTTCGGTCAAGTAACCAGAATCATCCCCAAATGAGATTCACTAGGCTTGAAACCGAGTATATCCTGGCTCTCAAACTGCTCGCAGGGCGCCCAAAAGACCGCGGGGACATCCAACTGCTCTGCCGCCAATTGCAGGTTGGTACGCGCATCCAGGCGCAACAGATGGTTGATCGCTATATTCCTGACAAGCAAGTCCAGCAGCTGAACCATCTCGATATGACGTTGAGCACCCTCTTCCCCTAACGCCATGTTGTACAATACCGACGTGAGCACGAAATGTCGTGGGACCATGAGGAGAAATGATGAACCATTCTGATCGTCTGCACACGATGGCTGCAACCTTCCAAGATATCTGTCGGGGGGAAGAGCCCTGGATCGCTCTGGGCAATTTTATGAACGAGTGGTTTGATTACGCCAAGGACCGGCGTGCGGAACTGGTCGCGACTCCACTCTCGTTGCCCGAGGGGGCCCAACAGCAGCGTCGTTGGGCGGCGTTTTGCGCCGCCTCTGTAGAATATCTCTGCGCACGTTCTTCGGTTCCTTGCCCCGCCTGGGTGTATCGTTCAGTCTATACCCTACCTGAACCCTGGTTTGACGCTCCAATGGCTCACAAACCCGAGGTGCGGACCTACCTCCTCCAGCAGACCCCGGAGCCATTCGCCCGGCGTAATATCTATTGTGGCAACCGCATGTTTACGAACAAGTACGAATTGGCCGAGCAATACCGCCATGCCTCTCCTTCACTGCGTTCATCCTCGTGATCGCGGTACTCCTCTGCCCTTTGTGATGGGATGAGGTGGCGTAAATAAAACAGGTGACGAACGTGTAACAGCAATGTCGAAGATTCTGATTACAACAGCTACCCGCACGAGTGCCCCTGCGGCTTCTTTGGCGACCCGATCAGGGAATGTAGCTGCTCGGCCTCCGCGATTATGCGCTACCAGAAACGGATCAGCGGTCCGCTGCTGGATCGCATTGACATCCACATTGAGGTGCCGCGTGTCGATTATGAGAAGTTGGCCGATAAGCGCAATGCCGAGAACTCGACGACGTTCGGGGGCGGGTGCAGGAGGCGAGAGAACGACAACTGCAGCGTTTTCGTGGAACGAAGATGACCTGCAATGCGGAGATGGGGCCGTCGGAGGTGCGCGACTTTTGTCAGACGGATGCGTCCGGGGAGCGGCTGCTCAAGGCGGCGATGCAGCAATTGCATTTGTCGGCTTACCATAGGGTGCTGAAGTTGGCACGTACCATCGCTGATCTCGCCGAGGCCGTGCAATATCGGCTACAGGTTGGGATGTAGCGTATTGTAATATGAAGATTGCTTATTCATTTGGTGGTGATGGGAAAGAGATAGCTACTATTCTTCCCCATTTTCTCGTTGATAGTGTGCAGGACTTCAAAAGTGACAATCATGTCATAATAGTACTCTTTCTTCTACAATCCTCGGAATCCATTTTTACCATAGAAGTTGTAAATACCCAAAAGTCCCTCCCAACTCGCAAATACGGGTAAAAGAGAGTAGTCTCCTCTAGCAGTGATAAGATGTTTTTCTAAATGATGTACGAATTTATGTTCTAGTGTAATCTTTTCTGCTTGGTAATTGAATATTGAGTAGAGAGACAAAAAATTGTCGTTACCCTGGCAAGGAAGGTGTACATGGAGGAGACTAATGCGATGCAGCAAGAGGTTGAAACGGAGACGAGAGCCTCAGATCCCGCTATTTTGCTAACTCACTTTATCGAAAACAACGCAGAGTCTTTTATGGGTATCCTGCGTGGATATGTGAGCAAATCTACCTTGGTTTCCGACAACTATGATGAGCTGCAAGAGGCAGCACTAGAAGTGCTGCCTGAGGTCTATATTGAAGCCATTAAAACGGCTACCCATTTCGATCCAGCACGCTCACCGAAACCATGGCTTCTGGGTATTGCGCAAAAAGTGGTCATGCGTAGAAGGGCTGAGTTGCTAAAGCGACGCCTGCACGAGATAACGATGAGCGAGCTGGAGAATGAACGCAAAAAACATGCTCCGGATGAAGATCCACTGGAGCAAATTGACACGCTCGTTAGGGAAAAATTGGAACCGCGACCAGAGTATCAGGTAGAGGATATGGTGCAGATTGAGTATTTGCTTTCTCTGGTATCTGAGCCTTATCGGAAAGTGCTACACCTGACTTATCTGGAAGATAAGGATGGAGCAGCATTAGCAGAATCGCTGGGGTGTAGCTACGATGCGGCGTTAGTACGGCTTCACAGAGCAAGGAAACAATTGCGCGTTGCCCTAGAAAAGCAAAGAGGTGAGAGCAATGGATAAACAGCAGCCCAAACGAGAACAACTTCTGATGCGTGAGAAAGCCCTTTTTGCCTATATGGATGCGTATGAACGCGGAGACTTTGACACGATGTCGAGGGTGCTAGAGCAGGCTGAGCAAGATCCTGAATTGGGCGATCTCATTTGGAACGTGCTTGCTGCTTATCAGGCTGAAGAGGAGGAAGAGCGGCGAGAAAACGATGTGATACTGGTGCGTCAACTTCTGCGTCGACTTCTTCCGTCGGGATGGGATACCGTTCCAGATGCCGCAGATATACCTCCGTTAACCGTCAGCGATGTCGTCGCGCGAATGCAAGCGGATGAAGCAGTAATTGCAGAAGGTATTTAGCGAAACGGCACTCTTTCTCACAGCTGGGAGAGAGCAAGGAATGGCTCACCTGGCGGCAACTCGACGACAGCGAGAGCAATCACGTCTAAATGAAAAGCAACAAGAAGAGGAGCAGCCGTAATGACACAGTCTATAGTAGCAGTTATTGCTGACCTCTATCGAATTGCTGATGTTCCCCGTCCAACAGGAACGCAGGGCGTGATCTTGCTTGGCGAACTCATTGGCGGTTATAACTTGACCTGCACTGAAATTACCGGGTTGACAAGTGAAGCAGCATCGAACTTTTTGCTGCGGCACGGAGCGATACTCGAGCCGATAGACGATACAAACCAGGAGCCACTGGCTGGTTACATCTATGTTAACAAGACATCAGGGCACATTTTCGTCGAGCGGAATGATTTTCTTGTGCGGCGTCGGTTTTCTGTAGCGCATGAATTGGGGCATTATCTGCTCCACTTTTTGCCCTTGATTGCCAGTGGAGCTTTATTGGATGAGTA
>VBHI01000193.1 GCA_005881495.1 Chloroflexota bacterium
CACGCTCTTGAGAAAGCTCTACCGGTACACAATAAGCGGGATGGTGTCCAACTTTCTGGCGGGGAGCCTCGCTCCCTCCTTACGCTACTGTCCGATCTGTTTAGCCGAGCACGCCCCGGCTTCCTACTCCTTGCTCTGGCGCTTTCTTGTGCTCCCCGGATGCATTGAGCATGGCGTACGCTTCCTCGATCAGTGTGGACACTGCCGATCACCTCTTCCTCTCTTGAGATGTCTCCCTCAACTCACCAGGTGCCCTACCTGCCAGGGAGACCTGAGAACCTGCGAACCCTCTCGTCTCAGCGATGATGACGTAGAACCGACAGACAGGTACACGAACGACCTGAAAATGCTCCTCACCCCAAGTCCAAGACCTCTGGAGAAAGAGCAAGCAAAGCTCATCGGCCGACGGTTTCAGTTGCTCCGACAACGACGGGATCTCTGGATACCGGAGGTCGCGCATCTTTTGGCTCGAGATCGCTCTGTCGTCCGCGATATCGATTATGTCAGCAGGTTCAGACAAGCCAACTTGGGCGACTACCTGCAGTATGCTGCTGTTCTGGGATACTCACTGTGTGAGATCTTTGATGAGCAGTCTCTAGGAGATCTCGTCGCGCCTCCCAGCGAGGAACAACTCCTGGATCAGGTGAAAGCAGCCATCCGCCAATTGAAAGCCAGGGGCAAACCAATCCTGCCAGGAAACATTGGAGACCTCTTGGGTATGACTGGAAGTCGTTTAAAACAGTATCCTCGTGTCAAAAAACTCCTCACCAGATGTGAGAAGGAACGGAGACAGGAAATATTCCAGGTGGACCTAAAGCGGGAAGAGGAACTCGTCAAGCAGGTCGAACGCACGCTGAAACAGTTAGAAGCTCGTGGAGAACCAATTGTTCTGCAACACGTCTGTGACATGGTAGATTTGTCCTATTCGTATATGGTCATGAAGTACCCTCGCATTCGAGCTTTGTTCCAGGAGTATCAGAAGAACCGATCTGAGCGTGGCCTCTCTCCCCGTTTAGATGAGGAAGCAAAAGTTCAACAGGTGCAAACTGCCATCAATGTGCTCGTGTCACAGGGAGAACCTGTCACATTGAGGCGGATTCGCCAAATCGTAAGGCTAACGCAAAAACAATTGAGGCACTCCCCCCGCATTAATGCACTCCTTGCTCCATACACAGGGAAATGGCAGGAAGAGGCTTCTTGAAAAAGACTTTATTCGCGTTTCCACTAGAATCTTGTACTTTATTCGCGTTTCCATTAGAATATTTCGCGCTTACTCCCAGCAAAAATCTCTCTTTCAAGCTCAGTTCGGATACGCGCTTCCGTTGGAACCTACATCAAACACATGTCTCATTCCACATTATAGAAGAGCTTTTCCCAAAAGCGAGGAAGACCCCTAAAATGAACCCAGGTGATATAATTTTGATCATCAAAAGGGAGCCACTTTGCGCGTTGTTCTGCTAGGAAGTTTTCCTGACAATGAGCCTGACTGGATACTTGAAAACGCTGCCTCCGGCCCACAAATGGTTTGGACTGGCGCTCGTGCTGCTCGCCTTTTTTCTGCTGTATACCGCTATCTTCTTGACCGGCGCATTGCTCTCTCCCACTCTCTACCTGGAACAATGGCTCCTGCATCGACCGCTGACAGGAATTGACTGTGTTTTTCACCAGTGGAAGAGATTCGGTGAAGTACCAATGAGCCTGTTCTTTACCTTTATCTTGGGGATTGGATGCCTTTGGCTAGGATATCGCCGGCGCGTGCTGCCTTATCTTCTCCTTTTAATGGTGCTGAGCATAGGCAGCGAAGCTGTGGGTAAACAAATCTTTCCACAACCAGTACCAGTCAGTCTAGAATTGGGGATGAGTAATTTAGGCTGTCAACAAATGAGCGAGCAAAGCCCGCTTTCTCTAGAATTTGGGCTGGTACTTGGTATGTGGTGGGAAGCTCCTCGTGCTCCAGCCTGGCGTATTCACCGTACACTTGTCAGTGCAACCACGCCATTTACTCTTGATGTAACAGCTACTCATCAAGGATATCCAGGTGGGCATGCAATTCGCTGGATGTTTCTTGGGCTGATTCTCAGTTGGCTCGTGTGGAAACATGTGAGAAAGCGCCTCATGCGTAGACTCTTGCTGGTGATAACACTCGCCATTGCCTTCGGTGGCGGTCTGTTGCTTGTCTACACAGGCAGTCATCTCGTCACTGATCTCCTTGCAGGGTATCTGATCGGAGCCAGCGCAGCCTGCTGTGCCATCGGCCTTTTGGCACAGAATGAGATAAGGAGAAACAAAAAGCATCGCTGAAGGAGACCAGGTGGTGTCGGTCAACCATACACCATGAGTTCCTTGGGGAGTGGCTGATCTGTCAGCCAGGCACGCACCGTATCAGTGAACAGGTCCGGAGCTTCCAGATTCCAGACATGGCCGACTCCAGGAGCCATCACCGCTTTTGCGGGGAGCGTCCGGCTCAGTTCACGAGCGGCTCTATTTGCCATCGTCATATAGATCTCTTTCTGTCCAAACGTTACCAGGATCGGTGCATGGACTCCCTGCGGCAATTCCATTTTCACTAACGCATCGGCAAAGTGGATGATTGCCTCCGGTTTGAGATGGCGCACATCTTCTAGCAATACACTCAGATAGGGCTGCGGAATCTTGGACTGACGGAGCCCGAGACTGATCAGTTGGGCTGGCTTGAGAATACGGAGCAGCGGCTTGCCGAGCTTGCTGAGTGCAGCGATCATCGGGCCGAGACGAGCCGCCGTGCCACTCACCATCATATGATCGATGACCCCTGGCACGTCACGTAGCAACCCTAGAGCCACCGAACCACCCAGTGATAAGCCGACGACGTGAGCACGCCCGTGGGGAGTCTGCTCACGAATCAGGTTGGCAACAACTCGGCTGGTATTCTCAAGCGTTAATAATCCAATGCCTGTGCTTTTCCCATGCTCTGGCAGATCAGGGGCAAGGCAGTGGTATGCATTCGAGAGACGCTCGATTTGGGGCTGCCACATCGCGCTGCTTAGCCACAGACCATGCAAGAAGACAATGCAGGGCGCATCCGCCGGTCCTGCTTCGCGTAGATACAGTGCCATCATCATTCCTCAGTAATTCCTCGGCAAGCTGGCTCTTTCCAGGCCTGCGCCTCAAGAAGGCCTGTATCCTCTGCATCCTTTCCCTCAAAGCTATACAGGAATTTTATCATCTTATTGCAGGGTCAGCGAGAACTTGACATACTACCGCTTTACGTGCTATTACCTACAGCAAACAATCAAAGAGAAAAAGTCGGGAAATCAATCAGAACCATTGCCAAAACGCTCCTCATGTCTATGAGAACGATCATGAAGTACAAATAAACAAAAGCTCTCATCATTGCGCTATATAGGATAAGCAATAATGTATTTTTCTGTAAAGGTGGTATACTGTTCATGAAGTTTAAATATGTACGTATTCTTGGGTTTCTTTTCCTCGCGATGATTGTTCTTGCTCTTCCGTTAACTGTAATTATTGCACGAATACGAACAAGTATACCATCTTCTGCCACATTTGATGGATATGGCCTTTATGAAAGTTGTAGTCCAAAGAATGCAGCAATGTGTCTTTCCCATTTAAACGATATGGCCGCGGCGGGGTTCAAATTGGTTATTGATTATGATGAGATGTATGGTGATGCAAGTTTTCAAAAAGCCTATCTTGATCGCGCACAATCAGTAGGCATGAAAGTGATTGTGGCCCTTAGTAATCCTGCCTTTTATGATGGAACAGATGTAACCTCACATTTTCCTGCTTTAGCGCAAACATGCAATTGTACCGACAACCATGGTTTTATTCGGTA
>VBHI01000079.1 GCA_005881495.1 Chloroflexota bacterium
AAGAGCCGGGAGTCATTTAGTTGGAGTAGGTGCCACAAGGGATCGCCCCTACTATGGACGATGGACGAGTTACCGGGCGGCTGTACATTTTGTAGGGCAAGATTTATATGGTTCGTGGTTCCCCGTTTTGGGGCTGTTGGAGGGCGATTTCTCCTCGTTGAATGTATTGTTTGAGGGTGTCTTGTAGTATGAGGTCGTCGAAGGAGGGTAATTCCTCCGAAATAGGCTCGCTTTTGCGATTTTGTGGCGTGGAGTTTTGTGTGACTGGCGGTGGTGCAGCGTTTCGCATGTTTTGCAGCCGGATGGGTTTGGTAACCAGGCGAGCACGTGGTTTTACGTTTTCGGTTATACGGTCCGCATGGGTAATGCCGGCGGGTACCGGGTGAAGGCTACTGGCGGTTTTCGTAGTTTGAGGCGAGAGAACGTCAGCGGTGATGGGTGGTTGTTCGACGGTGCTGAGCGGCGAGATCTCGTTGTTGTTAGAAGGAGCCTGGAAAGGGCGGCTCTGAGGATCAGCGGCGTCCGGTGCAGAGTTTGGACCACTGGAATTGGTTGGGAAAGCATTATCGTAGTTGGGGGAGTTGCCGTTGTTGGGTGAAGAAAAAGCGGTGGTGTTAGGGAAGTCGGCGGTATTGGGTGAAGGAGAGAAGGGTGGAGTGGTGCCGCCAGGGAACGATCCAGCAGAAGGGGATTGGAAGGTGTTGTTATTTGTAATGTTGTAGCCCATGTTAGGGGCCATTGTTGGCGCGCTGCCCTGAGGCAGGGCCCTTATTTCTGGCGTTTCACCGGCACGAGCTATATTTGTGGGCCAATTATTCCAGTCATTTTGCCCGCCTGGTACCGCTTGCACGGCTTGCACGGCTTGCACACCTGGCACATTGGTAATACCATTGAGACTTTCGGTACGGACGCGTCTCCATGGTTGAGCACCGCTAGGGGGTAGGCTCGTCTGTGGAGCTGGACTGGGTAAGAGGTGTTTGCGAAGTAGCAGCAAGCCAACGAATAATGCGCTGACGAAACCTAAGAGTGTGAGCAGGCCCATGGAGATTGTGCCAAGCGATTGACTAAAACCGCCTCCGGTGGGGGTTGTTGGGGTATTGTTGTTGCCGCCGTTATTGCCGTTGTTCGTGGTCGAGTTTGGCACTCCTGATATGGGCGTGGGCGTTTGACTGTTGTCGGTAGAGGTAGGGGTTGTTCCAGGCTGCGCGGTTGAGGTAGGCTTAGGAGTTGTCGCTGTTGGGGTTGCTCCTGGCGCGCTCGTGGGTGTGGCAGTTGGTTTTGGCGTGGGTTTTGATGGCGTGAGGGTACTGGTAGGTGATGGCGTAGTGGTATCGGTAGGAGTAATGGTGCTTGTGTCCCTGGGGTCTGGGAGGGCACTGGATTGTTTGTTGACGTCGTGTGCAGTGGCGGCAAAGGATGTGGCATTCACCAGGGCCAGCGACATGAGCATGAGTATGAGACAGAGTGTTGCTGCAATAATTCGTGCGAGAGGGCGAACCTTGTGGTCGCCTACAATCTTTGTTTTACTATCCATGTGTTACAAGTTTCCCCAACGATGATGTGTGTGGTGGCATCGACCTGACCAATTCCTGGGTTATGAATATTAGAGAGTGAGAATTGGTTGTGATGGTCTATTCCCTTGTTCCCTTGCGTCGTGTATTTTGCACAAGTGTTCACACTACCCCTTGCGATAAGTGTAGGGGTGACGCTGTTGAGAGTCAAGAAAGGGGGCCATTGGTACCATACGGGTAGATGGCGAGGATGAGAGAAAAAGGGGAAAAAGCTCTTGACAGTTGGGGTGGGATACAGTAATATAGGGCGTGTCCGAAGTCAGGCGTGAAGTCTGGCGAGGATAAGAAAAAAGAGCCGAAGTGGTGAAATTGGTAGACACGCAACGTTCAGGGCGTTGTACTCGAAAGGGTGTGGGGGTTCGAGTCCCCCCTTCGGCACCCCTCGTTTTTCTACGTCCACCACCGTCCATTTCAAGCTCAAAAAGCCCCTCCGATGTCCACCGAAATCCATCAAAATCCGCTGTTGTCCACCGGTTTTGCTGTCAACCGAGGCCGACTACAAGCAGCATTTGAAGCTGTAACCGCTATCATATGAGCGAGGCACCAGGCGCGCACTGGGAACGTTACTACGCAGACTTTTTTGTCAATCGCTATCTGAAATGAGGCACCCGTGACAGTTGTATCACGGAATGGATCGCTCATCGTGGCTGTGGTTGCCTTCAGGGCACCGCTTGTACTGGGTCTCTCGCCTGTCGGCTGCCCTTGGTCATGCTCGAGATTGCGGCAACCCCGATTGGGGGGAACTCGGGTTGATCGCGAAGACGACGGGCGCAGCCCTCATCACCGCCGACTTGCTCTCTGTCCTGATCTTCCCGCTTCTTGAGTTGACCCTCTTGCGCCGCGGCGAGGCGGATTCTCTGCCCGTCCAGAAACAGAGTGAGGCTTGAATGTGGTTTCCTCGAGAAGGACCTTTTCGACCGGCTCTCTCACTTTACCGACCACCCAGCACCTGGGCGAGCGTATCTGCCAGCTCGATCAGCGACCTTACAACACTTTGCGGTGGTGGTGCGAGCGTATCGAAGACGCCTCCAGAGCGGTTGACCCAGCTCGCTTGCATACCTGCGGCCTCGGCTCCGATCACGTCGAAGGGATTCGAGGAGATCAGCCGCACCGATTCAATGGGCCGACCCAGGCGGTTCGCCACATGCCGGTATACCTTCGGAGAGGGTTTATACACCTGGACGTCGTCAACACTCATAAACCCCGCGCAGTACGTGTGGAGATTGGTCGCGTCCATAATCGCCGTCAGCATGGCCGGGCTGCCGTTCGAGAAGACCACCATGCTGTACCCCGCAGCTTTCAGGCGCTGCAGTCCAGGCTCGACATCGGCAAAACGCTCGAGGTCGTTGTACTGGGTCATGAGAGCGTTCTTCTGCTGCCAATCCAGGTCGCATCCGGCAACGGCCAGCGCGTAGTCAAGGGCTTTGCGCGTCACCTGCTCAAAGTCTTCGTAGCGCTCCATGGCGGTGAGACGGAAGGTGTACTCGAGCTGCTTCTGTCGCCAGAGCTCTGCAATGCCCTGCGCATCACGCGGGAGATAGCGCTCGAGTTGCTTCCAAATGCGCATGGGATCTACCAGTGTGCCATACATGTCGATGGCCAGCGCCTCTGTACCTGTCATGATGGTCCTCCTCTTTGCTCGATCGGGATCATGCCATGATCCCTTTCCACTCTCTCAGAGAGTCTGCTACCGCGGACGGCGAAAATCATCACTTCAGGATGTTCGCTTCATTTGATGTGTCCAGGAATCGAACGTCTCCATGGTTGGAGCGTGGTCTGCCGTTTCCAGCAGACGCAAGGCGGCGCGGATGACAGCTAATTGCTGCTCGCGGCGATGGGGAAGGCCGAGCGGGCGACCCATCAGATGCGGCGTGACCAGTGTGCGTGCAGGCTTGAGCAGTTCCGCATCGGGACGGAAGGCTTCGATGTAGACACACACGGTTGGGATGCCGATCGCCTCGATGGCGCGCGCGACGTGACCCACGGTCACATGACAGATAGGTCAGCCAGGGATCAGAAAGACGGCATCCACGCCATCGTCCTTGAGCATCTGCGCCCACTGCGGCGCGCTCTCCTGCATCAGGCGGGGAATATTGGTCAGCCCGTGGTAGGAGTAGTTGCGCTCTGCCAGGGCACCGATCACTTCGTCCTGCGCAAGCTCGCGAAAGCGGGTCAGCGGGAAGATCACATTGATGTCCTTCTGCGCTGCGCGGATGTCGTAGGCGACATGCCCCACGCACAGGCGCTCTTCTGGTGTCTCCGCAGGGATGACGCGCAGGGAGGGGAAACGCTCGGTTGCCTTGTGCACGTCGCGGACTGCCTGCTCGTAGGTGAGTTCGGCAGGGTAATACGGGTCCTGGTCGTCGCGATAGATTGCTCCAGAGCTGAAGAGGGCCACGGTGGCCTCGCGCAGCGGCTTACGCATCGGGGAGAACGAGGCATCGGGAAAATCTGGGCGGAAAGGTGCAGTGATCTGCGTGGGAACATAGGCCGCGACCTGCCCTTGCTCCACAAAGCGGGCGAGTGCCTCGGTGCTGCCATCATCAATGGCATCGCCCACCTGCCGCAGCAGTCCCTGGACAAAGTTCGCGAGGTCTTCCTCGGAGAAGTTTTTGAGAAACTTGAAAGCGTTGTCGGCGCGCTCGGCGTGATAGAGACTGGCGGCAAAGGCTTTGAGCGAGAGTGGCTCCGGTCCCGAGGAGTCTGGTGCATTAGCCTGGTGATCAACCATACATATGATCTCCTTCTCTGGTGTAAACAGGCCAGAGGTAACATACTATAGGCGAGAACCACTGAGAACATCCAGTTATTCCAGATTCACCTGCTCCTTTCTGTGACCTGTTTAGCAAGGGGTTGATCCCTGGCTACGGGTACTAGCTCCTCTCCATGACGTTTTTAAACTGCTTCTCGCTGGAGCGGCAGGACGCGAATAAGGAGTTGCCGGTGTGCCTGTGGTGGCGACAGCTCGCTGAATCTCGCGTGTCGGCAGGGATTGAACACGCGTCCTCCCCCCTTTTCGGGAAGCTGCCTCCCCTTCTCCACTCGACGGTTCAAGCCGGATCAAGCCGGTGAAGATCGAGCCGTCGCGTGGATCCCTGTGGCGGAGAGGCAATGCGCCACCCGCCCGGTTCGTGCCCTCAGACCATGTAGCTGATGTCCGAGGCGCTCGTGGGGTAGGCGTAGACCATCTGCTTGAGATCGGTCGCCCGCAGCCCTGCGCGCATAACCAGGGCGAAGAGGTTGATGACCTCCTCGGTATGCAAGCCCAAGAGGTGCGCCCCCAGGATGCGCTCGGAACCTTCCTCGACGAGCACCTTGAAGCCGGTGTGCGGCAAGGCCACCCGCCGCGAGGAATACCAGCCCGAGGTGTCCTCATGGTGCGTCGTAAAGCGCAGACCCTGCGCGCGAGCCGCATCCTCAAGAAGGCCCACGCGGGCCAGAGGGGGAGTAGTGAAGACCACGCTCGGAATCCCAGTATAGTTCGGGGTGTGCCGGTTGCCCTCCAGGAGGTTGCGGGCCACGATATCGCCCTGCATGCCTGCGACCGGCGTCAGGGGGAATCCGCCGCTGGCCACTGCGTCCCCCGCTGCGTACACGGCTGGATTGGTCACGCTTTGCAGGTACTCGTTCACCAAGACGCCCTCCTTTTCGTGTGACACTCCTGCCACCTCTAATTCGAGGTCGTCAATCTCCGGCACGCGTCCGGCGGCATGCACCACCAGGTCGGCTTCGACCGTGTGTTCCTGCGCTCCCGTCCGCGCGTGGACGAGCAGGTGGTCGCCATGTCGCTCGATGGCTGCGACGGCTGTATTGAGCCGGACCTCGACGCCAAGTTCCCTGGTCGCCTGCACCAGTTGGGAGACCAGGTCAGGATCAAATTGCTTGAGGGGACGGCTTCCCCGGTGGAGCACCTGGACCTGCGCGCCTGCACGTGCCGCGATGTGCGCGAACTCAAAGGCGATGTAGCCACCTCCGACGAAGACGATACGACGTGGCAGATCCTCCAGCTCCAGAAACTGCGTGCTGGTGGTCAGCTGCTCCTCGCCCGGTATCTCCAAAGGGGCGTGACGCGCGCCGGTCGCAATCACCACATGGCGGCCAACGAGGGTGTCCCCGCCCACCTGGACGCTCGTCCGATCCACGAAGTGGGCACGGCCATGCCGTGTGAGGATCCCCGCCTCGGCAAAGCTCTGCTCGGTCTGCTCCGGCACCGGGTCGGTGAAGGTGCGCTTAAAGCGGATCATCTCTGACCAGCTGATGGACAGACCTGGCGCGGAGACACCTTTGCCCTGCATGCGGTGGCTCCAGTCCACCAGGTCGGCCACACCCACCAGGACTTTCTTGGGGTCACACCCGCGCAGTTGGCAGGTTCCCCCGAAGGGGCGCGAATCGACGATGGCCACGCTCCATCCGGACGCGTGGCACGTGTAGGCGACGTTCTGGGCAGCTGAGCCTGTTCCCAGAACGATCACATCAACGGTCGTAGTCATGAGAGTTCCTCCTCACTGTTTTGAGAAATATGCATCATCCTCGGCGATGCGCTTGCCGTTGGTGTTGAGCATCACATGGCGGATGTTGCGCTTGTTCGCCGCCTTGATCATCTCGATAATCTGTGGATGAATGGATGGTTCACCCCCAGAGAACTGCACCACCTCGGGATTACCCTCCGTTTCCACCAGATGATCCAGAATGCCCTCCACTTCTTCGAGTGTCAGGTTGAAGCCCGCACCGGCATTGGCAAAGCAGAGCGGACACTCCATGTTACAGGCGCTATTCACCTCAATGATGCCCAGGCAGGCGTGCTGCTGATGCTCAGGACAGAGACCGCAGTCGTGAGGACACCCCTGCTGGATGTCGGTGGTGTAGGCCAGGGGGATGGTGCCAGGCTTGTTGAAGCGTGCTGCGGAGGTATAGGCCTGAGCATCACCATAGACCAGTCCTTCAAACAGACCATGCTCAGGACAACGCTTGCGCATATACACTTTATTGTGACGCAAGAGGATATGCGCATCGATGACGCGGCGGCACTCCGGGCAAATGCTGCGGGTCAACTCATAGAAGACGTAGTCAGCATCTTTTTTCTGGCGTGGGTGAGGCGTTATCGACGCTGTTGTCGTGGGAGCGGATGCAGAGATGGCAGGTGTAGATAGACCAGGTTGAGCGTCCATAAGATCTCCTTGTATTCGGCATGTAATGTGCTGGCCTTGCTCTGGAACAAGCCCCTAGAAGCATGAACATCCTTCTGGAACAAGCAGTGAGGGATGCAACTCGTTGTTCAAGAGTACCTCATTGCTCCTGTCAATGTCTGTAGCCTGGACTACAGAACTCTGACTGGATTGAAGCATGTACGGTCGTGAGCAATCCGAAGACCCGGGGTTTTGCGGGGTGGGCCGCCGAGATCATCCCTCACTTCATAGACAGTCTGGTCACGGTCATCACGTATGAAGCGTTGTATAGCGCGGAGGAACGCTGAACCAACCAGAAGAAGCCTGGTACGGCTCACTCCTCTAGCCGGGCTTGCAGTCCCGGCACGTCGCGCAAGATGACGCGCCCGCGGGAGAGTTCCACCAGTTCTGCTCGCTGGAACTCGTCCAGGACCTTGGTGACCGATTCCCGCAGCGCTCCGATCATATCGCCCAACTCCTGGTGCGTGATCAGTACCGTCTCGCCGCTTCGTCCCTGACTGAGCCGCAGGAGCACGGCGGCGATGCGCGCCGGAACGCTGCGATAGGCCATCTCTTCCAGCCGCGCCTCGCAGAGGGCCAGCCGCCGGCTCAGCACCTCGATCATCCTGATGGCTACCTCCGACCGCTCGCGCATGAGCCGTTCGATGTCGCTGCGGCTCATCACACAGATCAGGGAATCCTCGACCGCTTCGGCGAAGGTATGCCGCAGCGATTCGCCGACGAGCGGCATCTCGCCGAAGAAGGCGCCCGGTTCGATCACCGCCAGGTCCAGCCGTTTGCCCGATGGCGTCAGGCGATAGAGTTGGACACGCCCGCGTTTGAGCAGGAACAACACCTCGGCGCGGTCCTCCTGCGAATAGAGGAGCTGGCCTTTGCGGCAGGTGCGCATCTCGGTCTGCTGCTCGAATGCGGCCATCGCGGCGGGCTCCAGGTCGCAGAAAATATCCATGGCGAGCATGCATTCCTTCGGCGGGACAGTCGACCCCGGCTGCCACCTCGGCTGTGTTCGCCTCTTCGGGAACAACGAAAAACCATGTCGGACACTCATTTTGCCTCCTCCTCGCTTCTGTGCGCAAGTTCAGCGCGGAGTCCGGCCAGGAACCCACCGCGCTCAGGGTTTCCCAGCGACACCACCAGGCCATTCAGGACATACGTTGGGGTGGCGAACACCTGCTGAGGGACGCGTTGTCCCGGCGCATCGAGGTTGATAAGCGTCACTTCAAGGCCAGCGATGCCACTGGCCTGCTCCGCGATCAACACCGCCTCCCGGCAGTTGGTACACTGATGGGTGATATAGATCTCCAGGTGCATGGTCCTGTCCCTCCCGCTCATACTATGAGAAAAACGCTCCCCTCTCGAATAGTATAGGTCAGAGCACATACCACGTGAAAGGGGAGCGCCGCTGCTCCCCTTTCACGCTCAGGCAGTATGCCTGGTCTTGACAACGGGTATGCCCTCGCTACGCTGCCTGGCGGGCTTGCCGACCCAGGAGATGGGTAAAATCCTGCGGCCTCAGCACGGGCCAGAGGCCCACGACCATGCCAAAAAGCAGATGCCCGATGATGAACGTCGTGCCTCCCAGCAGGTTCAGGAGATGGGGAGCGCCCACAATGGGCAGTAAGACGAAGTTCATGACCAGCATGATCAGCACTCCGTAGACCATCCCTCCGATGATGGCTGCCACGCCCCGCAGATGCAGCCCATAGGCGATCAGGCCAAAGATGATGCCCCAGAGCGCCGACCACATCATGTGGACGACCAACCCTAGCACCGCCGGGCCGAGAGCGAAGGAGAACGCGCCTCCATGCATTGTGGTCATCATCGCCTGCGGCCCGCTGAGCGGCGACGCGATGACATACAGCGGTGTAAAGAAGCCCATGCCCAGGTACGTAGCGGTGGCAAGCATGGTAAACATCGCCATCATGGCCCCGCCGAGCATGCCGGCGATGGCTCCGGCAATGAGAAAGCCGAGGAATCGGGGTTGGTTTCTTGTTCTATTCATGCAAATCCTCCTGTAGAGTTCACTCTCTCTCCGTTGAAAGAGTTCTAGGAGTTGAGCTACCTGCTCAATCCGTTCTACCCGAAGTATAGTCCAGGGTTGGGGGGAGTTCTGTAGCCTGGGCTACATTTTCCCTGGATGCGTCAAATTGGCAAAAAAGGCGAGATGGTCTCTTTGCGCCAGGCGAGAACTGGCAAGCACTTTGCATCAGGAGGAGCATGGGAATAAGCGGAGGTCCTCACACCTTGGGAGATGTTTACACCTCATTTGATCACTCATCTCATTGACTGATCAGCTTTCTATTTGCAAGACACTTCAATTCGTTGCGTATGTTGTTATCTCCGTCACGTGCCGTTGCAACGTTGCTGGATCCATCTCGCCTTCCACAATCGAGCGGATGATGCCTTTGCGGTCAATAAAGATTGAGACCGGCGTCCCCCTCACTTGATACAGCTCACCCACGGGAGAGGTCTGCGTCAGGGTCACAGGAATAGCGATGCCCGTTGATGGATGATACGTCATGATGTAACTTGCCGTATCTTGCGTATCTACGGCCAAAAGTGCAAATGGCTTGTGAGCCGCTTGCTGTGCAGCATACACTTTCTGCGTGTCTGTCACTTGAAACTGACAATTTACACAACCTGTACTCGAAAATAAGAGTACAATGGGCTGACCCCGCAGGTTGCTCAAGGCCATTCGTTTGCCATCGGTAGCCATAAGAGTGAAGTTGGGAGCAACGTTGCCTACCTGGAGGCCCACCATGCGCGGCGCAGCAGGAGAGACAACTGTACCAGCGGTTTTGGTCGGACTGTAGAGTCCCCAAACAACCACCGCCAAAGCCCCGACTGCAGCGGCAAGAACAAGAAGACGACCTACTTTCTTCATCATATCTAAGCAGAGCTCCTTTCCGTGGTGAAATAAGTTCCTCATTCCTGACAGCACCAACTTTTTAAGTCGTTGTCTTCGTCGTTGTCACGTCTCTTATCGCTGTAATTTACTGCTCACACGATAATATGCCATACTACAAGTATATCGATGTAGTGGAAGATATTCTGTAGTCTAGACTACATAAACGGAATGTCTTCCATTCCCGATGCCAGGAGAGCAATGTAATGTCGAGGATTACTCTCCCGCAGCTCGGTCACCTGTCTATCGACGTTGTGTCGAACTTCTGTACCCCCCAGGTTAAAGAATTGGTTGAAATAAGGCAGTAGATTGAAGAAGATCACGAGTCCTACAGCAATCATGACGACCCCCGTGCCGACTTCAATCTTCCCCACGTGGGGTTTGAGCCATTTGAGTACCCTACTAAAGCTGGTTTACCCCTAAACCTAAAAGCAGGAACGGTACTCCCAGCCCGAGCGAATAGAACAGCAGCAAGACGACGTTCCCAGCGGGGAAAAACGCGACCAGAATCCGGCCACGTGCCTCACCGACAAAGGCCCAGACGTGGGGGATCTGGTGGGCGCCAGCAGTGAATCACCCGGCTGGAGGCGGAAACGGTCTGCTCCCACCTCGAACTGGAACTCGCCTTCGAGGACATAGAACCATTCATCCCGTCTTTTCTGCAGCCCCACCCCAGCTATGCATAGAAATTCCGTAGCCACCGGTGCTTCTTCAGTTTCTGAACTTGATCAAGTGGGAGTCCCTTTCCGTCGCCTACAGCAGTGTTGCGTTCCACATTGCGAACAGTGCGCATGCCTGGAATCACGGTCGAAACGGCGGGATGACTCAAAATATAGCGCAGCGCGATTTCTGGAAGTTCATCAACTGTCTTCCCCAGATCAGAGAGAATGTTCTGGACGTGTTCATACACTTCTTGCTTGCGATTACCCTGGAAGTAGCGACTACGGAAGTCCTGTGAATCGAAGTGGCTTTCCGGGGTGACTGTGCCTGTTAGACCACCTTCGTCAAGGGGAACACGCACAATGACCCCGACATTGTGGCGTTGGCAGGCTGGAAAAAGCGAGTCTTCTGGACTCTGCTCAAAAATGTTGTAGATAACCTGGACAGTATCCACGAGGCCGGATTCTATTAACCGGATCGCGTTGTCTGGCTGAAGATCGTTAATAGAGACCCCAAAATACCGAATCTTGCCCTGTTCCTTGAGTCGTTGAATGGTATCCTGCCAGTCTCCTTGACCAATCCACTCGTCATTCCAGACATGGAACTGCTGAAGATCAAGGGTCTGGGTCCCTAGATTGCGCAAGCTCTGCTCAGTACATGCTTGGATGTGAGTGCCTGGAAAGGTCTCTTTGACCGGGACTCCGGCCTGTGCAGGCCACTGGCCATTCTTTGGGGGAATCTTGGTTGCCACGATAATCCGTGTGTATGGGTTGTGGCGCAGCACCTGTCCGATGAGTTGTTCGCTGTGTCCATCACCATAGCCCAAGGCGGTATCAATGAAATTCACACCTAGGTCGATGGCCCGTTGCAGGGCCTGAAGCGATTCCTGGTCCTGGGCACCGATCCACCCCGATCCGCTAATTCCCCAGGCCCCATAACCGATCTCCGAAGCAGGTAATCCTGTTCGGCCTAATGTTCGGTAATGCATCATTCACTCCTTTTTCTTCTCTTGAGATGTGGGGACTTCCCTCTTGCGTACTGTTCGAAGGCGTCTGTTGGAAACATTTTTCACGCAAGACATGGAAGAAGGCATGATTCTCTTCCCGCCTTTAAAACCAGCAAGAAAGCGCCGCTTTGCTCGCGTGATTTTCCCTCCTCAAAATTTTTTGGCAATAGAACACTCCATTCTATCACCTTATCCATTTCCGCTGCTGTTCCCACTCCTCGTTCCACAGTGTTAGTGGAACCGCTCACGGAATGGGAATTGGAGGTCCTTCGTGCTACTGCGGCACTGGCTCCTGAGAACATGGAGTTCACCATCTACGATGGCTTGGCTGACCTCCCACATTTCAGCCCTGACCTCGACGGCGACGACCCGCCTGCCTCAGTTCACAACCTGCGCAAGCTGCTCCAAGCGGTCGACGGCGTACTTATCTGCACCCCTGAATACGCCTTCGGAGTCCCAGGATCACTGAAAAACGGGCTCGACTGGATGGTGTCCTCCGGCGAGTTCTATGGCAAGCCGGTGGCCGTAATCAGCGCCTCTCCGTCACCCACGGGAGGAGACAAGGCGCACGCATCACTTCTACTGACGCTGACAGCCTTGGGAGCCCATGTCCCAACGGGAGGAAAGCTCATGATCCCGGCTATCGGCAAAAAACTGAATTCTAATGGTGAGGTATCTAAATACACCTCGTCCGTATAGCCCTGATAGATGCCAAATCTGGAGACGGTCTCCTGCCTCACCTTTCTCTTCTCTGCGAACTTCGTTAACATAGGATTCCTCCTGTTGCATGCATTTCATACGCTCCACACCCATAAGCATAGAACATAGATTTCTCAATGCCATCACTATAAGGTCACAATTGATGTTCTGCCAGGTAAACTTGTAAATGGCCTATGAGGCCACGCTCTATCTGTCCTTCGTCTCATCGGGCTCCCGGTCAATGGATAGGAAATCGTTCCATGGCTTGATTGTAGGGAGGTTGGGCATCTGAAAACCTCACCTCTGTGATACACCGTTGTTCTATGGTATAGTACAAGAAAAGACACAGAGGGAGAGCGTGGGTGCAGTATCGGGACCTTCTCTATCGTATTCATGCGCGACAGTCCATGTTTACGTGCTCTATCAAGCCGCATAGATCACTCAACTCTGGTCAGTTGATTATGCTCAATTTTTACAATGAGCCCGGTGAAACAGAATGCTACGAACATGAAGCAAGGAGCAAACGATGAACATGAAGCAAGGCCGTTTATGGGATATGACACACCATCCCCCGATGCCTCGCCCCAAAAATGACGATGGGTACTTTGAGGAAATGTCAAAAGTGGTATTTCGTGCAGGGCTGAACTGGAGCGTGATTGAGAAGAAATGGCCAGATATCAAGCGCGCCCTTGCGAACTTCTCAATCGATGCGGTGGCCCGCTTTGACGACAGCGATATTGATCGTTTGCTCAAAGATGATGGCATGATCCGCAGCGCCAAGAAAATCAGCGGGGTGATCGCCAACGCCCAGGCCATGCAACAAGTGCAGCAAGAATTTGGCTCATTTCCAAAGTACCTACAAGCACTCAAGGAAAAGGGTGAGGAAGCGTTCTTGAAAGACCTGCGCAAACGCTTCGCCTTTTTAGGGGAATCGACCTCCATCATGTTCCTCTTCGGGGTGGGAGAAGAGATGCCCGAAACGCTGAAGAAAATGCAGGAGATGCACGGATCCACTCACTCAACCGGATAACTCTTTTCGACTGTTCCATCCCCTGATGTCGAGCGCCTTCCTTGCCGGTAGGCACCAGGAGCAATACCGAATTGTCGCTTGAACGCCTTGCTAAAGGCAACCTCAGAGTCGTAGCCGATAGACAGAGCGACTTCAACAAGGGTCGCCGGGTATGCTCGCAGCAAAGCGGCGGCCTTCGTGAGACGAACGCGGGTGAGGTACTGCATGGGAGACTCGCCCACAAGCTGCTTGAATTTCGCGGAAAATGCTGAACGCGATAAACTGACGCGGCATGCCAGAGACTCCACTGTCCACGGCTCATCTGGCTGACGTTGGATCAAGGCAAGAGCTTGACCGATTTGAGGGTCCTTCAACGCACTGAACCAGCCTCTCTTTCCGTCATCAACCGTACTTATAAAGGTTCGCACGGCCTGGATAAAGAGAATCTCCGATAAGCGCCTGATGACCGTCTCTGCTGCCAGTTGGTTCGCGCTGGCCTCTGCCTTCACTAATTGCACGATCACCCGGAGCCAGGAATTTGACTGTCCATGCTGGCTTTTACTATGTAGCAATGGCGGTAGTATCGAGAAGAGAGGATTGGTCGTGTGATCCTCAAGCTGGAGTCCCCCACAGACGAGTGTCGTTATTGCACCCTGACCAACACCATAAACTATGCCACCCTTTTCGACTGGTTGCTTTGGCACCAGATCCTCAAGCCTCGTAACAGGTGTTTCGGGATGGTCACTCATGTTATGGGCATGACCGTGAGGGAGGATCACCAGCTCACCCTCGGTGAGCAACACCGGCTTGCCTATCCCTTCCACCGTGAGCCAGCATGTTCCTCCTGTCACAATATGGAAGCTCGCAACCTCCCTGCGTGACACGCGGAACCCCCAGGGCGCGCTCATTTTAGCGCGACAATAGAGGGTGCTTTGCAAACGTATAGATTGCAGTATGTCAGCAAGGACATCTTCCTGAAAATGAGTAAGAAGCTCCGTCATATTTCCTCCTGATCTGGACGATTGGCAAAGAATGATAGCTCTTCAGACATGGTCAATCGTGCAAGCCAAGCCTACAATGATCTTACCATTTTTTCGTATATACAAGAATAAGGAGGAATACAACATGACCAGTGCTAATGCAAGCGATATCGTTGAGAGTTACCGTGGTGCGCTTGGTAAAGGAGATTTCGACACCGCCCGGAGGCTGATGCAGGACAACATGACCTTCCAGGGTCCACTTGACACGTTCAATACGGCCGACCAGTATCTCGAGGCCGCCAGAAGGCTGGGTTCGATTATCCAGCGCATCGACCTTAAGAAGGTGTTCGTTGACGGCGACGATGTATGCGTGCTCTACGAAATGGTCACCAGCACCCCCGCCGGAACGGCTTTCATCGCTGAATGGTACCAGGTCAAGGACGGGAAGATCGCGGCCCTGCGCGCCGTCTTCGATGCGCGTCCTTTCGCGGCCTTATTTGGGAGGTAAGATTCTAGCAAATAACCGGGCATTGTGCGACGAGCAGCGCGATGTAAAAAGCAAGAGGGGGGAGAAGGTATGTAGCTTCATAACAATATGATTGTACATGCGAGAGGCGTTATGCGTCGTCCGTCGGAAGAACAGCGTCACGGAGCAAGTACTGCGTGCCCCACTGAGCCATCTGCGCGATGATCGGCAGCAGGCTGTGGCCCACTGGAGTCAAGGTGTACTCTACCTTACACCACATAAAGCCGCTCCACAGCAAATTGACATTTGAGCAAAATGCGGTATACTACTGGCCTGTTTAGACGCGCTAAGAAAAACTAAAGGATGCTAGCATATTATATGCGCGAAAGGGTATAAACCCGCTCCAGAGCTAGAGGGAACGATGCCAGAATTACCAGAAGTTGAATATACCGCACGCCAACTGCGTGCCAGCGTAGTGGGAGCTACCATCAGCAATGCGCTTGTATTCTGGGAGCGCACTATTGGACACCCCGACCTCACCTCATTTCTTCTCCAGGTTGCCGACCGCCGCATAGAAGGGGTGCGCCGCCGTGGAAAATACCTCTTGCTTGATTTGCAGGGTGAGCTGTTCCTCTCCATTCACCGTCGTATGACAGGCAACCTCTACCTCCTACCTCCCGGCTGGAAAATTGATACCAATCTGCGAGAAACAGACCCCCAGGCATGGAGCACGAAAGGACCATCCTTTGTTGCTCCTTCAGCGGTCGACTTGGGAGAAGACGCCAGCCATACCAATGGATCAGCAAATTGCCTGTATTGCCGTGTGTGTTTCAACCTCGCGGATGGTCGGCGCCTCCTCTACACCGATCCCCGCAAATTTGGACGGATTGAACTATGGCCGCGTGATTGCGAGGCAGTAGCCTTCAATGGCCTGGGGCCTGAACCTCTGAGTGCTCAATTTACTGCGGAATGGTTGGCGCAAGTTTTCTCTGGGCGCAAGGGTGCTATTAAGCAGGTAATTTTAACGCAAGAGGTCGTGGCCGGTCTGGGCAATATTTATGCCGACGAAGCGCTCTATTATGCATCGATTCACCCCTTGCGCCGAGCGAATTCACTGACCCCTGCGGAGATACAGCTACTCTATCAAGGTATCGTTGCAGTGCTTACCCTCGGTATTGAGCATGGAGGTACCTCCTTTAACGATTATCGTGATCTTTGGGGAGAAGCAGGCGACAACTACAACCATATGCGCGTCTATCAACAGGATGGAAAGCCCTGCCTGCGTTGCGGGAAGCTCATCGAACGCATTATGATTGGACAACGCAGCGCGCATTTTTGTCCAGGTTGTCAGAAACTCAGTGTGGAGTGAAAAACGCTGGCGTGCAGCTCAGGGAACCCGGTCCTCCGGGAATGTTGGTAAACGTCACATCAACCGTAGCGGGAATCTGCCTTGGCTGCTGCCCCTGTAGCGCGACAGTGAATGAGACATATCCTCCATTATCGCTTGGTGATTGTGCATCGATCGTTTGATCACCGCTCTGGAAATGCACAACCGCAGTCGCGTTTGCGCCACTCACCGGAGCAATATTTTTCGTGATCCTGGCATAGATCGTGATCGTTGAGGAAGCGCCTGGGGCATTGTTTGAAGACCATGCGCCACAGCGATACGGTGGGGTAGTAGGTATTGGTGAGACTTCTGACTGAAATGCTTTTTTGATGGTTACTTGTTGCTGTGTATCGGTTTGAGTTGCAACAGAAGGTGCGCACGCAGCCAAAAGAAACAGCAAGCAAATGGAAAAGACAGCGAAAATACTATGGCGAAAAGTATGCATATTTCCTTTTTCTACAAATGAGCTTGACCTATACAAAGAAAGATAATCCTTTTTCCTTTCCCCTTGCCAGAGAACAAAAGACACGACAAGGGCTTCCTGTAATTCTGATTCATCAGTAGATTATACCATAGTAAAACGAGCGATCAAGGCATCCATCGTTGCCTTGATTGCTCGTTTTACTATGAAACACACTTATTGTGAATTTGTGAATTGGATGCCTTGCTCATTCTATACAACTATGTTAAACTATGACGGGTTGGAAAGCCACCAGGTGTGTAATTGTTGTGCGAGACCCGGTACTATCATGAGGTATGTATTTCTGTGAATCATCACGCCGACGAGCAACTGGAGTTGCTGCGTTTGTTATATGAAAAGGAGCTGCCCGAACAGTTGGACCAGGGACATGAGGGAGAGAGGCAACCGAGCAACCGCCAGCCAGGGAATATCGAAGAACGGAAATCACAGAACCTACAGCACACTATTGTATCACCTGGCATCGAGATACGTCCCGACACTGGACGCGAACAGCGTAAAGGCATTCCTGAAGTCATCTTTGGCGAAACAAAAAGCGTAACTCAGATGATTGCCATGGCACAGGGTCTGCTGAGTGCATCCGGTAGAGCAATCATCAGCAGAGTGCGTCCTGAGGCAATAAGTCCACTTCAGGCAGCCTTCCAAGAATATACCGTTTGTGTTCATGAATCAGCCCGGGCAGTAGTAATCTACAAGCCTGACTTTATTGGAAGACCTACTGGCGGGCATGTTGGCGTCATCAGCGCTGGCACCTCTGATATTCCAGCGGCTGAAGAGGCTGCACTCGTGGCTAAGGAAATGGGTTGTCGCGTAACCTGCATCTATGATGTTGGAGTAGCAGGATTGCATCGCTTGATAGAACCATTGCGTAATATGCTTTCCAATGACGTAGATGCGATCATCGTAGCTGCCGGTATGGATGGAGCGTTGCCATCCGTAGTAGCAGGGATTGTTCCTGTACCTGTAATTGGTTTACCGACGTCTATTGGCTATGGATTCGGCGGCAATGGTATTGCCGCATTGCTTTCGATGTTGCAAACGTGCGCGCCAGGTCTCACTGTAGTCAACATTGATAATGGTGTTGGCGCAGGTATCACAGCGGCATTGATTGCCAATCGTGTGGCGCAGGCTCGAGAGCATCAGTCACTGTAGGAAGCAAAGGAGCAAGGGAGCAGTAAAGCAGTGAGATATTTGTTCTCTCTCAGTGGGAATTTCTCACCGCGTATTGAGTTGGGTCAATGTGGAAGAAAGTGCAAAAGAGAGGCGGGACTTTCTATGGCAAACAACAAACGTGGACCGGAACGAGGGTCGCAGAAGGCAAAACATGGTGGCCAGGCCGTACGCGAAAAGTATGGCCCTGAATTTTACTCAAAGATTGGAAAAATGGGTGGCGATGCCGTCAAAGAGAAACGGGGGCCACAGTTCTACGCCGATATTGGCAAAAAGGGCGGCGACTCTACCAAGAGTCAACATGGTTCGGCATTTTATTCCAGGATTGGCAAAGAAGGCGGCAAACGAGGCAGTGTCACCGCTGCACCAAAGGAATAGCAAGCTTCCTGAAATGAGAGAGCGAACATCCAACGTAGCCAGATGTTCGCTCTCTCATTTCAGGTTTCACGTATATTATTGTAAGAATCGAGGTGCATCTGCATCTACCCCTCTTCTATCTCATCCATGTACTGCCTGTTCTATGGCTCCTGGCGGCGTCCCATACTACGAATACCTCGTAGATCCTCCAGGCTGCGTTGTTGCCGCCCTGATAGGCCAGGCGTACGTGGGGGTGTAGGCTGTGTGGGCTGCGCCGCTGACACTGCCGGTGGCGTAAAACTCACCGGCCGCTGTTGTACGTCGTGGTTCGCAGGCCGTGAAGGTGGTGATACCGGCCTCTCGGAGGCACTTTGTACAGGTACTGGCGGTGTTGCATGTACAGGTGTTTGACGTGGTTGATTGAGATGGATGGCCGGTATGCGCGCTGTGCTCCGTTCCTCCATACCAGCAGCAATCAGGGTCACGCGAATAGTATCTTTTAGCGCAGGATCAATGACGGCGCCAAATGTAATATCCGCTGTGTCATCAATTGCCTGCCCTATTCTCTCTGCGACTTCGTTTACCTCGAAAAGCGTCATATCCTCACCGCCACTAATATTGAAAAGCACGCGCTTTGCGCCCCGAATAGTGACATTTAGGAATCCGCCCGCGACAGCCTCCTCAGCAGCATGTTTTGCGCGGCTGCGGCCTTGTCCCTGCCCAATGCTCATTAATGCCGTACCAGCCTCGTGTAGCACACTCCGTACGTCAGCAAAATCCACGTTGATCATACCGGGAACATTAATGACCTCGGCGATTCCTTGCACACCCTGGCGTAGCACATCATCCGCAAGCTTGAAGGCATCTACGAGGTTGCGCTCCCGCCCGGCAGTCGCGAGTAGGCGATCATTTGGTACAGTAATCAAAGCGTCAATCTCTGAATTTAGTACCTCCAGGCCCTCCTCCGCTATACGTCGCCTCCGCGTTCCCTCAAAGGTGAACGGTAATGTGACAATACCGATTGTCAATGCTCCTATTTTCCTGGCAATCGACGCGATAACTGGGGCGGCTCCTGTACCCGTACCTCCGCCCATCCCGGCTGCTATGAACACCAGGTCTGCTTCACCCAGGGCAGCACGAATCTCGGCTGTACTCTCCGTAGCGGCGCGCATACCTACTGCTGAAATGCCGCCTGCCCCCAGTCCCTTGGTATAGTGTTGACCAAGGCTTATACGCTCCTGCGCATCGGAAAGCGACAGCACCTGTGTATCGGTATTCATCGCAATGAAACGCACCCCACGTACATGCATACTAATCATGCGATTTACCGCATTCATCCCACCACCGCCAACACCGGCGACCACAATATCAACATGATGTTGTGCTCGTTCTAGCGCATCAAGGGGGGATTGAGCAGGTTGAGAGTCCTCTTCCGTATCTCTTTGGTTCCAGCCAGGCCGGATTCGCTCATCCGGTATCTTTGCGCTCTCTGCCTCTACTTCATTCCGCAGGACGGCCCACTGATCCTCTTGCTCTGCGTACACGTCTGGCCTGCCTTCAGGCTTCCCTGCCCATTGCTTTGGGGCCGTCTCACGTTTGGATGCATTATCGTGTGACATCGATTGCATACAACCCCCAATTTCTCTTATTCCTCTCACCAGTAAAACATTTGGCGCATAAAAATCTACTGGAATGAGCAGGTGTGTACAACTTTAAATGGCATTCTACCCGCATTGTAACAAGCATGTCAAGTACACCGTGAACCTTTCAAACCAGCACTGCAAAACGAAGAAGGCTGAACCCTGGCTCTATCAGGTGCTCAGCCTTCTTCTTGTTCAAAGAGCTTCACTCTTTTTTCAAAGAGATGCCCCCGCTCGCTTTAGCGGCCTTTTTCTCTTTCTGCATCTCTTTCTTTTGTTTATTTGACTTGGGTGCAGCTTTCTGTACTTTTTTTTGTTCTTTATTCGCCACGAAACGTACCTCCTGATTCCGTAAATGAGCGCATACAAAGCAGGAAGCATAGGAGAAATCCCTTCATTTTCTCCTGCCTTACAAGAGGCTATCCCCTGCACCCCATTTTGATTGAGGTTCTCTTCATATGCACGGGGGTCGACACTAGCAGACCTTTACTGGATACGTGTATTGTACCAAATTTTTGCGTGAAGAGGTAGTTACTATAACCTCTATTATAACGCGGCACTGAGTGCCGCTTGGGTTCAAACAATATGCGCGCGGAGTCAATGCAATGCATTTTCTTCAGCGGTTGCCAGCGCATGAGTAATCATGCGTATTACACAGCCTATATCCGTTGGTTTACGCAGTTGGTAGATTCCTCGACGTTGAAGCTCCGCATCTGGTAAAGTAGCGCTCATCATGATAGCTGGCACTCCACTGGTCTCCCTTTTCTCCTGGAGGAGGTCATACAACTCGATCCCGTTCATCCCTGGCAATCGGTAATCCAAAAGCATGAGACAAGGATAAATTTCTGGAGCATTTTCCAGGACCTGAAAACCGTTGGAAAATACAGTTGTTTGATATGGCGTTTCCTCTTCAATTAAATGCTGCAGGAAAACGCCGATATCAGCATCATCCTCGACAATAAGAATTGTGGAACTACGTGGACTCTGTGCTGCCGGCGGTATGACCTCCCCTGCCATGGTGTTCCTTTACCTTCCTTCTTCCATGCAATAGATGTGTAAATGAGTACGAAATAGGATTATATCTTAGTGTAACGTTTATCATAGGAAATTGGTTACGCCGGCTCAAACCAATAAATTAATCAGCTTATCAGCTACGTATATGACATTGCGCGGCTGTTTACCACCGAGGTAACGGCTCACTTTCTCGCTGGCAAGCGCGATTTTCTCAGCCTCAATCTGCTCCAACCCCGTTGGCGCGACGCAAACAGCGCGTACTTTGCCATTAATCTGAATAACCAGGTTGAAAGTATCCTCAGAAAGAGCCTGCTCGTCATAGCTCGGCCAGGTTTGGTGATGAACAGAGTAGTTGCCGCCCAGCCGTGACCACAACTCCTCAGCGAGATATGGGGCAAACGGAGCCAGGATCAGGACGAGTGTACGGGCTGTTCGCTGCCACTCCTCCACGGACATAGATGGTTTCTCACGAGCAGCCCAGCGGGTCAACTCCATCAATCCCGAGATAGCAATGTTGAACTTTAAACGCTCGATGCCTTCTTGCACCTTCTTGATGGTACGATCAACCATGCGCAAATCGACGCCACCAGCACCGGGTTGGTGTATCCCTGTAACTAATGACCAGGCTCTTGAGATAAAGCGTTCCATGCCTACCATGCCCTTATCGCTAAAATCGCCGCCATCTTCCCAGGGGCCGCAGAAAAGCAGGTACATTCTCAAGTTATCGGCTCCATGCAGAGCCACGTACTCGTCGGGGTTCACCACATTCCCCCGGCTTTTACTCATTTTAAAGCCATCTTTGATCAACAGACCATGAAGGCGCAAATGGGGAAATGGCTCAGTGAATGGCAGGTGGCCAAGATCATGGAGCGCCATGGTAACAAAGCGCGCATAGAGGTGGTGTCGCACGATGTGTTCTTTGCCACCAAAATATATATCCACCGGTAACATACGCTCGGTGCGTTCGGGGTCCCATGGTCTGTCATTGAACTTGCTCGACGGATAACGCAGGTAATACCAGCTCGAGTCCAAAAAGTTGTCTGATACATCGGTTTCTCGTTGCGCTTCCCCACCACAGACAGGGCAGGTAACCTGTACGAACGACTCAACAGAGGCCAGCGGAGACTTGTCGGTACCGGTAGGGCGGAAAGCCTGCACATATGGCAGGAGTACTGGCAACTGCTCCTCCGGAACCGGAACGGTTCCGCACTGTTGACAATAAATGATGGGAATCGGCGGACCCCAGTAGCGCTGCCGCGAGATAAGCCAGTCGTGCATACGGTACTGCGTAGCTCTCCTGCCCTCTCCATTTTGTTCAAGCCATTCACAGATCGACTCTTTTGCCACTGCGGAGGATAGGCCTGAGAATTGGCCTGAATTGATTAAGATCCCTTCACCTGTCCAGAGATTATGATCAACTCGTAATCTCGTTCATCGTGCGCTGGGACACCCATTACGATACCCGTGCCATAGCTGGATACAACATAGTCTGCAACATAGACAGGTACTTCATCGCCATTCGCAGGATTGATGCCATAAGCTCCAACAAACACCCCCCGCTTCTCTGTTTTCCCTTCCGCGGAGGTTCCCATTTCCAAGGTTAGAGTTTGCAACTGCTTGACGAAGGCTCGCACCTCATGTTCATGTTCGCTGTCCTGGAGCAACTCATCGAGTAGGGGGTGTTCAGAGGACAGCACCAGGAAGGTCACGCCAAAAAGAGTATCTGGGCGCGTCGTGAACGCGGCAAAACAGATATTCCTCTCTTTCACAACAAAATCAACCTCATACCCCCGCGATCGTCCGATCCATTCGCTTTGTAAGGTCTTGCCCACCTCGGGCCAGTCAAGCCGAACAAGTCCCTCTAAAAGGGCATCAGCGTATACTGTGGTACGTAGAAACCATTGTCTCATCAGCCTCTCAGTCGCCTGTGTGCCACAGCGTTCGCAGCGGTCACCCTCAAGTTGTTCATGGGCCAGCACCGTCAAACAGGTTGGGCACCACACGACCGGCGCCTCCTTCCTCACTGCCAGCCCCGCCTTGTAGAGCTGCAGAAAAATCCACTGCGTCCATCGGTAGTAATCAGGATCACTGGTGATGACCTCGTGTTTCCAGTTCCACGCGGCCCCCATTACTTTAAGCTGCTCCCGATAATGTTCGATCGTCCTGCCCGTTAGTTCCTGTGGATGCACCCCGGCCCGTAAAGCAAAATTTTCAGTGTGAATGCCAAAGGAATCGAACCCCATTGGCTGGAATATCTTCTTCCCACACATCCGTTTATAGCGGGAAAAAGTATCGGCACCGCAATAGGTGTAGACGTGTCCTACATGAAGACCCTCCGCTGATGGATAGGGAAATTCCACCAGGTTGTAAAACTTCTCGTCGGGATCTACCTGTTCAATATCAATATCCCAGAGGCCATCGGCTTCCCAGCGAGTACGCCAGTACGTCTCAAATGCCTGCCTGCCATAGGATATGTCGTTCGAATCCTTTTCCATAATTGAAAGCTCACTCTTCTTAACTTTTTTTTACCATCACTGTTCGTCCAGGAGCGTTTTTACCATGGTAACATATTTGTGGCTGTGAACTCCATAGCATCTCTTACTGCTCTTTCCCTCTGCGAATGAGATGCAAAAATGTATGTAGTACAATAAAGGTGGCGGGAAAGTAGATAGGAGATAATAACTTGGGAACTCAGATTAGGAAAAACATGAAGGGATGTTTCATTGGATCAACTACATGCTGAAGCTCAGGAAAGAGACAGACTATGACCATATCCAAGAGTTTGCAATCTCGTAGAACGTTTTGTGGGACGGTTGCACGTTTTGCAACTGTCCTTGCGTTCTTCCCATTAGCTGACGTGTTTGCAAGTTGTGATACACAGCAAAAGAAAAAAATTTTGCGCCCTTCAGTGCAGATCAATACTACCAAAGTTATTACAAATACACGATACATTGGTGATGTATTCGCATTTCCCGAACAGATGATTTCCGCCTCCTTAGAGCCTAAGTTGAATAGAATACCTGGTTATGCCCCAGGCATTTCGTTCCTGGGCATAATTGCTCAGGACACCTTGACTTTTGGCGACAGTCTCACCCCCCGTGATATTGCGTTTGTAGGTCTGTTCAAACAGAAAAATGGCACGTTTCGCTATGGGTACGAGATAAACGGTGCAAGACATTATGCGAGTGGACATATACAAGGCTCGGATTACCAGTACAATATCAACTTCCGTCTCTATGGACAAGGCTTAGTCACAGATCCTAATTATCCACATCAAAGAAGGTTTGGCTACTTCCTCCAGGTTTGGAGTGGCTGGGATGCTTCCACGCGGATTCAAGGGCTGCAAAGCTCACCAATCTATGCAAATCAACTCTTTGTCGGAGTAATGGACGACAGCAATAATGTCCGTCTACCCGACAACAAACAACTCCAACTGTACATTCAGGTATCGGGTAATGAGCAGGTACCGAACGTGATCTATAAAAATGACGACGAGACAAGTCAAGTCAGCTCGCAATTCAGTGACAATGAAAATCGTATCATCCTCACGCTTATCGGTAGTTATTGACAGATACCTTTAACACATATGCCAGCCTCTCAGACTGCTTAGCTTTGGGTTTGTTTCTATCCAACAGCCGAGTAGGTCACCACTCGAGGAGGATTAAAGTTGTACGTCCCATCTTCTACAAATAATTCCAGGTATCCGTTTTTCCAGGCAACAATGAAGGGATTTCCGATAAGACTACCGTTAGGGTCACACTTTTCTTCCAGAGTGAGACTTGAACTTGAAGTCGCATTGGAGATACAATTCATACTTGTTGGCCGATGAGCAAGAGGAATTTTATCCACTGGACAGAACTGGCCAATATCAGTGTCATAATTACCAAAGCTGCACGTGAACTGAGTAATCGTTATTGTTTTCGAGACTGTCTGTAAAGCAGATGTGGCAGAATTACGTGAGGCTATGCTCAAATTACCTACAAGAAAGCCAAAAAAAGAACCAACTATGAGAGCCAGAGCCAGCAAAGATACTTGCTTCTTTGACAAGTCGTCGCTCCTTTCACCACGAGGGCCTTAAATCTTCGTAACAAAACCTGACGTTAAAACGCCTTGCACAATATTAAAATGGTATAATGAAGTATGCGGGGTTCTCATTTTCAATCAACCACCTTTGAATGGTAGAAGAGCCTGAGGCTATGTTGCATAAGAATCAACGACTTCAGCCCAAATTTGCTGTCGGAACGCTCGTCCGATCGTGCCTTGCACTGAGCCTCTTTGTCACCTTTCTTCTCTTTCCTTCAAACGCATTAGCCAACACAGGCATGGCTGCCGTAAACGGCACAAGCCCTCCAAGTTTGCTGCCCACATTTGAGGTCAAGGCCGGTTTCAATGCACGCTATAGAGATGGTAACTGGGTTCCCGTCCAAATCACGCTCAATAATAATGGAGCAGATTTCAGCGGTACGCTTTCGATTAGCGCTCCACCTGCATTTGCCGGACTAGGAAATTCAACACCTTCTTCCACATATTACAAAGAATCAATCACTTTAGCCAGTGGTGCTCAGAAACAGGTCAGCATGTACGTACCACTTCATTCCGGCATACAGGGCGTTACTCAAACGCTCAAAATAGAATTGCTTGATGATAATGGAAATATCGTTCATACGCAGACAAGCACACTCACTGCACTCGGGCCAGATGATGTCTTCGTTGGCATCCTCTCCGATCAAAGCAGCGGCTTTAATTCTCTCTCTAGCATCTCTCTTCCCAACCAGGGCGGCTCGATAGTTGTGGAAACATTCAATGCTAACACTATGCCGGGTATGGCCAGTATGCTTAAAAACTTTGACCTTATTATACTTGATAACTTTACTACAGGTAACCTGAGCAATGATCAACTTTCAGCTCTACAAACCTGGATCGATCAAGGGGGAGCGCTCATTGAAGTTGGTGGCCCTGAATGGCGCCGTACGCTCAGTACACTTCCTGCTAGCCTGTTGCCCGTTTCCATCAACGGAACGAGCATCTTGCCAGCAGGCACCAGCCTGTTGCCCGTCAACGGCTCCAGCAATGGGGGCACCGGTAAGGGCCCAATGGTTGGTGCAGGTACGATCAATGCTCCTGTAACAGTTAGTACGGCAACGTTAGCACAGGGAGGCAAGAGCTATCCCATCCTTGCTTCCGGTAAGATACCCTTAATCGTCCAGGCTCTTCAAGGACGGGGCAGCATCTGCTATCTTGCTTTTGATCCAACTCTTGCCCCCATTATCAATTGGCCCGCTGCCGGAACACTCTGGCGGGGTCTTGTTGTCCGTTCACTGGGCGATAAACTGCTCAGTTCCAGCGGCAATTTTGTGCCAGGCGCCTCATTCCAATGGACAAGATTGAGCGAATTACTACAAAACCACGAGCCAAATACCCTCCCTTCGCCCTGGTTACTGCTGGTATTACTGCTATGCTACCTGATCATAATAGGGCCAGTACGCATTTTGCTAGTACGTCAGCACAAGAGGCGCAATTGGAATTGGCACATCATGTTGAGCAGTATCATTGTCTTTTCCCTGCTTACCTATGGGCTTGCTATCCACCAGAATGGCACATCCATTGTAAGTAATAGCGTCTCAGTTCTCCGGTTAAACGAGGGCGAATCATCTGCCCACATTACTACCTACATAGGGATCTTCGCACCTAATCAAGGCAATTACCAGGTACATATTCCTGGAGAGGACCTGGTTCAACCTGCGCTCGATGAACAATTCAATTCAGGTCCCAGCCCTTCTGATGCAGGACAACAACAGACGACAATCACATCAGGACAGGACGGAGTAGATGTAAACCTGCAGGGAGGCAATACCGGGCTACTACGCCCGCTCCTTGCAGATGGCTATCAACAAGTACACGGTGGAATCAGCTCACAACTGGCGCTAGCTAATGGCATACTTACAGGGACAATTACGAACACACTTCATTATTCACTCAGTGACGTGTATGTACTGATGCCTGATACCTTTGTGCGCATTGGTGATTTGCTAGCGGGCCAAACCAAACAAGTTCATCTTACGTTGAGCAGTTCCCCAGGAAATACAGGTACGGCACTTGCCGACCAGATTGCTCAGAGCTATCAATTGCCTGCCCCTTATAGCCCTATTGCGAGTAGTGCTAGCTCAGCACCACAGAACGAATTGCAACGTCGTTTGGCAATATTATCGGCGCTGGGTGGTGGAGGAGGATTGCCAAACTCCGCTTGCACGTCTGGTTCATGTTCTGTTGCCGCATCTTCATCTTCTTATATACAACCTAACGGTGGTATCTCCTCAACAGTAAACAACAACGATCCCTTGTTAATTGCTAGCTCACCTGCAACCCTTATTGGCTGGGCAGTGCGGCCAACGGATATACCAACCGATGTAACGATCAACGGCAGCAACCCTCCAGGTTTTCAAGAGACCCTGGTTCAGGCAGGTCTGAATGTTAATTATTCCGGCACAGTAAACCTTCCGAATGACTTTCTTACAGGACATTTGATTGATGTACAAGGCAAGAATGTCCAGATACAGCCTGGTGGAGCCTACATTATGACAACAGGTAGCATGACATTTGAATTCACGGTGCCTGAGAGTACGGAACTACTCGTCAACAACGTAACGATTTATATGCCCTCCAACCTGGCACAACCATCCTCCCTGGCAGGATCAATGACTACAGGGGATGCAACTGAATTGCAGGCGTACCTGTACAACTGGCGGACAGGTTCTTGGGACGGGTTCTCGCTGAGCGGATTCACTTTTGCAACATCGAGCGCCGGAGCGTATATCGGGCCAGGCGGTCGCGTACTTCTGCAGCTTGCCAACCAGAGTAACAATTTGACAATATTCTTTGGCAAACCATCACTCAACCTGTAGGGGTCAATGGCTCGGGTGGATGGAAGGAAAGAAAGAACATGGGATTATCTATTTACCAGGTAGATGCTTTTACTGACAGGCCATTTTCGGGCAATCCTGCCGCTGTATGCCTCTTGCCCGGCCCCAGGGATGATCGCTGGATGCAGCAATTGGCGCAGGAGATGAACCTCTCTGAAACAGCTTTCCTCCTCTGGCAGAAAGATGGTTTCAATTTGCGCTGGTTTACTCCCGCTGTCGAAGTCGATCTTTGTGGTCACGCCACCCTCGCCAGCGCCCATATCTTATGGGAGCAGGAATATCTACAACCAGGTGAGCAAGCACGCTTCAACACACGCAGCGGCCTTTTGACAGCCGATCGTCACGGGGATTGGATAGAACTCGATTTTCCAGCAAAGCTAGAGGAGCCAACATCTGCCCCGCCTCATTTGATCGAAGCCCTGGGAATCCCTGTGACGTATGTGGGTAAAAATGTCTTTGATTACCTGGTCGAAGTCGAAACGGAAGAGACCGTCCGTAATATGGATCCCGATATGGCCTTGCTGGCTAAAGTATCGGCACGCGGAGTAATGGTGACTAGCCGCGCTTCTTCTCCCGACTATGATTTCGTCTCACGCTTTTTTGCCCCGCGAGTAGGGGTGAATGAAGACCCGGTGACCGGCTCAGCTCACTGTTGCCTTGCTCCCTATTGGAGTAAACAACTGCATAAAAAAGAAATGGTTGCATACCAGGCCTCTGCTCGCGGTGGTGTGTTACGCGTTCGTGTCAATGGTGATCGCGTGAAGATCGGTGGGCAAGCGGTGACGGTTATGCACGGAGAAATAGCAGAATAGTGCAGGTACTGCCTATGTTCGAAAATGAATAAGCGGTGCGTTTATTTGCAATAGACGTAGGGCATAGAGACCGCTAAGTAATACCACTCCTGCCTGAAGAAGGGGTTAGAGTGGTCACCCTGGCAGTCAAAGAATAAACTTCTGATTGCCCTGGGGTCAGGCGAACTGATGTACTCACGAAAGAATATGAGCATGCAGGCAGATGCACGTTTAAAGCAGTCCATGTTTCCAGGCATGTGTCCCCTATGCAATGCACCACTCAACAGTACAGGACCCAATACGTCCCCGGATAGCGTAGTCCTGTGCCCTGCGTGTGGTTTCTCCGGCCCTTTTGCCCAACGACAACGTCATCTCGCCCCCCAGGCTGATCAACAGCCTCTTCAGGGGGGGCCATCCGTTTGGATTGATCCTGCCGTCGCTACTTATCTCCTGGAAGATCAAAAGAGACAGGTAGATTACACACCGGGAATCATGCGGCCCCGGTCACGGCATCAACCGAAAAAGCCACCATCTATCAGTTCTACCCCAACCAGGAGGCCTGTAACCCCGATCCCTCCGCGTGCCTCGGCACGGCGCTCCGACAATGTCAAGATGCGCCCAAAATATCATGAGTCTCGTGCTCAACTCATCAAACAACAGGAAAGCGACATCACACGTATCCCAACGTATCCTCAACCAACAATGTGGCAATTTGAATCATCAGACTTTGAAATAGAGAGCAGTCTACCCGCACTCTCATTGATAGTAGACGCTCCGACACTCCCTGAATCATCCAACGCTCCAAGACGAACTGATCGTCTGCCATATATCGATGAGATGGATACGATACCTGTTCGGAAAGAGAACCAGGTTACAATTGATGAGATGGATACCAAACCTCCCAGGCTGAGATCGCAGCAGCTCGATATCGATGAGATAGACACCCTTCCGCCGCTGGCCGGTAATGGCCAAATTGATCGTTCTCTTGTCTCAATCGATCAGTCCACTTCAAGGGCACTGGCATTGGCTTCCCCTAACCTACCTTCCACACAAAGCAATCTGTTGGAACAAGAACGGTTTGTCCTTGCTCAGCAGACAACCGATCCATATTCCTGGACAGCAGGTAGTGCTGGCGGGTCTCCCTATGCACGGCGAATTGCTGAGCGGCCCACAAAAACGAGACGCAGGCTTTTCCCACACCCTATGGATCATCTACGCTGGTGGCTATTACATCCAGGGAGAATCGAATTTATCTTATGGTTGGGTGGTACGATCCTGCTTCTGGGCGTTACTGTTGTTCTTTTGTTTACCACTGCAATCAGTTTATCCTGGATTACTCCACCTGGCTTCCGGAATGGCTCAACGCTCAATAGTTCTTCAAGCCCGGCAACTGTCGTTACCAGGGGCAGCATGACACTCTCTCTTCTCAATAAAGGTCCGCTCGTACCGGGGCAAGCACTGTATCTGCGAGGTCAGGGATTCAGTCCTCATGGCCGCATCGAATTTACCGATGAGAATAAGCATTCAGTGCTCAGGCGGGATAGTCAAACCAATGCCGTTCAGGCCGACGGTCATGGAGCCTTTTCGGTTGCGCTCAACGACACTGCCTGGACAGCGGGGCGGCATCACGTCATTGCTCGTGACGTTGTTACGGGTCGTTCCGTCAATTTCCCAGTCATCCTCACCGCGGCTCCCTTTGGTAAAAATACCACTCCTACACCCTCATCGTCATATCCAGGGTTAACCGCGACAGCTACCTCTACTAACGGTCCAGGTTCGTTTCCAACGGCTGTTGGTTCAACTCCTGTGCCAAAGCCAACGATGGGGACGACTCCTGTCCCGACGCCCACGAGCCAATCATCCCCAACGCCTACTGCTACATCAGGGATTACACCAACAGCAGCGCCTGGCACTCCTCCTGGAATCACTCCTACCGCCCTTAGCTCTTCGTCGAATGGGAGTAGTAATTTTTTGCCGTCTAGTGTAGCAGTCAGCATAGGAATAAGTGCGGACTTACCTCAATCTAGCACAAATCTCACTGGTTCCTGGTTCTGGCTGTTCATGGTAGGGTATGTCCTCGCCATGTTCATGGTAGGTTTAGCAGGCGTGTTACGCAAGAGACACAAAAATTCATGAATTGGCCCAGGAGATTCATCGTAAATTTGTATTTCGTCTTTTCTTTCAGCAGACATCCAGGGAACGTTTCTTGAAAAATAGAGGCCAGGTTTTTCTTTTTCTCCTTTGATATCGACTTATGAGCGGTATAGTGGTACAATGCGTTTCGTTAGCCGTCTTTAACGAAGGGCTGGGTACTACACTTAATATATATCAAGGAGAAACCGTATGCCGCGAGGACGCAAAAGACCACCACAAGATAGCGTCGACAGCATACTACTGGCCATCAGCCGTCGCGACAACATCGATCCCGATACGTTATCGCATTATTTAGATCGGCTGGATGAAGAATGGACTGATGGAGCACGCGATAAAGTCTTGCATTTACTGCGCACCCGTGATGAAGCAGCCCATGCGGCGGCCATCCTGATTCTATCTGAACTGGCAACCGAATTTGACCTGGAGGAACTTGAAGACCTTGTTGCTGACCCCACCGTGAGCGACGTCGCGAAACTCACCCTTGCGCCGATCTTGAAAGAAATGGATTCGGAAATGGCCGATGATGGCCTCATTGAATATCTCAATGACCCCGAAGCTGCTATGCAACAAATGCAGATGCGCCTGCTTGAACTTGTGGGACAAAGCGAAATGGGGGTGGAATCTGTCCTGGAAGATATCCTCTCAATGCCCCTTGAGAGACGCCTTGGCTTCGTCAATTGGTTGGGGAACAGCCACGACCCTCGCGCCGCCAACTTGCTCATTCCCTTGCTGGAAAATCAGACCAGTAAGATAGTCGTTGCTGCAATCGACGCTCTTGAACAATTGGGCGAAATTGCCGCTCAGCAAACAATTCCCGCTTTGAACTACCTGATTGCTCACACTTCCAATCGCCAGATAAAACAATATGCCCGTAGTGCACTTGGTAGATTGACCATGCATTCGGCACCTGGCATTGAAGACTCGCCTCGGACTGGTGCTCATCAACAGCAGCTCCAATTTAATGAGGCGCGTGTCAGCCATCTCGACGGTGTTGGCTCACAGATGATAATGCTCTCCTGGCGGCGTACGGATGGTCTTCTGAAGGGCGTCAACGTTCTCTATCAAGATCAATGGGGTATCAAAGACTGCTATGGCACCGATGAAATGGAACCCAATCGTTGGACTGAACTGGTGGCTGATATGGACGATCAGGGATTTGGTAGTTACACAGTTCCATTGGAATTTGGCCGTGCCTTGATTGCTGAAGCTCGTGCTATCAACAAACGCACACGTCGCAAAATACCTATCGCTTATGCTATATGGCGCCCCTTTATTGAGGGAGAAGAACCTCCAAACAAGAATGCACCACCTGTCTCGATAAGGCTGGAACCGTGGGAACTTAGTTCCGAAGTCATTCAAATCGCGCAACGCGGAGATACGCTCTACCAGATTCCAGAATTCGTTTCGTGGATGTATGATCCTATGGAACGCATTCAGCCATATATTGATCGCTACTGGTCAAACCGTGATTTGTTTGACATGTCGAGTTTAGGTTCGCGCGGTCGTGGACGGAAAAGTGCTCAGAAAAAGAAATCCGCCATAGACTTAGAAACACTGATCAGTGAAGCGATAAGCGAGTTAGTAGATAATCCATGGCGTGTCCTTTATGGAGATCGTCTGTTGCGTCAAGGCGCCCTCTTTCAGCTTGTAGATCGGCTAGAGGATGCAAAACTGGTTCGTGCCGTCGCAGCTGTGCTCCATCCAGGCTCTGGCATTCCAGCGCAGGAACAACCATTTGTTCGAGCTTTGATGCGTGTCTCTATTGAGCAAGGTCCGTTTCGTGCGCTTGCCGAAGCTCTTGAAGCAGCCAGGCTGAATATGCCGATAGATCTATTTCCAAACGACTAGACTATTCTATGAGGCCACACGCCAAAAACCATGTTGTCTGGGTTAGTTGTAGAGAAATCATAGCAACCCAGGCAATAGATTACAGAAGCATCACCACAGCGGATTCATAACCAGTCCGCTAATCAGCTTTGGATAATAATAGGTAGATTTTTGTGGCATTCGGTCGTCTGCCTGTGCTACCTCGCAAATCTGCCTCACCCGTGTCGCATTCAGTAAGAGCGCTCCCTGAGCATTACCGCTGTGTACCGCCTCCAAGGCCTGCCCTGCGTCTCGTGTGTACCGTACGTACGTTCCCGACGTTACTTCTTCGGCGTGTATGCCGAGTAGCGCCTCCAGTATAAGGGTGTGGGCCACCGCTACATCTAAATCATTCCATGCTGCTGAGTGCCCACTTGCCAGCATCTGTTTCTTTCCCTGCTCGTTCAGCATCAGCAGCCAGTTTCGCTCTTTTGTACTCACTACCAGTGAGGGTTGCTCCTCTCCAACCTGGCTTAATTCTGCCAGCATCGCGTCACTTGTCGCTGCTCTATTCAGGTTTCGTACCGTGAAATACTGCGCAAGTTGTTCGCTGTTTAGAGCATTTATCGCTTCGGGACTCAGGCCAAAAAGCAAGCGGTGTGTCGGTAATACCAGCAAGCCTGGATCGTCAACGTCAATCAATGCCATCAACACAAAGTTCACTGCGTCCTCATCGTCCAGGTGATGCCGCATTTCCCGTATCTCTTCACGATAGTTCAAAGCAGTCTCATAGCGGTGATGTCCATCGGCAATATATAACTGACGTTCGGCAAAGAAATTCTGAATAAGCCCGCTGTGTGTAGGATCTGTAATTGGCTGTAAACGATGTTCCTCGTGTGCCTCGTCTGTCATCTGTACTTCAGCGTCAGTAGCGTAAACGCTGAGCAAGCGGCGCATTCTCCCTTGCGGGTCATCATACATACTCATCAGCGGGCTGAAATTGGTAACACAGGCTCGTAGAAGCTGCAAACGATCGTTTTTCGGTTTTGTCATGGTGTGCTCATGTGGTAACACTACCTTCGCACTCCACGGCTCTAAGCGAACCCTTGCCAATAGACTTGTCCGTGTGTACGTCTGGCTATTGTGCGTAAATTGTTGTTGGTAGAAATAATAGCAGGGAGTAACCTCTTGACGCAGCGCGCCGTTCCTGCGCCATTCAGCGAAGGTGGAAGTCGCGCGTGTATAGCGATTATTCAAGATCGTGTCAGTCGCTTCCTCCTGCCCAAATTCCAGGCGGATGAAATTGTAGGGATGGCGAGCATAATATCTTGCCTGTGCTTCCTGAGAAATCACGTCATAGGGTGGTGTAACAACTTCTGCCAGGTCCCCTATTATGTCGCTCGCGTATCGTATCCCACGGAGTGGTTGCACATCTGCCATACTCTATACATTTCACTTTCTATACTATCCATCTGTTGTGAGCAGTAATGCTCATCTCAGATCAATCTCATTGGCGCAGTGGCCTGTGGCACATTGTATCATTTTAGCACTCTTCATGGTAAAAACTTAGAATATTTGTTCTATATTTATCTTGACATTCCGATAAACCTGTGGTAATATACATTGTGTTAGTACAAAAGTTCTAAAACTAAATAAGCTCTCCCTTTCCCCTAACAATCTCCTATCTTTCCTCTTCTCTTCCTCAAAGGCGGTCGGGTGTTACCTCTCTCTCCCTCTCCCGACCGCTGTGGCGGGAGCAGATTTCCAATCTTTCATACTTGACGCCTCTTCTTCTAATCGCTACAATGAGAACATCAACGAAACTTGTTTTTTCGTAGCAAAGGACGTTCAGGTATGGATCTAACAATATTAAGATACATCGTATTTATCGTCGCAGTTATCATTCTTATTTGGGCGGCCTTTGAACTAAGATCAAGGCAGGTTCGTCGCAAAAAACTGAAAGATAAGACCCCTGGTGCCTGGGTCAAGTTAGATTTCACGAACGCGCACCTCAAAGAAGAAGGACCATTGTCGTTGCCAAAGGAAGAAAAAGACAAACCAGGAGAGCAAACTGACGAGTCGGATATTCACACGCTGGCACAGCAAAATGGTCACTACATACCGAGTAAGAAAACACTTTAATGAACGGGTAAGAATAGGTTTTCTCGCCATCAGTGCCTATATGCGAAAACGCGTCCCCATCTTCTTGTATGCTTCCTGGTCGACACGAAAACTATCGGCATTGGTTCCGCGTGCAGAGGCTAAGAACTCTGAAAGGAGTTGTACTGGTAACGCTGCCACGAGCGGCGTTACCTCTTCAGGCAAATCGATGCTATCACAGATAGCAAAACGCTTCCAGCCGTCGCGGTTGAACAGCTCGGCGGTCTGAGCATTTGGAGCTTCACCAAGAAGCCAGATAGGAGAACCAATCTCGCTTGATGCCAACAGAAAGTCGCCCATTCGAGCCTGGGCAGGTCCTTTCACAGCAATAGGAATAAGCAGATCTTCCTTCTCAAAAGCCACCTGAGGACCGTGGATGGCCTGCTCCAACTCAAAACCTTCTGCTGTTACATAGGACGATTCTTTCGCCTTGAGAGCGCCCTCGGACGCTGTCGCTGCATTGGGACCAGCCCCTACATAGTAGAGACGTCGTTGTTTCGCCGCAGTTTCCTGCGCGATACTGCGCACCTCATCTTCTCGAGTCAGCATGTTTTCCATCAATGCGGGCACCTGCCTCAGCCCTTGCTCAAGGCGCAGCGCCTGCTCAGTCTTTCCCAATAATGTCGCCAGCCGTGTGGCTATCTGCCCAAGGCGGGTCAATGCGCCAATATAGCTTATGGAATGCGTAGAGGATGGGTCCTGCTCCACGGTTTGTATCACAATATCTGGCCCTTGCATCTTAGAGCTTTTGCCCGTAATACCAATCGTCAGTACCTTCGCCTCCACAGCGCGTTGAACTGCCAGGTTTCCATGAAGCTTGCTACCGCGGTGGCTGATAACAATCACTGCATCATTTTCACGCAATGGATGGGGATAGTTGACAAATTCAAACGAACGCACCGACCAGGCATCCGCGCCGGCCAGCAGCAGCATATATTCTCCCACTATCGCCGCGTGGAAACTGGTGCCAATCCCCGCAAGCAGAATGCGGTCAGCTTTTGATAGCCTCTCTGCAGCCTGCGTTGGGCCGTCCCAGTCAGCCAGAAGTTGGCGCACCGCTTCGGGCTGTGCATGAATTGAGCGATACAGCCCTGTACTACTCTCTGCCATTGTAATACCATCTCCTTTGTATTGAGGTTAGTCTAAAAAGTGTAACCTATTTCGCCGGCATTGAATACAGCCAAGCACAGTGCGTGGAACAGCCAAAGAGGCTATAGTGTAAATGCAAGCAATTTTCATCGTTACTTAACACTCTCTGATGCGTATATTTACTTATTAAGAGCGTAAGCACGTGGCATTGTGCAGAGGAATAGTGCCCCGCATTGTATTCAGCTCTACAGAAAACGTCTCAAGCACAAGTCAAACCAATAACCTTTGAGGTGGAGTCCATGTAGCCTTTGGCAATCCCTATCCACAATTTACTCGAGCTGACTGGGATGCAAAAATCCACGTGGATGTCATCCCAACGGACTGTACGATTGAAGTGGATGGACGCACTATCATGCGTAATGGGGTGTTTACTGTCTAATCGGAAGTAGAGGAAGAAGCATTTCAATTGCCTGCAAGTTTGAACATGCGGGCAATTGAAATGC
>VBHI01000194.1 GCA_005881495.1 Chloroflexota bacterium
AAAATGCTTCTTCTTATCGTTTTAATAGTGACCAATCGGGTACGAGCTTTCCTTAATGTCGAATTTAGTCTACCTAAGTTTCGCCCAAATTAACGACGACCTGTAAAGGTGCTAGTAAGGCCTGCAAAGGACGGATGAATGAGCGAGCCAAACGAGCCTCTTGGTTCAAAACAATCTCAACAACAGAGCCAGAGGTATCAAAGCGGAGCAAGCCGCTGATATGAAACACATCACGCACCATGCGCAAGATGCCACAGTGTTGTATGTGAGGGCTGGTCAGCCACTGGCGCGCCCAGCCCACCACATTGTGGGCCAAAGAACCAAGCAGCACCAGCATGTGTTGCGCCTCAAAGCGCTTCTTATTGCGCTTGGTGAGACCCAGCCCCTGCTTGTCACCTTTCAAGGAGGTTTCAATGCCTCCGCCGCGCAGATCATAGAAGGTGACATACGCCAGCAAGACGGCCACGGGATCAGCGGCTTGCGACTTGGGGTGCCCCAGCAGCATGAGGACCTGCTCAGCCGACAACGAGCAAATCAGCACGCCATAGGCGAAGGTGCCGTCTTGTCGGCGGCAGCGCACGGCAATGCGTCGCACAGGACGAACATAGCCGGGAGGTGGCTCGGTCACCCAGCCAAACGAGCGTTCGGACCAAGCGGGGTCCTGGATCCACTCGACGACAGTTTTGGCCAAGCGGAGCACGCGTGGCCCCGAATACTCTTTGGCCATGATCTCATAGCCGCGAGCCAGCAGCCAATTGAGGTCATCCAGGGTCCCGGCACCGGCGTCCACGCGGATAATCGTCCGCGCCCGTTTCGCCTCGTCCAGTTCCAAGGTGGCCTCTGCCGCCTCGACCAGGGGCTGCAACGCCTTGATCAACTGCACATTGCCCGCAAACAGACGATCAACGACCACTTCCTCATACTGGGTGGCCAGCACGCGGCCCAGTTGCCGCCCGCGGCGGTGGTATTGCCCGGCAAAATAGCCCTTGGTGGCAAAAGCAGCTTTGGGCCCGCAGGGCAGGCCACTCATGTCCACATCCAGCAGTTGGAAACCGGCTTGGTAATCGTGCCGATACCCTCGGCTATGCTGCTGGTAGATCAGATCCAGCGCGTGCTGCATCTGGCCGACATTCTCATCCGTACACGCATCCAGCGTCTCCTGCACTACCGACTGCTCCGCACAGGCCTCGCGGCCAAAGGCGTGCTGCAAGGCCACATCAGTTCGCAGGCGCGTATTAATCTCTACCATCCCGTGAGCCCCTGCCAACAGGCTGATAAAGGCGTCATAGAGCTTGTCAGCAGGCGTATGCTTGACGGTTTTCTGCCGAATCTGTACCTGGGTACGGATCGGGCCAAACAGATCGAGTTGACTCAACTTCACTCCTATGGCTGCCAGGCTGGCAGCCGGGCTAAAATGGGTCGTCGTGCGTGTGATAGACTCGTTCATGGTGATCCTCCTGGCGAATGAAAACTGTTTCGGTTCTTCATTAGCTATGGAGCATCACTCTTCTTTTTGCAAGCTCTTCAAGGGCTGGCAAACCTGTCGCTATTTTGGGCGAAATTTAGGTAGACTAATACCGAGCTAGCCGACTTCGTCTGAGAAGTCGAAATGGACGACGTATGACAATGATGTTGCTACACTCAAGCCCGTTTGCGGTGCGTTTTTGGCACCGGTTTGGGTTTGAGCACCACCGCAAAGCGTGGCGCAGGCGTTCTAACCCGACCTGTGGGCCATCCGGGCGATTTTCCACGCGGTTTGGGAGGTTTGGCCGGTGTGCCAACCTGCACCAAAATGCTGGGCATCACGCGACGTACCTGTCGCGGGGTGACCGCACGCTGCTTGCTTTCCCATGGACGCAGAACCGCCTGACCGAGATGTTGGGCCAGCAGCAACTGATTGCAAGCACAGGCCACGATCCAACTCCAGCGTTCGATTTGCGCAGGTGTGCCTGGGTCCAGAGCAAGTCTTGCGGTGCCGAAAGCGATAGCCATGCTCTTGCGAGAAGCGCTTGCGATACCAGGTACGCACCTGCTCCAACGGGATATCCCCTTGGTCAGTCCACACGAACCAACTTTCGCGCGGGTCGCGTTTGCTGTCACGGGCGGCTTGCCGTTGTACGCGGAGCACCCGGACTTCGACTTCGGGCGCCTCGCGGAAATGCAGGCCTGTCCAGCAGGAGACCACCACCCGCTTGCCGTGCTCATCGACCCCCTCCCATTCAGCATCGGCAGGCCCATAGGTCTCGGGACGGGTGCCTTGAAAGAGCGGGCCATGTTTGCAAGGTGCTCCGCGCTGCTTTGGCTGGCGTGGAGGCGCTGCTCGATACAGCTTGCGATGGCGCTTCAGCCGGATCAGCGCCCCCACATTCAGCTCATGACAGGCACACACAAAGCTGGCGGTGGCGTACCAGCGATCTGCCAGCAGGATGACTCGACGTCCTGGCATCAGGGGCAGCAGCGCGCGCAATTGCTCGATGCCTACTGCGATGGCGGTTTGGGTGGTGCCAATGCGGCGTTGCTCCAGGATGCCCACCCAACTACTGGGCTGTTCTGGCAAGAGCATCACTGTCGAAAACTGGTAGCCCACACTCACTGGTTTGGTGGCATGGGGCATGTTCGGCACATAGATCATGCCACGATCACGGCTGCTGTCTGCTTCCAGGCGTTGCATGCTACTACTATCGATGCCCAACCAGATTGGCTCATCGGTCGGTTTCCCCTCAAGCAAGGCTTGCACAAAGACCGAGCGCAAGCGCTCGGTGTTGATGCGCCCATCTTGCAACGCTTCGTAGACGCTGGGAAAGCTCCGCTCGAAGAACACCGACAGCGACAATTCGGGCAGGCTGCGCGCTTGCGACTCGCTGAGCAGCGCATCGCCCACGTTGAAGAGCGCATCCCGACTGCGCTCAAAGCACCCATACATCTGCTGACGCAGATGATCCAATGTGTTAAAGTACATCTGAGTAATGCTCCTTTCGTTGATTTACTGGAACATTACTCTCTTAGGCCTGCCTCCGCAAGGGGGCTTCCCTTTTGCTTTCCATTAGTCTAAACAGCAAACAATAAAGGATGAACACACAAGACGTGTTGGATCCCAAGAGCTGGGCCGAGCGAACCTGTGGGAGTGTCCAACTGCATGCTATGCGTCGAACGAGACGAGCGGTCAAAGCGGCCACCCACCTGGCGGAGAACCCCTTGGGTTCGCTGCCCGCTCAAATGCACACCGGGAAAGAGACCAAAGCGTTGTATCGTTGGCTTGACGAGCCAGAGGTCACCTTTGCGGCGTTGATGCAGCCTCATTTTCAGCAGACCAGGGAACAAGCCGCGGGAGAGGACGTGGTGCTGTTGGTGCAAGATACCACCGACATCGACCTTTCCCATCGGCGCAAGATCAGCGGCGTGGGACAAATCGGTAACGAACGCGGACGGGGATTTTTCGTACAAACGGTGCTGGCGGTGCGCCCTCAGACCCGCGAGGTGCTGGGGTGCATAGCTCAGGAACCTTTTGTGCGCATTCCCGCTCCAAAGGCGAGAACAGCGGTATCAACGGCGCAAGCGAG
>VBHI01000195.1 GCA_005881495.1 Chloroflexota bacterium
GCGTACACTCCCTACGATAGCCGTCGAGGTTTTTATAATCTGGAAAGGCGCCGTCTATGGCATCGATGCCCGCGGCACGGGCGGCGATGGCGATCTTGTTTCGCGCGTAGTGCCAGGGATCGCCTGGATAGGCATCAAAATTCCCTTCAACAATCCTGTTGTCCATACCTTGCGATGCGCTATAGTCAGCCGGGCCAAAAATGAGCGCCTCTAAACGCGAGCTTGAACGCGCTATCTCCTCCACGTTTATCATAGCCTCCACTTCTTCAATGAGCACTTCGATACCGGTGCGCCGCGTTCGTTTCAGGCGCTTCTCTATTTGCGTGAGCAATACATCGACCCACCAGACATCCCTTGCCGACTTTACTTTGGGGACTATGATGATGTCAAAATACTCGCCAGCCTCTTCAACGATGGTAATGATATCCTGGTAGGCGTACTCAGTTTCCAGATCGTTGACACGCACAGCCCGTGTTTTCTTCCCCCAATCCAGTGTTTTGAGCGCATGGATGACCTTTGCCCTCGCTCCGACCTTCTCATTGGGAGCAACGGAATCTTCCAGGTCGAGAAACACCAGGTCGGCGCTGCTGGCGGCAGCCTTCTCAATCATGCGCTCGTTACTGGCGGGTGTTGACAATTCAGAGCGTCTCAGGCGCATCTTAGCGTCTCAGGCGCATCTTAGAGGGCGACCACAAGGGATCGCCCCTACTATGGACGTTTTGGCCTGTTCCCGTCATAGCTCTTTCCCCTCTGCTCTCTTGCGCGCCGACCTCAAATTCTTCGTAGCAACGTAGCAACGACCAAATTGCATGTGTATCTCCTTGTCTTCTAGACTATTGCTCTTTTCTGCGTAGGCGGCGGTCCGCGTGTTCCAGTAAGAATGCTTTGAAGGTCAGAGCCGTAGCGGAAAGATGTTTGTCCTTAAGATGGACAATGCGCCATTGTCGCATGATAGGGAAACCTTCCACATCGAGTATCACCAGGCGATTGGCATCCAGTTCCATATCGAGGGCAACACGAGAGATGAGTGCGATACCGAGGCCAGCCGCTACACCCCGCTTTATAGCACTATTATTGCCCATATGCATACTCACATGCAGCGGAACTTCTGCTTCATGAAACGCGTTTTCGAGAGCAGCACGAGTGCCAGAGCCTTCTTCACGTAGCAGGAAATGTTCCTTCTCCAGTTCTTGTATAGGCATATTTACGCGTCCTGCGAGTCGATGAAAAGGTGAGGCGACGAGCACAAGCTCGTTGGGTAAGAACGGTTCAATGACAACGTGAATGTCGTCTGGAACTCTGCCAACAATAGCTATGTCAATCTGGTTACTCATGATCCTTTCGACCAGGGCGGCGCGATTCACCACGTCGAGCGATATTTCGACTTCAGGATAGCTCTGGTGGAATTTCCCCAACAGCCCAGGAATGACATATGTGCCTACCGTTGTATCAGCTCCCACACGGAGGCGTCCAAAATCTGGACTACGCAGTTTTTCCATCGTTTCCAGCGTTTCGTCGATGACGGAAAAAATCTTCAAGCTGTAAGTATGGAGTTGTTCCCCGGCTTCTGTAAGGTAGGTCTTGCGACCAATTTGCTCAAATAACTTCACGCCTAGAGCCTCTTCAAGCTGACGTATCTGGGCGGAGACGGCGGGTTGGCTGAAATGCAACTCTTCAGCTGCACGAACATAACTACGGTGTTTGGCTACGACCTGAAATGTTGCAAGCTGGTGCAGGTTGAGAGTTTGCATGAAGTCCCCTTACAGTCAAACATACACAGTTATTTAGTACCATCCTGACAGGATATGTCAACTGCTCTCTATTCCTGGGCGACCTGCTATAGCAATCACCTCATCTAAAATTGGCTTGCACCCGCATAGTGCCACGTTGTACCATGATATAAGAAATAACTCACATGTTCCCAACATCACAAGGATTTAGATGGTGCAACTATTCCGAGGGCGGAGTCGACAGAAATCCCAGCCCAGCGCAGAAAAGTCGACAACGCGGCTACTCCCCGAGACAACCTGGGCAAGCGAGCCAATGCCTTCAGGGATCCCACCTGCGGGTAAAGTGGTCGTGACGATTTCTCGCAAGTTTGGCAGTGGGGGCTCCGAGATTGGGCACATCCTGTCCCAAAAGAGCGAACTCAACTACGTTGATCACGAAATTATCGATAAGGTCGCGCGGCGTCTGGGTGTGAATGTAGAACTGGCAGCGCATCAAGATGAACAAACATCGAGCACCGTTGGACATATCCTCGAGGCAATGCAGTTGAGCAACCCGTTTGTGGTCAATTATAGTACGCTTTACGGGCAGGATAAACCGGCAGCGCGCTCAACAGAGGAGGCCTATCTTTACCTGACGCAGAGGGTGGTGCTGGAACTGGCAACGGAAGGCAACGTGGTCATCATCGGGCGCGGTTCGCAGTTTCTGCTGCGTAATGCACCGCGCACTCTGCACATCTATATCTTTGCTCACCTTGACCAGCGCCTTGAGAATGTCATGAAACACTACCAGCTTGATCGCAAACAGGCAATGGACTTGATCGAACAGCGCGACTATGAGCATGATATGTACTTGCGCTACAATTATGGAAATGATGGGCATGAGCCTGGCCTGTATCACTTGCTGATCAACACCAGCCTCTTCTCTTTTGACGCGGCCGCAAGCTTGATACACCAGGCCCTTCCTCTGGTCCAAAATATCGGGTTAGAACACGAATAACGCCATAAAAGGCTACCTCGGCCCAAGTTGGCGCCGTACCTCTTCCATATCGTAGTAGAGCGACTCGCGCACAATTTTGCCATTTTGACGAACAACCACGGTGACTCCAGGTATGGAAAATGCCTGGCCTGTACCAACTAGACCAGGGTAATCGCCAGAAAGTATACCGGAAGCTACCCATTCGACTGTTAACTGATTACTATGCACGATACGATTCGTCACATTGATCCTCAAGCCAGGGATAGCAGCCATGCCTGAGCTTTTACGAGCAATAATAGCAGCGCGACCAACAAACGCATGTGGGTACATACTGTCTTCAACGATAGCATGCTCAGCATAGTCGTGTAGCAATTGATCCAGATTGCCCTGTGACTGGTGCGCAAGGTGCTGGTCATGGCGTTGCATATGCTCATTAGCATCAGGTGAATTCCCCGGTGCAACCAGTTTCGTAGCGAACTGGTGCGAAGCTGCTGCGGCTACTATCGCTCCAACACCAGCAGCCGAAACACCCATAATTGTTAGCCTTTTCATAAATTGACGGCGCTCCATTTTTCCTTCGCGAACTTCGTCAACCATCTCTGGAATAGTGTATTCCTCTTCTAGCATATTTCCTCCTGACGGCATCGCGTGCCTACGTAACTTCATAGGTTCCTGATCATATAGGGGATTATGAGAGAGATAATGATAACATCCTTTAGAGTACTTTCATAAACGTACCATGTCTCTGCGCAGACTGAGGTTACATTTCAGTTAAGAAAGCACAGCGAAACTCGATTTGTGGTTACATTCCTTCAACCATGAAAGCCTCGCAGCCTGTGGCCACGGCGATTAACGGTTATCAGAAATCGTGGAGAACGCGGATTATCCTCGATCTTCCTACGAGCGCGCCCCACCACTGCGTCCAAACGGTCATCATCGATCTCTGCCTGGTAGGTACTCTGATAGACGGCCCGAACAGTCTCTTCTCGCGAACAAGTTTCTCCTTTGCGCGAGGCCAGATAAAGCACCAGTGTACATTCTTTCTCTGTTAATCTCCCTGGTCTCAATTTGCCATCGACCCAGACACGTCGACTCGCTTTATCAATAAAAAGGCCAAGTTCCTCAGGCATAGGTTGTTCCTTCCCGGTAGAAAGGGTAGAAACTGCCATGCTTCCATT
>VBHI01000080.1 GCA_005881495.1 Chloroflexota bacterium
TAAGAGCACCGACCTGAGCAACGGCACAACTCCCATCATCGCTTCACGCTAGTGAAGCGGGTACCGTATATAGTAGGGTTGACCCTTGCGGTCAACCTGCTACCTCTGCGGTCAACCTGCTACCTCTGCGGTCAACCTGCTACCTCACTCGGTCAACCTCGTACCCTTGCGGTCAACCTGCTACCTCTGCGGTCAACCTGCTACCTCACTCGGTCAACCTCGTACCCTTGCGGTCAACCTGCTACCTCACTCGGTCAACCTGGCCCCTTGCGGTCAACCTCGGACCTCACTCCGTCAACCTCGTACCTTAGGCTTGCCCCTTGCGGTCAACCTGCTACCTATTCGCACTAACTCCGTCATCCCCTAATCTGCCTACACGTACTTCATCTCCACAAATCGCCCACGAAGAGCATCTACCTGTGACTTGACATCTTTTCCACGAATAGCGTCATGCATTAACTGGGCCAGTTCGCCCATCGCCCGCTCATCCATACCGAAACGGGTCATCTCGGGAACACCGATGCGTAAGCCCGACGGGTTGCGTGGATCAGCGTCTCCAGGCACCATGTTATAGTTCACGATAATATCGTTAGCCTCTAAACGTTTGGCAACCTCAACACCGCCACCCCAGGCAGAGACATTCACCGCAATCATATGGCTCCGGGTATAACCAAATTCACGTGCCTCGACTGGGGTACCCAGTTCATCCAGGCTGCTACCAAGGGCCTGGGCGTTGCGTACAATTTGTATAGCATACTCACGACCGAACTGCTTCATTTCACGGGTGGCAACAAGCAAGGCAGGCAAGGTGTTCAGGTGATGGTTACTTGAGGAGCCTGGGAAAACTCCTCGATCAGCAGCAGGCCAGAATTTCTTCTCGGACTCAGCATCCATATTACCCAGAATGACGCCACGTTGTGGACCTGGAAAGGTTTTGTGCGTGCTACCAGTCATCCATGTTGCGCCCTCATGCAAGGGAGACTGAAACTGACCGCCCGCTATCAACCCCAAAACATGAGCGCCGTCATAGAGCAGGGGAATGTCTTTCGTTTTGCAGTAGGCAGCAACCTCCTCGACCGGTTCAGGAAAGAGAAAGAGACTTTTACCCATGACGACCAGTTGGGGAGAAACCGTGTCAATTACTTCAATCGTTTTTTTGGCGTCAATGTGATAATGATCAGCAGTTAATGGTAAATAATGCAAGTGAATCGAGTTTGGGCCACCTAGTTTCAAGGACTGACCGCGATTTTGAATACGGCGGCCAAATACACCAACTGCCCCATGGCTGATATGACCGCCTGCGTCGGTAGAGTTCGCAACAATGGTATCACCGCCGCGCAGCCATCCCAGAGCAATGGCCGTATTCGCCGCGTTGCCACTGATGGGACGAACTTCGGCTTGCTTGACACCAAAAAGTTCAATGATTTCATCCTGGGCCATGCGCTCAATCTGGTCAATATACCTTGTACCCTGGTAATAACGATTGACTTTGTCGCCCTCGTTTGGATGGCCCTCAGCGTAACGCCCCATAAAATCGGAATTCTGCACCCGCCGGACTGCTTCGCTGGGAGTATTCTCACTCGCAATCAGGTTGATGGTTTGCGTCTGCCGCCAGGTATTTTGCCGTGCTATGATCTTCTCAATATCGCTAATATCTACTGTCATATGTATCGCTCCCTTATGCTTTGGCTACTAAAATATAGTATTCAGTATATCAGCAGAGAGAAGTCAGAACAATAGCAACTGAAAAATTACGGTTGAACAAACTGCCCAATGCTGCTATACTACCTCTTACCGAACTGGATGAGTGAATTGCAGCACAATCTTTTATCCTGGACCGAGACAACCACTGGTATTAGGAGCATTGGTGGTCTATAAGAGGCCGCTTCACCGTGTAGCCTGGTAGTATAGACCACTTCTGTATAGAAACTCAGGAGGATTACAAGGTTCTATGAAGGTTTATAGGGCGGAACAAATTCGCAACGTGGCGTTGATTTCCCACGTTGGAGCCGGTAAAACATCTCTCGTAGATGCGGCACTTTATGATAGCGGTGCCGTCACCCGGCAAGGCAAGGTAGATGAAGGTAGCTCAATCTCCGACTACGATCCTGATGAATTGAAACGGCGCATGTCGCTGAATGCAAAAGCGCTGCCCGTTGAATGGAAGAATCACAAGATCAACTTCATTGACACTCCCGGCTATGCCGACTTCGTAGGTGAAGTGAAAGCAGGTCTGCGCGTAGCCGATGCTGCGCTCGTTGTAGTAACGGCAGAAAAAGGGGTTGAGGTCGGTACCGAACTCACATGGCAATACGCCGATGAGCGCAACTTACCGCGCATCGTGCTTGTCAATAAACTGGATCGTGAAAACTCCTCATTTGATAACGCACTGAAATCGCTAAGGAATCAGTTTGGCGTCAAAGTTGTTCCTCTACAAATACCTATCGGCGAACAATCAGGCTTTAGGGGTGTTGTGGATCTCGTCACGCAAAAGGGTTTTACCTTTGAAGGCGGCAACAAAGTACAGGAAGTCGCTATACCCGCTGAACTGAAAGAGAGTATCAGCAGGTATCGCGAGCAATTGATCGAATCTGCGGTCGAGAGTGACGATGAGATTATGGAGAAGTTCCTTGAGGGTGAGGAACTCAGCGACGAGGAAATCTTGTCTGTTGTCAATAAAGGCACACGCACCGGCCAGCTAGTACCAGTGTTATGTGGTTCAAGCAGCAAAAATACTGGTGTGCAGACGTTGCTCGACGCTATCGTCGATTACTTGCCCAGCGCCGCCGAGGCTTTGCCAGTGGATGCCGCAGCCTTTGACAATACCGTATCTATGTTCATCTTCAAGACCAGGGCTGATGAACGTATCGGCCAGCTGAATACACCTCGCGGCAAATTGCAGGAGCCGGCCACCGAGATACCTGCAGGCGACATCGGAGCAGTGGCTAAACTCACCAATACACATACTGGCGATACACTCGTCGGCAATAAAGAAATCACTACGACCTTGGATCCAATCAATTTCCCTGAACCCTGCTTCACTGTAGCGGTCTTCCCTAAGAGCCAGGCTGACCTTGATAAAATGGGTAATGCTCTCAACCGGGTCATTGAGGAGGACCGTACGTTGCGCGTTACCCGTGATCCCGATACAGCTGAAGTATTGCTGTCTGGTATGGGGGAATCACACCTCCAGATCGTAATCGAAGGCATCAAACGCAAATACGGCGTTGACCTGGAGGTGCGTGACCAGCGTATCTCTTACCGTGAGACAATACGCAAAAAGGCGCGGGCAAACGGTCGCCATAAGCGACAAAGCGGTGGGCATGGACAATTTGGCGATGTTTGGCTGGAAATTGAACCTCTCCCAATGGGACCTGAGGAGACCTTCATCTTTGATGATAAGATTGTTGGCGGCGTCGTACCAGGGCAGTATATTCCTGGTGTTGAAAAAGGGGTGCGCGAATCGCTCAAGCGCGGCTTCATTTCAGGCAATCCCATGCTCTACGTCAAAGTTGCACTGGTGGATGGTAAATATCACCCCGTAGACTCCTCAGCGCAATCTTTCGAAATCGCGGCATCGCTTGGCATGCAAGAAGCTGTGCCTATGGCAAGTCCGACAATCCTGGAACCTGTGATGACTGTAACTATCACAGTCCCTGAAAGCAATATGGGTGACGTGATGAGTGATATCAATACAAAGCGTGGACGCGTTCTCGGTATGTCCACCGTAGGCAATGGGATGCAACAAATCACCGCTAATGTGCCACAAGCCGAAATGCTGCACTACGCAACTGATTTACGCTCAATCACACAGGGTCGCGGCTCTTTCAAAATGGAGTTTTACCAGTACGAAGAAGTTCCTGCTAACGTGCAACAGGAAATCATCGCACAGTATAAGAAGACGCAGGAAGCTAAAAAGTAGTCATTAAAGTAGTCTTTATGGAAAGGGTATTCCTTCTCACTGGTGGGAAAGAATACCCTTTCCGTTTTTTCAAACATCACAAAACCCCCTTAGAGGCTATTTCATGCATTTTATTCACCACATGATAAAGAACGATCAGTTGAGTGAGCGCCAGGGGATCGCTTTGGCGAAGCAGGTTACCAACATAGAAAAGGCCTGACTGGCTTAGACGATCGGGACGCAGGTGGCTGGCGTTATCCATGTGTGCCCAGATCACATCTTCCAATTCACATGCTTTCTGATGGCTAATGTGGCCATCAATCTCCAGCACATCACGCAACTTCCCGGCATACTCCTGCTCCAGCAGTCGTAATGCTGGCCTGTCTCCATCCTTCGAGGCTTCAAGCACATCACTCAGATCGATTTTCGGGGCATCTTTCGCCTCAATAAGTCGAACATCCAGGTGAGCTAAATCGCGCGTACGATAATAGAGGCTCCCTCGCGAGAAGCGTATGATGATATCGGCAAATTGCTTCTGGGGCTGAATATAGAGGCGACTATCGCGACGGCGGATCGCCATCTGCTGGCGCACTTGCTCGACGGTATAGCCACGTGAAGTACTGTCACGCATAATTTTCCACTGCTGTAGCAGTGCAGTTTCGGGGTCAAGATAGATATGAACGTGAGCCAGGTTGCGCAATTCTTCGGTGTAAAGTGGGTGAAGTCCATGCACAATAATGATGTCAGCGGGTTGAAACTCTACAGGTTCGGCGAAGGTTCCAGTTTTATGATCGTAGACAGGTTTTACGATAGACTCTCCCTGTACCAGGAGACGTATGTGTTCGGTCATTAAGGTGATGTTATTGGCGGCAGGATGCAGAGCAGTAATACCATTACGTAGGCGAGTAGCCCGGTCAAGTGTATGATAATCATCAAGACAGATATGCGCTACCCGTTCCTGACCGAAGACTCGCACCATCCCGTCGGTCAGAGTCGTTTTCCCTGAACCGCTATCACCACAGACCGCGACAATAAGAGGACTTTGTTTTCTTGTAAGACTTCCCATGAACTAAAGCTTTAGCAAATGCTCGGTATACCGCATTCACTTGCCGCCTGCAGTGCCTCTGACGACGCTGTCCCATTGCAAGGCTTTTTCCCCTTTCTGAGTATCCACTCAAAAGCAAAGAGCATGAAAGAATGCTACTCTTCACTCGCTCTTTGCTTTTCCATGAAATACATTTTTTATTAGTATATCAGAGATAGGTTTCTTAGACCATAGCTAAGTTTGCTGTGATGCTGTTTGCCAGGGGTGACTTTTCATGAAGTTCCAAAAAGAGTACAATGAGAGAGAACGAAACGTTTGAATAGCTGGTGGGAGAAGATCTTTGATGAAGAACCTGTTCCTTGAACAACTGCAGCAACACACTTTACTCTGCGATGGAGCCATGGGATCCCTTTTATATGCACGCGGGGTATCCTACGAACAGTGTTTCGATGCACTCAACCTGACACAACCTGGACTCATTCAAAGCATCCATAATGAATATATTAACGCAGGTGCGCAGATCATTGAAACCAACACCTTTGGCGCAAACCGCGCGAAACTTGAAGCCTATAACCTGGGGGAGAGCGTCCGTGAGATCAATTTTCGTGCGGCAAAACTGGCTAGCGAGGCACGCGAGATATCAGGTCAGCCAGTATTTATCGCTGGCGCTGTTGGGCCGAGTGGTCGCCCACTGCAGGCACCTGATGAACAGCGATTGAGTGAACTACGCACGATCTTCCGCGAACAAATCGAGGCGTTACTGATAGGCGGAGTCGAATTACTGATCCTGGAGACGTTTTCCAGCCTCCCGGAACTGCGACAGGCTGTACTTGCGGCACAAGAAGTTGGTGGTTTACCCATTGTTGCACAGATGAGTTTTTATGAAGACGGGCATACGCTCTCCGGGCAATCAGCAGCCAGAGTGGCCGCGGTTCTCAATGACCTGGGCGTTGATGTGATGGGTGCCAATTGTAGCGTAGGACCAGCCGCTACACTTGATGTTTTACAAGAAATGATTGCGGCAGTGAAGCTTCACGATGAGCAGGCGCATAAGGGCTCCTATCTATTCTCGGCACAACCGAATGCAGGTCTACCAACGCGTATCGGTAATCGCTTCTTCTATATGGCTACACCCGATTATTTTGCGGATTATGCGCTGCGTTTCGCCAGAACTGGCGTCCAACTAATCGGGGGCTGCTGCGGCACCACACCACGTCATATTGCCGCAATGCGTAAGGCACTCGATGAGCATAATGGAGTATCTACCCGGTACTCCAACGCTATCTCAACGGAGGCAGAAGAGGCAAGACCTGTTGAGATTACCACAGTCAAAGCATCTATTACAGCACTGATCGAAGAGGAAATCCTGTTACCCCAGCAAGGCAGCATGACACGACTACAAGAAAAATTGGCCGCCCGCGAGTTTGTCGTGAGCGTAGAGCTTGATCCGCCAAAGGGGTTAAACCCATCAAAAATCATGGAGGGAGCGGTATTGCTGCAAAAAGCGGGGGTTGACTGCATCAATATTGCCGATAGCCCGATGGCGCGCGTACGCATGGGTTGTATTGCCCTTGCACGCTTGCTCCAGGATCATCTTGGTTTAGAGACAATTATCCACTTTACCACGCGAGACCGCAATTTGATGGCACTGCAATCTGAACTGTTGGGCGCCCACGCACTTGGCATACGCAATATCCTGGCGCTGACGGGCGATCCATTGCGACTGGGTGATTACCCAAACACAACGGGCGTGTGGGATGTAGATTCAATCGGGTTGATACGGGTGCTACGGAGCATGAACGAGGGGCACGATGCAGCAGGGTCGTCCATAGGAGCACAGGCCTCTTTCCATATTGGCACGGCACTCAATTTAAACGAGACCGACGAGGAATTTGAGAGCGAAATAGAAAAATACTTGAGCAAGATAGAGGCGGGAGCACACTTTATCATGACCCAGCCCATCTATGAGCTAACGCCCCTGGTACGTTTTCTGGAACGTGTGGGACAGCCTCCTATTCCATTGATCCTCGGCTGTATTCCATTACATAGTTCACGCCACGCCGAATACCTGCACAATGAGGTGCCCGGTATAACCATTCCTGATGATGTGCGCCAGCGAATGCGCATGGCAGGTGAACACGGACATGAAGAAGGGCTAAAGCTGGCACAGGAACTGCTGAATGTAGCGCGTAGCATGGTACAGGGAGTTTACCTCATGCCATCATATGGACGCTATGACGTGGTGAGCACCCTCGCACAAATGTTGCAAATGCAGCCGACCTCCTGAGGAAGGGCAGGTTCAGCAAAGGACGCCTCAGAGCCACTTATTCGCGGTAGCCTGGGCGACAACACACGCATAGGCGGCTCCCTGTATACCTGTGCGGCGATATTTATCCAGACAACCCGAAAGAACAAGCAAACCGGTATCCCTGAGACTCTGGCGTTTACTATAAACCGACATCCGTAGCAAACATTCAGCAGCCAGAGCGTTTTCAATCAGAGGTTGCTCTCGTATCGCCAGTCGGCCTTCAGCCTGAGGGTCCTCAGGATAGTCAAAAAACAAGCCACTCTGTTCATCCAACAGTTCCTGGCAGGCATAATGCATCAGGGCAACAGCCATCTCAAGGTATGCTTTACGCTCATTAAGATCATACGCATCAAGCAAAGCTTGGGTCATCCACACCTGATCTGCCAATTGCCCAGGGAGTTGCGATTGACCATTGAGCATGTCATGACACATACTACCGGAGCTGTGTACCATTTGCTCACATAACCAATCCAGCGCGCGAATAGCCATTGTTTTCATTGAAGGGGTATGGAGCATTTGCCCACCCAGAAGATAGGTTGAAATCATGCGAGCGTTCCAGGAAGTGTAGACCGTAGTATCCACTGGTGGCGCCTGTCTTGAAACACGCGAATATGTCCCCGGCTCATAATATTCTTCATCGGCACTCTGGCTTCCGCTAAAAATACCTATTCTGGGCTGCCAGAGTACTTCATTGATATATGCCAGAAGGCGCTTTGCGTAGTCGTACCATTGTGGAGATCGGGTTGCTTCTGCGGTAAGTAATAGCAAGCGCAGGAGGGCTGCATTCTCTTCTAGCATCTTCTCCGTGTGTGGCATACTCCAATCGCTCCCGGCAGAGTATCGAAAGAAACCACCCTCTTCTTTGTCCCACAAGCCGCCGTCAAGCATCTGTTCTAGCGAGTAACAAACCATCTCCAGGGCATCTTGCTGGTGGTATTGCCTTGAGAGCAAAAGGAGTAGTTCCAATGCTTCTGGATGAGGAAATTTGAGATGTGGATGGATTTTAAAACCACCATATTCTTCATCGTAGAGTTCTCGTAAGACAACACCGGCCTGCAAAGGAAGATCGGCCAGGGCAGTACGTTCTTCTTGTAAAAGAGTTCGAAAACCCACAGCAGGAAGGGCTTGAGTCAACTTTTTCGTAAAGCGGCGGTCTTGCAGCTCACGTACCTGCTCACGTATCTCAAGACGGTGCTCACTATAGTATCGCCGAATATGCCCCAGATAATAAAGCATTTGCTTGGGAGGAACGTAAACGCCTCCCCATAAGATTTCTCCTTCCGGAGAAAGCAAGAGAACGCTCGGCCAGCCATTCTGATTATAGCGTTGGTTAACATCAGGACGAAGATCGCTATCAACACGAATGGGCACATAGTCACGATTGAGTATAGCAATGATACTGGGTTCAGAAAGCGTGGTTTCATCCATGATATGACACCACTGACACCAGAAAGACGTGATAAGTAAAAAAATTGGTTTATCCAACTGTACAGCTTCCTGAAATGCAGTTTGTCCCCAGGGTTGCCAATGAATAGAGGTAGCGCTGTGAGGGCGCGGGGAAAAACGAAATTGCGTGGTTGCTTGAGCAGATGACTGCGAATCACCGTCGACCAGGTCGCCGCTCATTAGCATTCTCCTTGGCTTCAAGCTTGCTTTCGCTAGAAAAGCCTGTGATAAAGGAAGCAATGACATGATACCCTAGAAGTGTCGTACCTATTAGTATACCATAACGATGGGACCAATGCGTGCTTAGCTCTGCAAATTTACAACCAGAGTTACGAAAAATCATTTGACTTGGCCGTACATGTATGCTACACTTTATCAGGTTTCATTGTTTGTTTTCTTATAGCAGTTCCATAAGAGGGAGGTTTGGTCTATTAATAGGGATTTTCGGGGGAATGACCGTGATCGTACACGTGAAACAAGGGTCAATGAGCGCATTCGTGCACGAGAAGTGCGCTTAATCGACGAAAACGGAGTGATGATCGGCGTTATGCCGCCTCTACGTGCTTTAGACATTGCCCGTGAAAGAAATCTTGATCTGGTTGAGATTTCGCCCAATGCTATACCGCCAGTCTGTAAATTGATGGACTACGGTAAGTACAAGTATGAGCAAGCTAAAAGAGAAAACGAGGCGCGTAAGAATCAGAAAACTATTACACTTAAAGAGATTCGCATGCGGCCGCGTACAGATGAGCACGATATTGATGTAAAGACTCGCAAAATTCAAGAGTTCCTGGCTGAAGGAGATCGGGTGAGAGTCAGTGTCCAGTTCCGCGGAGCTGAGATGCGTCACCCAGATATTGGGCGCAAAATGCTTGACGAGATTGCGGAAGTGTTAAAGGGCACAGCTATCATTGAGCGCAATCCTGTGATGGAAGGCCGAATGATGTCAATGATCGTCTCCCGAGCGCCTGGTTGGGAACCGCCAAAAAAACAATTACCACCTGCTGGTAAACATCAAGGTGCCAAAGCTCAAGCTGATACTCGAACGAGCGCTCCGTCTCAGACACTTGCCCCTACTTCTGAGAGCATCGATGTAACAGAGGCTTCAAAGGAGAGTTAGGTTCTTCTTTGTGTGCGACAAACCCGGCAATCTGACCTGTACCCACAAGAAAAGTTGTCTCATAGATGACACTCCTACTACGATAGAGGGCAAAGCATTGGTAGCCTTCGTCGTGGTAGGAGTGTCATTCTTAGAGTGGCTTTAAACTAAACCTTACAAAAATTTTATCATTTTCTCATAGCTATTTTATTCTTGCGTAGTATCCTATAACTGTGCAGTGCACAAGGACTTTTATATGGCCCTGAATGTGCATGACCGACCTATTGAAAAACTTTTACTTCCTTGCAGCAATGAATACCAAACAAGCCTTGTGCGCAACATCGCGCCGTGTATAGTAGGGTTGACCCTCGCGGTCAACCTTTGACCCTGGCGGTCAACCTGGCCACGTTGTATAGTAGGGTTGACCCTCGCGGTCAACCTGGCGGTCAACCTGGCTTCCTTGCAGCGATGGATTTCAAATTGTAAAACATTACAAAACAATGGAAGATGATCTTAACACATGAGCATTGCTCTGGGAGGCCCTTATGAATAATTATGATGATCCACGCTGGTATGAACAACACCCAGAACACCATGACGTGCCTGTACAATCAGTTCAGCAACCATCGTCTTTCACCCCCAATGTTCAACAACCTCCCAATAGCGAATATAGTTCGTATCCACCATACCCGGCATACCCGGTTCCAGGCGAATTCCAGCAGAAAATATATCCGCAGGATCCACCACGAGCCGCTCTCAGAAATAGAAGACAACGGAGCTTTGGCTTTGGGCAAACAATCGTAGTAATCGCTCTTCTCCTCGTTACTTTTGCTGGTGGATGGTTCGGCAATCAACTCTATTCTAATTCCTTCAATCGAAGCAATTTATCGCAATCCTACGCAAAACTCATTCAACAGGCATGGACTATTGTAGACCAGAACTATGTTGATCGTAAGGCTGTAAACTATAAGCAAATGTCATATAAGTCAATCCAGGCGATGTTGGATGTCCTCAATGACAAAGGGCATACACGCTTTCTTAAACCTGAGGATGTCCAGGCTGAAAACCAACAGTTGAGCGGTACATTTACCGGCGTCGGTGTTTATCTGCGCCAGGACCCAAAAACGAAACAACTTATCATAACATCCCCCATTCCTGGCTCACCTGCTGAAAAGGTCGGCTTTAAGCATGGTGATATCATTCTGGCAGTCAACGGAGTCAGTACAGCAGGCAAGGATGTAGCGGGGGTGAGCACTCTCATCCAGGGGAAAGCTGGAACGAGTGTGAAGATTACGATACAGCGTCCATCAACTCAGCAGATACTAACCATCAATGTCGTACGAGCGGAGATTATTGTACCAAACGTCATTATGCACTATATCGCACCAGATCATATCGCGGACATTCAATTGGTACAATTTGCCTCAGGGGTCTCCAATCAACTAAAAAATGCAATTTTGCAAGCTCAAAAACTTGGTGCTAAAAAGATCATTCTTGACCTGCGGGAAAATCCCGGCGGCTACCTACAGGAAGCAATTGACACATCAAGTGAATTTGTCGCAAATGGAAACGTCCTGTTAGAGCAAGATAGTTCAGGAAACCGTAAAGCATATCCCGTCAGCGGACATACTGTCGATACCTCATCCCCTATCGTTGTACTGGTAAATGGCGATACTGCAAGTGCTGCTGAAATCGTTTCCGGTTCGCTGCAAGATAATAAGCGGGCAGTTATACTTGGGGAGAAAACATTTGGTACAGGGACAGTCCTTGAGGAATATCCTCTCGCTGATGGCTCAGCAATCCTGCTCGGTACGAGTGAATGGCTTACGCCTGACGGTCACTTCATACGTAATAAGGGCATTTCTCCCAATATCCCGGTCAAACTGGCTCCGAAAGCCGTCCCGCTTACTCCGACCGATGAGAATGCGGGGAATATGACCGAACAACAGATTCTTACCAGCGGAGACACACAATTAGTAGGGGCAATCCAGTACCTGGAGAAGCATTAGTTCCTCGTCTCACGTTTGATCACATGTGGCAGCCTGGTAATACTTACTGGTTGGTGGATGATCTAAAAGTGGCGTAATAAAACCACTGGCCGCAACAACCTTTTCCAGGTTAACGCCAGTACTTATGCCCATGCCATGAAGCATATAAAGGAGGTCCTCCGTTGCCAGATTGCCTGCTGCCCCTGGGGCATAGGGACAGCCACCGAGTCCACCAGCAGAGGAATCGATTGTGCTGATGCCAAGTTGCATGGCCATTAGGACGTTGGCCAGGGCTGTACCGCGTGTGTCATGGAAATGTACTGCTAAACGCTCAACGGGAATGTTACCCTTCTCAAGTAAAAGACACACTACATCTACAACCTGGTTCGGGGTAGCCACACCAATCGTATCCCCAAGTGATATCTCATCGATCCCCATTTCAACGAGAGCCTGGACCACTGAGAGCACTTGATCAAGAGCAACCGGGCCCTCGTAAGGGCAGCCAAATACGGTCGAAACGTACCCTCTGACCCGTATGCTTTCCTGCCGCGCCAGCGCAACTACTGGACGAAAGTTCGCAAGGCTCTCCGCTATGCTAGCATTGATATTGTGACGAGTAAAGCTTTCACTGGCAGCGGTGAAGACAGCTATGGAACGCACACCTGTATCCAGAGCGCGTTCCATACCTTTAAGATTGGGTACGAGAACAGAAAACTCTGTTGTGGGTAGGCGTTCCAAACCCGACATGACAGCACTGGCGTCGCTGAGTTGAGGAATGGCGCGAGGACTGACAAATGATGTTGCTTCGATTATCGGCAAGCCAGCTTCAGCAAGCATAGTAATAAAATGTATTTTCTGCGCAGTGGGAATGAGCGCTTTCTCGTTTTGCAGACCGTCACGGGGACCAACTTCAACAATGCGAACAGCAGAAGGCAGAGAGGCAAGGCCAGACATCATATATTACGCTCCTCTGTATTCGTAATGCGAAGGCTGTTCTGAAGGAAGAGCATCACTGCTTTTGTCACTGCTACTCTTACCTTCTTGAGGATCTTCTTCACGCCTTTCCCCTGGTGAAGACAGGAGCAACGGCCGCGACTGTTCTTCTTTCACCAAATGTGGAGTAACATCGATTGGTTGTTTATTGGAGCGTTCTACGCGAACCTGTGTAATACGCCTTCCGCGAGTCGTTAATACGGTAAAGATCATATCATTGAATGTAATTGTATCGCCCACATTTGGAATTTTGTCGAGCTGGGCATATAAAAATCCACCAAGGGTTTCGTAATCGGTATCAGCCAACTCCATATCCATTATTTCATTGAACTCGTCAATATTGATCTTAGCATTAAAGATATATATATCTTCATTGACTTTCTCATACAGTTTTTCTTCACGGTCGTACTCGTCTTGAATGTCTCCAACTATCTCCTCGACCAGGTCTTCGATAGTCACAAGCCCCGCCACTGAACCATACTCATCGACAATAATCACCAGGTGCACGTGTTTCTGCTGTATTTCTCGCAGCAAGTCATCCAGTTTTTTCGTTTCAGGAACAAAGTAAGCAGGGCGCACAAGATCACGTATAGGATAGTCATTGTGGCCTTCACGCAGTTGTTTCAGCATGTCTTTGATATACAAGACACCTATGATATTATCGATACTTTCTTCATATACAGGAATGCGTGAGAAACCTCCCTGTAAAGCAAGATCAACCGCTTCATCCACAGTAGCGTCGCTCTCTAAGGTCACCATATCTATACGCGGTATCATCACTTCACGCACAGTGGTATCAGCAAACTCGAAGATACTATGGATCATCTCGGTCTCTTCTTCTTCGAGTACCCCTTCCTCTTCACCCACAGACACAAGCAAACGCAGTTCCTCCTCAGTGACGAACGGTCCACGATGCTTCACCTGACCTCCCACCAGGCGCACAAGAGAGTTCGTTACAGCCCCGAGTGCCCATACCACAGGTTGAAGTAGCCAGGCAGTTATTCTTACAGGTCTTACAAAAACTCGAGCCCAGCGCAGCGGATTCTGCACTGCAGCAGTTTTAGGTGTAATCTCGCAAAAGATTAACACCACTAAAGAGATAAGGATGGTCGCAATGAGTTCGCCGTAGTTGGGAGAAAAACGTAGCGCCAGGACTGTTGACATACTGGAAGCGACAATCACGGCAACACTGTTCACAACCAGTATGGTTGAAAGCAACTCGTTCGGATTGGAGAGCATATTTTCGATCTCTATAGCGCGCTTATCGCCCTCTTCTACCAGATTCTTGAGTTTAATGCGGCTAATGGAAGTGAGGGAAGTTTCAGCAGCAGAAGCGAAAGCACAGAGGAATAGCGAGACAATAAGAATAGCGAGTTGTAACCACGCCTCCAAATCAAATTGCGGATTTTGAAAATCGATACCGGCGGCTATACTTGCTAAGCCAGGGCCATCCATAATAACCCCTACTCCTTTTCGCTGCCTTCCTTGGCAGAGCCATCTCCCTTTAGTGGCATACGTAACAAACGTGCTGGAACACCAACGACCACTGCTCCCGGAGGTACGTCTTTGTTCACAACAGCACCAGCCCCTGTCTGAGCATGTGCTCCAACTTTGACAGGCGCAATTAACATTGTATCACTTCCAATGAATGCTCCGTCACCAATATCCGTGTGATTTTTCCGTTCTCCGTCAAAGTTACAAGTAATAGTACCGGCTCCAATATTCACATGCTCACCGACCGTAGCGTCTCCAAGATAGCTAAAGTGATGCATCTGTGTTCCCGCGCCAACGTATGAATTTTTCACTTCCGCGAAGTTTCCCATGTGAACATTACGTGCCAGGTAAGCCCCTGGACGACAATGACTAAAAGGACCTACATGTACATCGTCTTCAAGAGCTGCTTCTTCAACCACTGAACTGCGTATGATACAACGATCTCCAATAGCTGATTGATCAATAATGGCATTCGGTCCGATATGACATGACATACCAATAGAAGTTTTCCCTGTAATCATTGTTCCTGGAAGAATAACTGTATCAAGGCCAATGGTGACTTTCGCATCAATATACGTTGTAGCTGGATCAATGATAGTCACACCTGCATACATATGGCGTTCAAGTATGCGTCTGCGTAGTAATTGCTCCGCAGCGGCGAGTTGGACACGATCATTGATACCGATGGTCTCTTCAAGTTTCCCAATCACCGTAGCTATTTCAAGTCCCTGAGAAGCCGCAATGCGAACAAGATCTGTGAGGTAGTATTCGCCTGAGGAATGGCGAGGTAGATTATGCAGTGCCGGCCAAAGCCAGTTACTAGTAAAACAGTAGACCCCGGAATTGACCTCGTCAATTTGTTTCTGTTCCTTGGTCGCATGTTTTACTTCGGCAATCTCGAGCACATGTCCATCAGCATCGCGCACTACACGGCCAAAGTCGCTGGGTAAGGTGGCCTGAGCAGTGAGAAAGGTTATCGTAGCCTGTCGTGCCAGGTGTTCAACTATCACCTGCGCCAGCATTTCACCACTGACGAGCGGCGTATCGCCATAGCAAACAAGCACCACTTGAGGCAAAGGATCAAGACTCTCAATAATGTGTTGCGCAGCCAAAAGAGCATGACCGGTGCCTAATTGTTCTTCCTGGATGGCAAAGAGACAGCGCTCTCCAAAAGTTGTCTCGACCAGGGTAGCCTCATGCCCAAGCACCACGATAGGGCGGTAGGAATGTGTTGTTTCGGTGAAGGAAGCAAATACAGCACTGGAAGGAATAGTCTCAATAGCATTCAGAACATGTGATAACAGTGGCTCGCCCGCTAATGTATGAAGCACTTTTGGCAATGTTGAACGCATCCGAGTCCCTTTGCCTGCTGCAAGAACTACGGTCGCATATGTATCCATAACTTGATATACTCACCCTTTACTTAGTGGTGCATTCGCTAATTCCTGGGGAAACCGTAGGTGCCGATTTATCGTGCACATCGCCGATTTATCGGCCGTGGTTCTCATCCACGAATTTCCCGAACGCACCACTTAGGCAGTGTGGAAAGAAAAAAGCGACATAAACCCACAATCATCGATTACTTAACCGCATGGAGGTTCAAGCCGCCGAAAACGCTCGTATCACTTCTGTTGGCTCGGGTGCTAGGATTCGAACCTAGGAATAACGGTTCCAAAGACCGTCGCCTTACCGCTTGGCCACACCCGAAAGTAGCTCACGCCTTGTACAATTGCTTGTACTTCCCGCAAGAATAGTACACGATTACCATACTTTTGTCAACGTTGATTTTCATGGAGCCATCGATATTACTTATTTCTCTACCCTGGACACCACTCTTGCACAGCTAGAATCATCTTTCCTTTTAGGTCCTCTGGCTTTAGGTCCTTTGGCTGGCTCATCTCTGGCGATCCACCCATTTCGTTATACTCAACCACTCTCGTCCACAGTTCCTGCCGCTCCTTGGCGACATCGCTGATGATATCCCGTATACTGCGATCACGCTTATTGCTGCTCGCTCCAGCCCGTTCACATTCTATAACCCGAGCTGCTAATGCGCTAATGATGGGAGCAGCGTATGATGTTCCTGACCAATAGGCCCAGGCGCGGGTATTAGGAGCAGGATACATCGGATATTCCATTGACATCCCTTGTGGAGCGTTCCCCTCTTGATTGCCGCTCTTCTCGTCATTCACTGACAGCGCAGGATATTCTTCTGCTGTGTAGATACCACGTATCGCATCGACGGACGCAGCATCGACATGCGTTTTGGCGTGAGATAGAGCTCCGGGCAACCACGGACGAGGCTTTGGTAGTTCTCCGCCATAGGTCGCGATTCCGCTCTGACCGGGATAATTGCTATAGGAAGCCGCTTTTTTGTCCTTGTTGACTGCGCCAACCGGGATCATCGTGTCCATTTTGTATTTTTCGTCATCTGCAAAGGCCGCAGGATATCGTGGTGAAAACCGTACCTCCGAGGGATTCATCATCGCGTCGCGTGGGTCAGAATCATTGCCTGAGGAAGCTACGAAGATGGCGTCAAAGCCAGGTTGAGTCAGTATTGAATGAAAAATTTCCTTTGATCTTGCGATGATGTCTTCAATACCCGGCAACGAGCCATCATGGATATCATGTTCAGGAGGCAGCCACACCAGGCTCATATTAATCACAACGGGCAATTTAAGCGATTCATCGTGCTTCAAAATGAGTTTGTATATGTAGTCCAGGGCAAGCAGCAACGTATGAAGATCTCCTACGCCATAATCATTCAGCACCCGTATGCATTCAATAGTGGCTTGTGGAGCAAGATCGCGCAGTATCCCTGCGATTGCCAGTCCATGATCTTCCATAGGGAAGCCAACAAGACGCCCATAGATGTCTTTGCCCGTCTTCGCAGAATCCGTGGGAGCCGGGATAATGTCATTGAACGAATAGTTGAGCTTAATAGCAGGGGGACTGGCGTTGACAACGTTGTTTGGTTCCGTGTCCTTCATGCCGACCACCATCTCCTTCAGCAACATATTGTAATCGTCTGCTTTATCCGCTGCCGTTTTAACCTGGTTGATTGGTGGGAGTGTATCCAGAACAAAAACTGTTACATTTTTCCCTTTTGCGCTTTGCAGATTGTCCGGTAGCTCCTGCAAATTGATCGTATAGCGACCCCGACCCTCAAGCCTCTTTACAGGAAAAGGAGGGCCGACCGGGCAACCATGTGTATTATCAACGCCTGAATTCAGCCAATTCGGCATGACGCTGTAGTCATGCCCGCTCTTCTCTTTCACATCCTCCAATTTCTTTAGGACACCGAAAGTATAATCAATACCACTCAAATCAGCATTTCCCTGCTCAGGCGGCGTACACCGGGCAAAATAGACGCGGCTGGAAGGGTATACGAATGTTCGCATGTGGTTCAAGTCTAAATTCGACAAGGCTTCGGGGGCCACCACGTCACCTTTGAATACTGCACGGATGTTAGTCCATACGGGATCTAGCTCCGGATTCAAGAGAACATGTGGTTCTAGCGGCGTGTTGGTGTTTACGACGAGGGCGACCTGATTCTTACGCCAATATACGATGTTATCATTTTGCATGTTCATGGCTTCTTATCCCCTTACTGATCCTTTGGCAATGCAAAGGAGCTTAAAAAATTTCACCTGATATTCCTGATCTTGAAACGTTCATGTTCACTTTTTTTACGGTATCAATTTTAGGCGCCGGAGAACTATCTACTACTTCTGATGTACTTCAAGGGACCGACTCCACCCACAAGACGAAAAGGGGCCCAATAAAACGGGTGGATGTAGGGCGAGTTTGTTCGCTCAAGAAGATTACGTTGAGCAGCGCGCAATGCTTCTGACTTGCTCTTCTCATTGAGAAGGTGCTCATAAAAGCGTTGCATCAGCTCGCAGGTTGAATCGTCCTCTGCTGACCAGAGGCTCATAACGAGGGAGTCTGCTCCAGCGGCCAGGAATGCCCTTCCCAATCCCAGTTGTTCATCGCCCCCGCCGCTCAGCGCCAGCCCGGTTTCACAGCCACTGAGCGTCACCAGTTCGCAGACCTGCAAGTCGAGATCGAAAGCATCAAAGGCATTGAATCGCCCGTCTGCCAGTAGCACGGACCAAAAATTGGGGGCGTCCAATCTGCTATACCCATGGGTCGCCAGGTGGATGATGGGACTGCCAGGCGCTTCCTCAATCAGCCTGGAGATCGTTGCCTCATCTTCCAGGTAACAGCGTCCCCCCATCAGGGCCGCCAGGGTTTTGGCCTCTACAATTGCGCTTTGTAGTTGGCCACGACCGGAGTAACCAAATATCAGAGGAGGTCTCATCGTTGCAGATGCGAGCATCGAGTCTCTCTCATCACGGGCGACCTGTTCGGCTCCGTTCGGTGCCTTCAATAGTCCAGCCGCCGGCAGATAGTGTATCTGGTAATCCTCGATTAGATAGCGCGTGCCATCGTAGAGAGCATGGAACGGCAGTGCATGTAAAGGTCCATATGGAACAATGGTAAGTAAACCGTTATCTGGAGGGAGTACATCACGCACTGGCTCAATAAGCAGGGAGTACAACTCATGTAGCATGAATTGAACACCCTGAAGAGGAGGGTGAAAAGGATCGGGCCAGCCTCCCGGTTGCAAATGAGCATGGAGCAAGAGCAGCATACGCTCCAGTTTTTGCCAGCCCTCCGGTTTTTTATAGGTTTTGAGGCCTTCGTTGGTAAACGCAAAAATAACAAGACTTTCCTCGTGCAGGAAATATGCCAGTACAAGCCGGTCTGGGGAAAGCCCTTGACTCAGTTGTGAGATGTCCAGATACGGCCCAGGAGATGTACGCATTCTCTTGACCGATGAATGCGCTGACGTTGTGCGTTGAAGATCCAGACGCTCAAAAAGTTCGTTCAGTTTTGTTTCGCGGTGTTTTAGGTCCGCCTCAAGAACTTCTCGATCAACGGTAGGAGACACGGTGGTATCTATTTGAGTAAGCAGGTTACTGTATTTGCGGTATTCCCCCTGCAACTCTTTGAGTTCTTGCTGCGTTCGCAGGATCGCCGCGCCTGCTGCCTGCAACTCAGGCGAAGGAGAGATACATTCTTCGCCTGCTCTACTGCCAGGCGGAGCCTTCGCTGCCCTGAGATGTTGCCGTAGAGATAGCGAACGAACTCGTTCGAAGTATCCGAATGCTCTCTCTTCTTCCCCTTCCTGTCTTAAACAAAGCACGATCATGTCTTTATATACCTTCCACGCTCTACGCAGAAAGGCGGGAGAGAGATCAAACACCAGATCATCGAGAATATGTTCGATCTGGACAATCGCAGCTTTGAAGCGCCAGGCGGCCTTCCTATCATCACCTTGCTCAGCATAAATCCGTCCAAGAAGGTGATGGCTTCGATAGACTTCTTCCCGTAAATGGTGGAGGCTCGCCTGCTCTACTGCCTGCTTGCAGATCGCTATGGCGTGAAGTAAAAGTTTATCTTGTTGCTCTTTCTCCAGGCGCTCTTTGTCCTGCTGAACCTGTTTGATCAGTGAGCCAGCCATGACAAGGCCTGCGCCCACAAAACGCGCCACCAGACTATGGGCCTCAAAATACGCTTTGGCCTGATAAGCCTCGTCGTAGGCCTGGGTAGTTAAGCCCATTTCAAGAAGAAGCTCAGCATGCTGGAGCAGGGTGACTGCGGAATGGTGTTCAAATCCTGCCCGGTCAAATAGTACCTTTGCTTCGTTGAGCGCGGTAAGTGCTTCGCGTAATCGAC